>CAZJCT010000001.1:0-85530 GCA_964544675.1 uncultured Sphingobium sp.
ATCGCAGCGCCGAAGCGAGCGCGCTCGCCGAGCCGAACGTCGCGCGCTTCCTCGATCGGTGCTGTCGCCGATCGCCGTCTATTTCGTGATCACCGCCGTTGCCGGACAGCAGAACGGTTTCGCCGCGCTGGGCGCGCTGCTGCTCGGCGTCATCGTCGGCGGGCTGTTCGTCGCGCTGTCGATGACGAGCGGCGGCGGCGCGTGGGATAATGCCAAGAAATATATCGAGGACGGCCATCATGGCGGCAAGGGCTCCGACGCCCACAAGGCCGCCGTGACCGGTGACACCGTCGGCGATCCGTACAAGGACACGGCGGGTCCGGCGGTCAATCCGATGATCAAGATCACCAATATCGTGGCACTGTTGCTGCTGGCCGCGCTCGCGAATGGCGGCATCTAGGGAAAAGACCGCCAGCATCGCCCTCCCAGAACAGAATAGGGGGGAGGATCGGCCCGGGAGCATGCTTCCGGGCCGGTTTTTTTGTCCTGGCGTGGGGTGGGTTCGCGCAGAGGCGCTGAGGACGCAGAGGGGTCTTTTCACGCGCAGGCGCGGAGACGCGGAGGAGGAGGAGGAGGGGCGCGATGTTTCGCCGCAGGTGCTTATCAATCTCCGTCCACCCGCGGCGACCCCGAGGTGAAAAGGCCGGCTTCGCCGCAAGGATAACACTCTCCGCGTCTTCGCGTCTCCGCGCGAACAATGCTCTTCCCTCGGCGTCCTCTGCGCCACTGCGCGAACCAAATTGCACGCCCCGTCGATCCGCTTATAGCCATCGGCATGAGTCCGATCGCCCCGTCCATCGACCGCACCCTTGCCGCGCTGAGCGCGCGGGGCCAGAGGCGCGTGCTGGGGCCGCGCGCAGGCGTCGACTTTGCCTCGAACGACTATCTGGGCCTCGCTTGCGATCCCGCCATCGCGCGCGCCATCGCTGATGCCATCACCGCCGGGGTGCCAGTGGGCGCGGGCGGGTCGCGGCTGCTGCGCGGCAACCATCCCGCGCATGCCGCGCTGGAAGAAAAGGCCGCCGCCTTTTTCCGGAGCGAGGCGGCATTGTTCTTCGGCAGCGGTTTCTCGGCCAATGCCGCGATGCTGGCCAGCCTGCCGGGGCGCGGCGACCTGATCGTCGCGGATTCGCTGATCCATGCCAGCGCGCATGACGGGATGCGGCTGTCGCGCGCCGATCATGTTCTCGCCGCGCACAATGACGCGGCGGCCTTCGATGACGCCATCAGCGGGTGGCGCGCCGAGGGCGGGCGGGGGACGCCCTGGATCGTCGTCGAGAGCCTCTATTCGATGGACGGTGACCTCGCGCCGCTCGGTGACCTTGCCGTCGTGGCCGACCGGCACGAGGCGATGCTGGTGATCGACGAGGCGCATGCGACCGGCGTCTATGGGCCGCAGGGCCGGGGCCTCGCCGCGCCCCATGAGGGCAGGAACAATGTCGTCGCGCTTCATACCTGCGGCAAGGCGATGGGGGTCGAGGGCGCGCTGGTGACGGGACCGCGCGCCGTCATCGACCTGCTCGTCAACCGCGCGCGGCATTTCATCTTCTCGACCGCGCCCTCGCCGCTCATCGCCGTCGGGGTGAGCGCCGCCATCGACCGCATTGCCGCCGCCGATGACCGGCGCGAGCGGCTACGCGCGCTGATGGCGCATGCCGGGCGGGTGCTGTGCGCGCCGCAGGGGCTGGAGCCGCCGCAAAGCCCGATCCTGCCGATCGTGCTGGGCGGCGAACGGCGGACGATGGCGGCTGCAGAGGCGTTGCAGGCGGCGGGATATGACATACGCGGAATCCGCCCGCCCACCGTTCCCGCCGGCCAGTCACGGCTGCGGATCACGCTGACGCTGAATGCCGGGGAGGATGATCTGGACGCGCTGGCGCCGGTGCTGATGCGGGCGGTCGAGGCACAGTCATGAGCGGCGTTCTTGTCGTCACCGGCACTGACACCGACGTCGGCAAGACGGTTGTCGCGGCAGGGATCGCGGGGGCGCTGGGCGCGGCCTATTGGAAGCCGGTGCAGGCGGGCCGGGAATCCCCCCCCTCCCGCTTGCGGGAGGGGGCAGGGGGAGGGCCTGCAACTTCGCTGGGGACGAGCCCACCCCCGACCCCTCCCGCAAGCGGGAGGGGAGTGATTGACGGCACCGACAGCGGCACCGCCGCCGCGCTGGGCGTGGGCGAGGTGGTGCCCGAAGCCTGTCGTCTCGCGCTGCCCGCCTCGCCGCATCTCGCGGCGGAGAGCGAGGGGGTGGCGATCGAGCCCGCGCGGCTGGCGCTGCCCGCCGCGCCCCGGCCGCTGGTGGTCGAGGGCGCTGGCGGCGTGATGGTGCCGATCCGCCGCGACCCGCCGTGGCTCTATCTCGACCAGTTCGCTGCCTGGCGCGCGCCCGTGCTGCTGGTTGCACGGACGCGGCTCGGCACGATCAACCACAGCCTGCTGAGCATCGCCGCCTTGCGCGCGCGCGGCGTGCCGATCGCGGGCATCGTCTTTTCGGGCGATCCGCATCCCGATAACGAGGCGACCGTTCCTGCGCTGGGGCAGGTGCGCAGCTTCGGGCGGGTTCCGATGCTCGATCCGCTCGATGCCCGGACGCTGGCGGCGGCGGTGGCGCAGTGCATCGACATCGACGGTCTTCGTGAGGTGATGCGGTGAACAGCCTCGCTGTCTCGTGCTCCTGCGCAGGCAGGAGCCCAGGGTTGTCCGCCGCGCCTTGCCATCCTGGGCTCCTGCTTTCGCAGGAGCACGGCGTTTGTTGTGGCGAGGTGGCGTTGGCTGAAGCGGTGGCGCGGTGCGAAGGCGGGGAGCGACTGCGTGAGGTGATGCCTCTGTCGTGGGCCAGCGAAGGCAGGAGCCCACGGCCCCCCGGCGGAGCGGCTAAAACACGGCACCAGCCATCGCAGGAGCACGGCGGATGTAGGGCGGACGCCGCATGACACCGTCCCCCGTCTGGCATCCCTTCACCCAGCACGGCCTTGGCGAGCCGATCCCCGAGGTCGTGTCGGCGTCGGGCGCGCATCTGCACTGTGCGGACGGGCGCACGCTGGTCGACGGCATATCGAGCTGGTGGGTCATCACCCACGGCCATTGCGAGCCGCGAATCGCCGCCGCCATCGCCGACCAGGCGGGTCGGCTCGACCAGATCATCTTCGCCGGATACACGCACCCGCAGGCCGAGGCGCTGGCGCGGTCGCTGGTGGAGCTGGCCCCGCCGGGCCTGACGCATGTGTTCTTTTCCGACAGCGGGTCGACGGCGGTGGAGGTCGCGCTGAAAATGGCGCTCGGCCACTGGCACAACCGCCGCGAGCCGAGGCACCGCATCCTCGTCATGGAGCACAGCTATCATGGCGACACCATCGGCGCGATGTCGGTGGGGGAACGCGGCGCGTTCAACCGGCCCTATGCACCGCTGTTGTTCGATGTGGAGACGGTACCCTTTCCCGCGCCGGGAGGGGAACAGGTGACGCTCGACGCGCTCGACGCGCTGTGCGGCGCGCAGGATGTGCCCGCCGCCTTCATCGTCGAGCCGCTGGTGCTCGGCGCGGGCGGGATGCTGTTTTATGCTGCGGATATGCTGCGCAGCATGGCGGAGATTTGCCGCCGCCACGGCGTGCTGTTCATCGCCGATGAGGTGATGACCGGATGGGGGCGCACTGGAACGCTTTTTGCCTGCGATCAGGCGGGCGTCGCGCCCGACATTCTCTGCACCGCCAAGGGGATGACCGGCGGCATGATCCCGCTCGCCGCGACGCTGGCGAGCGGTGCGATCTTCGACAGCCACTGCACGCCCGACCGCGCCGACATGTTCTTCCATTCGTCGAGCTTCACCGCCAACCCGGTCGCCTGCGCCGCCGCCAATGCCAATGTCGCGATCTGGCGGGCGGAGGATGTGGGCGGGCGCATCGCGGCATTGGGACGGACGCTGGACGCGGGGCTGGCGAGCCTGTCCGGCCATCCCCGCCTGGCCGGCGCGCGCCGCATCGGCGCAATCGCGGCGGTCGACCTCGCGGGACAGGGTCAGGAAGGCTATCTTTCGGACGCCGCGGTGACGCTTCGCGCGCATTTTCTGGAGGACGGACTGTTGCTTCGGCCGCTCGGTTCCACCATCTATGTCATGCCGCCTTATTGCACGGACGCGGGCGATATTGCCCGCATCTTCGCCGCAATCGGCAATGCGGCCGACGCCATTGCTTGACGCCTGCCGCCCTCGCGCCTTTCCAAAGCGCGGGAATAAGGCTATGGCGCCCCGGATTCGAAGGGTTTGACGGAACAGAATGGCAAAAGAAGAACTATTGGAAATGCGCGGACAAGTCGTTGAGCTGTTGCCCAACGCCATGTTCCGCGTGCGGCTCGAGAATGACCACGAAATTCTCGGCCACACCGCCGGCAAGATGCGCAAGAACCGCATCCGCGTTCTGGTGGGGGACGAGGTTCTGGTCGAGCTGACGCCCTATGACCTGACCAAGGGGCGGATCACCTATCGCTATATGCCCGGTCGCGGCGGCCCGGGGCCGAGCTGATCCCCGTTTTCTGAATGACCGCGCCGGAGCGCCCCGCGCCCGACCCTGCCGTCCGGATCATCCTCGCCTCGGCCTCTCCGCGTCGCCTCGACCTGCTCGCACAGATCGGCGTCGCGCCGCTTGGCGTGGACCCTGCCGACATTGACGAAAGCCCCCTGAAAGGCGAACTGCCCGAGCCCTATGCCGCGCGCATGGCCGCCGAAAAGGCGCGCGCGGTCGCGCCGCGCCATGCCGGGGTCGCGATCCTGTCGGGCGACACGGTGGTCGCCTGCGGCCGACGCATCCTGCCCAAGGCAGAGGACGAGGCGACCGCGCGCCGGTGCCTGGCATTGCTGTCGGGACGCCGCCACCGCGTCCATTCGGCGGTGACATTGATCGCCGCCGACGGCACCGAACGCCACCGCCTGTCGACCAGCATCGTCGCCTTCAAGCCGCTCCACGCCGACGAGATCGACGCCTATGTCGCTGGCGGCGAATGGCAGGGCAAGGCGGGTGGATATGCCATTCAGGGCGCCGCGGCGGGCCTCATCCGATGGATGTCGGGCAGTCCGTCGGGCGTGATCGGCCTGCCGCTCTACGAAACCCGCGCCTTGCTCGTCGCCGCCGGGCTGATGCCCGACTCCGGTCCGCATGGCGATGGATGAGTGGCTGTACGAGGAGGGGATCGGCGAGAGCCGGGCCGCGCTCGTCCGCAATGGCGACATTCTCGAAGCGCTGATCGAGCGCGAGGGCGGCGGCGCGCGCGCGGGCGCGGTGCTCTCGGGCCGGCTCGCGCGGACGATCATCCCGCGCCGGCGCGGCATCGCCCGGCTCGACGATGGCGAGGAGGTGCTGATCGAGCCGATCCCGCCGCGGATCGCCGAAGGGGCCGCGATCCGGATCGAGATCCTGCGCGAGGCGCTGGCTGAACAGGGGCTCGATGGCATCCGCATGAAGCGCGCCACGGGTCGCGTCGTGCCCGCCGGGACCGATCTTCGCCCCGGCCCGACGCTTCGCCAGCGGATCGAGGCGAGCGGCCTGCCCGCGCGCCTGTGCCGCGCGCATGAGCCCGACGCGCTGGAGGACGCCGGCTGGAGCGCTTTGTGCGAGGAGGCCGCGACGGGCGCGGTGAATCGCGAGGACGCTTCGCTGCGCCTGTTCCCCACGCCCGCCATGCTGCTGATCGACGTCGACGGCGTCGCCCCACCCGCGCAACTCGGGCCGAAGGGCGCGAAGCTCGCCGCGCAGGCGATCCGGCGCATGGGGGTCACCGGGTCGATCGGTATCGACCTGCCGACCATGAACAACAAGGACGAGCGGCTGATCGCCGCCGCGCAGATCGACAAATATCTGCCCCAGCCGTTCGAGCGGACGGCGGTCAACGGCTTCGGCTTTGTCCAGATCATCCGGCGGCGCGAGCGCCCGTCGCTGATCGAGCTGCTTCGCGGCGATCCGCTGATGGCCCGCGCCATGGCCGCGCTGCGCGAGGGCGAGCGCGCGGACGGCGGCGCGGGGCCGCTGACCCTCCGCGTCGCGCCGGAGGTGGGCGCGCTGATCCGCCGCCATCCCGAATGGCTCCAGCGGCTTGAACGAACGCGGGGCGGAGCCGTTGTGATCGCGGCCGAAGGCGCCGCCGCCGATGGAGACGATGATGCGCGGTAAGGACAACTGCCCCCTGTGCCGCAAGGCCGCCGACCCGCTGTTCGCTCCCTTCTGCTCGCGCGGATGCCGCGACCGCGACCTGCTGTCATGGCTTGGCGAGGACTATCGCGTCCCCGTCGCGCCCGAGGTGGAAGAGGATGACGACCGCCCCCGCGACGCCCGGCGCGGTGACACGGACACGGAGTGAAAGCCGTGCAGAAATGGGGCTGGACAGGCGCGGATGCTCGCGCCTATAGGCAACGCTCTTTCGCGCGGCCGGCCTGACGGGCCCTCCTGCCGCGAGCCCGTGCCCGGGTAGCTCAGTTGGTAGAGCATACGACTGAAAATCGTAGTGTCGGTGGTTCGATCCCGCCCCCGGGCACCATTTCCCTGTTCGCAGATGCGCTGACGGCGTTGCGCTACGGATGCTGAGGTACCGGCTGCGCTTGCCGCTTTTGCAGAATGGTGGTGATCGTTCGTGCAGCCACCGCACCTCATGCTATCCGCACGGGCATTACCCCTTATGGGGCGGCGTCATGACGGGGCGGGACTCCGCCCATGCAGAAAGCGGTCGCGCGCGACCGACGCTCTTACCAGCGCACCAATGCCGGCACGATCCACCGGCCCGCCAACGCGCTCAACAGCACCGCCAGGCTGTGCCACAGACCGACGTGGCTGATGTCGTGATGGGGGCAGTGCAGCGAATAGGCGAAGATGCCGGCGCTGCCCGACGCTATGCCGACCAGGAGACCCGCGCGCGCGGGCGATGTGGGCGCGCCGCGCCGTAGCCACAGGGTCAGGCTGACAGCCATGAACAGGCCGAGAAGGATCCCCATGGCGGTGCAGGCCCAGCCCGTCGAATCCACGGCGATCTGCGAACCGGAGGCGAGGGCGTCGCCCCAGCCGAGCAGCGCTCCGGCCGGAAGCAGTGCCACCATGGCGGCGGCCCACGGCCAGCCAATGGGGGTGCCTCCCAAATGCGGACGGCCCATCCGCACGGCGCCCGACCCCGCCGCGCAGGCCAGCAACAGATACGGGCCGGATGTCAGCATCAGCATCGGATCGGGAGTCAATGCGAGGAGGTCCGGGCGAAAGCCGATGAACAGCGCGACAATGCCGACCGCGATGCCCAGTGCGCCTGCCACGCGCGACAGGCCGGCTGTCCGGGTCATCGGCTTGACCGGAGTCAGGTCGTCGACCAGCCGATCTATCATGGGGAATTCGGGTGGGATGGCCATGGCGATCTCAGGCTTTCTCTATCATGGCGGCGAGCCGTTTCAGCCCGCGGTGAATGTTCACCTTGATCAGGCTTTCGCTCTGACCCAGGGTCCGCGACGCCTCGCTCACGCTCAGTCCCTGGATCTTGACGAGTTCGATGGCCGAAGCCTGCGCGCTCGGCAGCTGGGTGAACAGCCGTTCCAGGCTGATCCTCGCGGCAATGCCGGGTTCGTCGGACTCGATAGCCAAAGTGTCGTCCAGTTCGGTTTCGTCGGCGCGGTACACCTTGCGAAGGTGATCGACCCAGCGATACCGCGCGATGGCGGCAAGCCAGGGCAGGAACGGCCGACCGGGGTCGAAGGTCCCGCGCTTGTTGTGCAGCGACAGCAACGTGTCCTGCACCAGATCGTCGAGCTGGGCCGGTGCGATGCGCCGCGCGAAATAGCGGCGCAACCAGCGCTGGGAGGCGTCCAGCAGCGTTGCATAGGCCATTTTGTCGCCGGCCTGGGCCAGCTTCATCAGGCGCGACAGGCTCGCATCGTCAGCAACCATGGCCGCGTGTTCCCCTCACAGTCGCGTCGACCAGTCGATCAGCCAGTCGGGTGACAGGCGCACCAGTACACCCTCGACGATCCGATCCAAACCGGTCAGGATGACAAGCCCGACGATCAACAGGATGGCCCCGAGGATGCGCTTGCCGCGCTGCCCTCCCGCCAGCAGTGCGCCGCGCCGGCGCGCAAGAACATTGCGGGTCGCAAATGCGATGAACAGCAGGACTGTGGCGATGCCGGCGCCGAAGAACGCCATGACGAGAGCGACCTGGCCCAGGCTCTCGCCTTGCGCCGCCAGCGCCGTCGCCGCGCCCAGCGTCGGGCCGACGCACGGGCTCCACACCGCCCCCAGCAACGCCCCGATCATCGCCTGGCCCGCAAGCCCGTACCGCTCAAGGCCCTGCTGGCGCTGGTTGCCCCAGGCCACCAGCGGTGTGGCCAGCGTGGCGAACCGTTCCTGCAACCCTGGAAGCAGAAGGACGAGACCCGCGAGCACCAGCAGCACCGATCCGACGGCGCGGATGCCCTCGCCATCAAACCCGGCGGCGGCACCCAGGGTGGCGACCGCGAACCCGACCAGCGTGAAGGACGCGATCAGTCCGCCCGCGAGCGCCAGCGGTCCCCAGCGACTGCTCCGGCCGGCGCTGGCCATGACGACCGGCACGAGCGGCAGCACGCACGGCGAGAGGATGGTCAACGCGCCGGCGGCGAAGCCAAGGGCCGGGTTGAGGGCGCCTGTCATCGGTTCAGTGCGTGGTCGATGCGAGCAGCGCGCCGATCTGCACCTTGTCCGTCACGCCGTCGAGCCGCCCGGTCTGACGCGTCCCGTTGAACCCGATCAGCGTCGCCTGCTTCGTCACGGCGAACTTGCGCATCGCCGGCTTCTGCTTGTCGTAGTTGATGTGGAGGATCAGCAGGTCCTTATAGTCCGGTGCCGCCGTGATGGCCTTGATCGTCCGGCTCTGCGACGCGCACACCGGGCACCACCATGCCTTCACGTCCACCAGAATGGGACGCCCCTGCGCCTGTGCAGCCGCAAAGGTGGCTTCGTCGAAGTCGCGCGTCTCGGCGGCGAGGGCGGGATTGACGGTGGCGACGGCCATCAGGCAGGCGACCGCGACCTGGTTGAGCTTGAACATGGTCTATACTCCTTGATCGTGTTGACCGGTGTTCGCCCGTTCCGGCGCGAAGGTTACAGACCGCGCGGGTCAGTCGAGCCGCCGGGCGTGGGACAGCAGCGCGAGCGGGGTCACCACCGCCAGGAACGCCGCGATCGGCAGGGCATGCGCCAGCACGGCCGGCGCGTCGTCACCGCGCAGCAGCGCCCCTTGCGCGGCAGCGACGAAGTGGGTGAGCGGAAAGATGCTGCCAAGCGATTGCGCCCAGCCCGGCAAGGTCTCGAACGGGTAGAGGAATCCCGAAAGCAGCATCGCCGGCAAGTAGAAGGCGACCGCCCCCTGCAGGGCGGCAAGCTGGCTCGCGGCGCGCGACGCGATGACATGGCCCAGCACCAGATGCGCCGCCGCGAACAGCGGCAGGATGAGCATCAGGGCGACAACGCTTCCCCGCGCCGGAAGGTCGAACAGCAGCAGGCCGATCGCCAGCACCGACACGCCCTGGACCGCGCCGATCACCGCGTGGGGCAGCAGCTTGCCAAGAAGCAGTTCCACGCGGCGAAAGGGCATGGCCACGAGCGCTTCCCAGGTGCCGCCCTCCCGCTCGCGCGCGATGCCGAGGCAGCCGAGCATGATCATCGCGATCATCACGGTGACGCCGATCAGCGACGGCAGATAGGTCCAGTCGGCGCGCTGATCGGGGTTGAACAATCGCTCCACCGCGATGCCCGGCCCGTTCCCGGCGATATCCGCGCGCACGGCCAGCTCCCGCCAATAGGCCGCTTCGAGGCGCGGCACGGCGGCGGCGGTGAGCGACGCCGTCGCGCCGTCAGCGACGATCCTGAGCGGTTGCTGGACAAAGCCGACCTCGCCAAAGCCGCGCGATCGCGGCACCTCGATACCGATCAGCGCCGTGCGGCCGCGAACCATCGCTTCCGCGCCGCCCGGCGTCAGGCCGGCCGCGACGATCCGCAATCCGGGCTGGTCGGAAAGCGCGGCCTCGATGGTGCGCGCGCTGGCGGGCGTGGGGGCGGCGATGGCGACGCTGACGCTGTCGGGGCTCGGGCGGATCGCATAGCCGAACAGCAGGACCTGAAACGCCGGTACCAGCAGCAGCAGGGTGAAGGTCATCCGCGAACGCAGCAGGCGCAGCAGCTCCACCCTTGCGACGGCGGTGATGCGTCGGCCGGCGCTCACGGCACACTGCCCCGCGCATGGGCGACGACCGCGTCCTCAAGGCTGTGCGTGCCGTGGGTGGCGATCAGCGTCGCCGGAGCCATGACCGGCGACACGCAGCCCCGGTGAAAGAGCATGATGGCGCGGAGCCGCTCCGCTTCGGCAAGGTCATGGGTCGAGATCAGGATCGCTGTCCCGCGCTCCGCCAGCTGTTCGAGCCATTGCCAGATGTCCCGCCGCGTCGCGGGGTCGAGCCCCGCCGTCGGCTCGTCGAGGAGGAGCAGGGGCGGCTCGTGCAGGACGGTCGCGGCAAACTGCGCCCGGCGCGCCCAGCCGCCCGAGAGCGTGCCGAAGCGCTGATCGAGAATGTCGCCCAGTCCATAGCGTCCCGCGACGTCGGCGATCCGGTCCCCCGGCCGGGCGAGGGCGAAGGCGTCGGCGCGGAAGCGCAGATTCTCCCGGACGCTCAGATCGGGATAAAGCGCCAGCCGCTGGCTCATATAGCCGATGCGCGACGTCGTGGAGCGGCCGGGGTGGCGCACGTCCTGGCCCAGCACTTGTCCGCCGCCGGCATCGGGCCGCAACAGGCCGGCGATCATGCGCAGGGTCGTCGTCTTGCCGCCGCCGTTCGCGCCGACCAGCCCGACGATCTCGCCCGGTTCCAGCCGCAGGGTGACGCCGTCCACCACCGGGCGTCCGGCATAGGACCTGCTGAGGCCGGCAACATCGACGAGCGCGTCACCCATGGTCATAGGCGAAACCGCCATACATATATTTGGTCGCTTCCGCGCCCAGCGCCAGCACCCGTTGGCCCGGCGCCAGCCCGCTCCGCCGGAGCGTGTCGAGGGCCAGCCAGATCGCGGCGGAGCCGGTATTGCCGACACGGTCAGCCTGGACGAAGAAGCGGTCCTCCGCGACGCCGAAATGCGGAGCCAGCAATTGGCCGATGCGCCCGTTCACCTGATGCGGCACGATGATCGCGTCGGCGTCGAGCGGGCAGCCCAGTGCCTCCGCCGTGCGGCGGCCGGCGTCGAACAGCATGCCGCCGTTCGCGAGGATCGCGGTGAAATCATGGTCGAACTCGCGACTGCCCTGATGGAGCTGCAGGCCGGGCGGCCGCCACAGCCCCATGGCACCGAACCATGAAGTCGTGATCGCAGCGCCCTCGGCCTGCGCGGGTCCCAGGATCACCGCCGCGGCGGCGTCGCCCATCTGCACCATGTTCACGAGCTGACCGCTGTCGTCCGCAACGCGTGACGGGTCGAAAAAGAGCGAGCCCGTCTCCGAACCGACGATCGCCACGGGCCGCGCGTCGGGCCGGGCGAGCAGGCCATGAGCGATCATCAACGCGTTGGCGAAGCCGGTGCAGGCCTGCCTCAGTTCGACATGCGGTCCGCCATAGCCGATGTCGTCGGCAGCGAAGGCGACATTGCCGGGCAGCAGCCGGGCCGGGGTCGTGGTGTGGCCGATCAGATAGCCCAGGTCGCCAGCGTCCATATCGGCATCGGCCAGAGCGGCGCGCAACGCCTGCCCGCACAGTTCGGGATTGGACTGGCCCGCGCGGGGCGCTTCGCTGGCGGCATCGAAGGGACGGCAGATGTGGCGCTCGCGGATATCCAGCCGACGCGCCACCGCGCGCGCCTCCCTGCTTCGGGCCAGATCGAAACGAGCCTCCAGCAATGCGATCAGCGCATCGCTCGAGACCGGTTCTCCCGGGAGCGCCGATCCGCTGCCGAGAACCGCCAGCCGTCCGCTTGTCGTCCAGGGGGGATGCCCCGCGCTCGTCCCGGTCATGCGGTCAGCAGACCATCGGGGAGCCGGGCGACGGCTCGCACCAGTCCGTCGGGATCGACCTCCAGCGCCTCGAAGGCATCGCCCTCGATGGCGAGGACCTCCGCCAGCGCGGTTCGCGCGTTTGCCCCCATATCGCGCAGCCATGCGCTCGTCCCGTGGGTGAGGACGATGGATCGTGTCAGCGCCACATGGCGCGCCTCATCCTTTCGGATCCGACCGAGGATCGGGGCGATCACCTGACAGCCGGCCAGCGCCAGTCCGGGCCGCAGCAGGCGGCTCAGGATCGTGCACACCGCAGCATCCAGCGCGGCAATCCGTGCCAGATGCGCCAGAAATCCGCCGTCGCTGAGATGAATGTGCATCCGGCGGGCAGCGCGGATCGCGCTTTCATCGCGGACCTGCGGCAGCGTGAGGGCAAGGCCGTGCATCAGCCTGTCGTGAAGCTGTTCCTCGGCCGCGACCCGACCCAGGGCCGTCGCCACCGATCGATCGGCAACGCCGGCACGCGCCAATCCCTCAAAGGCGAGCGTCGCCGCCTCCTCACCGCAGCCCAATATGGGAATGAGGCGGCCCAGAGCGGTCGCCGCGAGCGGCTGCAAGCCGGTCGCCGAAGCAGGAACGCCCTGCGGCATCGGCTGTCGGGGTGTCGGGAAACACCATGCGTCGCGACCGACCCCCATCATCGCGCCCGCCGGTCATCGGGCATGCGGGGAGGGCATGCCAGCGGGCTGATCGACGGGCGCGCGGCGCACATGTCCGCACTATCGGGCCAGAGTTCCATGCTGCCGTTCTCGAGAGACATCACGACGGTTCGCGCATCGGATGCCGCTGGTTACACCGGCGTTCAAAAATTGCGGCGTCCGCCCGAGGGACAGTAGGAGTGGCGGCGCCCGGTGATGCGCGGTGCCGCCCACGCCTCATCGTCTCGCCGTCGGTTTCACCTGCCCAGTGTGCGCAGCATCTGCGTCAGTTCCCGGTCCATCGCCTGGAGGAAATTCGAGCGATCCGCCTTGCCGAACGGCGGTGGACCGCCGATCTGTTCGCCGCCGGCGCGCAGGTCGGCCATGATCGCGCGGGTCGCGATGGCGCTGCCGATCGAACTGGTCGTGAACGCCTTGCCGTTCGGCGCCAGGACTCGTGCCTCGGCCTTGAGACAGCGGTCGGCGAGCAGGATGTCCGCCGTGACGACGAGCGTGTCGCGGCCCGCCTCTCCGGCGATCCAGTCGTCGGCCGCGTCGAAGCCGTCATCGACCACGACGAGCCTGATCCAGTCGAGCGGCGGTACGCGTATCCGGCTGTTGCTGACGATCGCGACCGATGCGGCGAAGCGGGGGGCGACTTTGTAGATCTCCTCCTTCACCGGGCAGGCGTCGGCGTCGACCAGAATGCGGACGGGCTGGCTCACGCGTCTTTCCGGGGGCCCTTTGTTTTCTTCTTAAAGGGCTTCGGGGGTCGTCCATCGGCCGGGCGTGCCGGACGGTCGGCGGGGCCTTTGCCGTGGGCACCGGCCGGATGCCGCTTGAAGGGGCGGGCGGGGGAGGGCGACGACGCATTGTCGCCGGGCCCACCCTGCCGCGTCAGCTTGCGGTTCTGACGCGCGGCCTCGCGCGGGGCGCCCTCGGACGCCTCGATGACGATCGCTCCCTCCTCGTCGCCGCTGTCGGCTGTGCGGGCGATGGCGGCGGCAAAGCGCGCGGCGATGGCGCGGGGCACTTCGAACACGGTTTCGGCGGGCAGCACGCGGATGGCCCCGATGTCACCGCGCGAGACATGGCCCCGGCGGCAGAGCAGCGGCAGGATCCAGCGCGGATCGGCATTCTGCCGCCGGCCCACGTTCATGCGGAACCAGACCGTGTCCTCGAAGCCGGGGCGATGGCGCTCCTGCCGCGCGGCGGCGCGCGCGTCGGGGCTGTCGGCGATCAGTTCCTCCGGCTCGGGCATGCGGGCGCGGTGCGCGCGCACCAGCATGGCCGCGATGTCCTCAGGGCTCCGTTCGGCGAGCAGGCGTTCGGCAAGATCGCGGTCGATCTGGTCGAATTCCGCTGGTTGCAGCAGCGCCTCGAGCAGCCGCTCCTGGTCCTTGGCGCGGATCGCGTCGCGGCCGGGCGCTTCGACCCACGCGGCGGCGATCTTCGCCTGGCGAAGCAGGCCCTCGACCCGCTTGCGGCGCGGATAGGGGACGAGCAGGATCGCGGTGCCCTTTTTCCCGGCGCGTCCGGTGCGGCCCGAGCGATGTTGCAACACTTCGGCGTCGCGGGGGATCTCGACGTGGATGACGAGGCTGAGCGTCGGCAGGTCGATGCCGCGCGCTGCGACGTCGGTGGCGACACAGACGCGCGCGCGGCGGTCGCGCAGCGCCTGCAACGCCTGGTTGCGCTCCTGCTGCGAATGCTCGCCCGACAGCGCCACCACGGCAAAGCCGCGCTCCTGCAGTGTCGCGTGCAGATGCCGGACATTGTCGCGTGTCGCGCAGAACAGGATGGCTGTCTCCGCCTCATGAAAACGCAGCAGATTGACGACCGCGTTCTCGATCTCGGACGGGGAGACCGTGACGGCCTGATAGGCGATGTCGCCATGGCCGCGCTGTTCGCCGACGGTCGATATGCGCAGCGCGTCGCGCTGGTAGCGGCGGGCCATCGCCTCGATCGGGCGCGGGATGGTGGCGGAGAACAGAAGTGTGCGGCGATCGGCCGGGGCGGCCTCGAGAATTTCCTCAAGCTCCTCGCGAAAGCCCATGTCGAGCATCTCGTCCGCCTCGTCGATCACCACCGCCGCCAGCGCCGACAGGTCGAGCGCGCCGCGTTCGAGATGATCGCGAAGGCGGCCTGGCGTCCCGACGACGATGTTGGCGCCCGATTGCAGCGCGCGGCGCTCGGCGGAGGGGTTCATGCCGCCGACGCAGGTCGCGATCCGTCCGTTCGCCTTGCCGTAAAGCCACGCCAGTTCGCGGCTGACCTGCAAAGCAAGCTCGCGGGTCGGGGCGATCACCAGCGCGCGCGGAGACGTGCCGATCGCCACCGCGCCGCTTTCGTCGAGCAGCTCGTCCGCCATGGCGAGGCCGAAGGCCACCGTCTTGCCGGAGCCGGTCTGAGCGGAGACGAGCAGGTCGCGGCCGGATGCTTCCTCGGCGAGCACTGCGGCCTGAACCTGCGTGGGGGCGCTGTAGCCGCGTTCGGCCAGTGCCGAGCCGAGGAACGGCGGAAGATTTGCAAAAGTCATTCTATTCCTGATCCGGTGTCAAAATCGGGCCCTGCGTGCGTGATGGAAACTCACAGGGACTGCGCCGCAGCCCATCCGCTGGCCCAGGCCCATTGGAAATTATATCCGCCGAGCCAGCCGGTCACATCGACGGCCTCTCCGATCGCATACAGGCCTGGAACGCATTTGGCTTCCATTGTTTTCGACGAAAGCTCGGCGGTGCTGATGCCGCCGACGGTGACTTCGGCCTTGGCATAGCCTTCGGTGCCGTTGGGCAGGAACTGCCAGCGGGCCAGTCGCGCCTCCGCTTCGCGCAATCGCGCGTCGGGCAGGTCGGCAAGCCTGCCGTCCATCGCCAGCCGCTCGCACAGCGCCGTCGCCAGCCGCGCAGGCAAGGCGTCCTTCAGGATCGACGGCAGGGTCGCGCGCGGCGCGTCGCGCTTGGCCGTGGTCAGCCAGCCCTGCGCGCGGTCGGGCAGGAAATCGATCGCGATCGGCTCCCCATGCCGCCAGTAGGAGGAGATTTGCAGGATCGCCGGACCCGACAGGCCGCGATGGGTGAAGAGCGCGGCCTCGCGGAACGACGCCTTGCCCGCATGCGCGATCACCGGCGCGGCGACCCCCGACAGCTCGCGGAACAGCGCCTCGTCGCCGGGCAGGGTGAGCGGCACCAGCGCCGGACGCGGCTCCACCACCTTGAGGCCGAACTGGCGGGCAAGCCGATAGGCGAAGTCGCTCGCACCCAGCTTGGGGATGGACGGGCCGCCGGTGGCGACGACCAGACTGGGCGCCTCGACCGAGCGGCTGGCCGTGGTGACGCGAAAGCGGCCGGCGTCGTGTGTGACATTCGCGATCGTCTCGCCGCAGGCCAGTTCGCCGCCACCGGTGGCGAGGTTGTCGAGCAGCATGTCGAGAATCTGGTGCGCGGGGCCGTCGCAGAACAGCTGGCCAAGCGTCTTTTCATGCCAGGCGATGCCGCGCGCCTCGACCCGGGCCAGAAAGTCCTGCGGGGTGAAGCGGCTGAGCGCCGATGTCGCGAAATGCGGATTGGCCGAGAGGAAGGTGCCCGGTGCAGCATTTACATTGGTGAAGTTGCAGCGCCCGCCGCCGGAGATGAGGATTTTCCTGCCCGGACCGTCGGAGCCTTCGATCACCAGCACCCTGCGGCCGCGCCGTGCGGCCTCGCCGGCGCAGAACAGCCCTGCGGCTCCGGCCCCAAGGACGATGGCATCATATTCACCTGTCATGCGAGCGCCCGATAGGCGCAACGGGCCATTCGGGCTAACGCAATCTTGCGCGGCTGCCGCCCCTGAACGCGGAGGCACGCGTTTCGATGGCCCACGTGCCCTTGCACCAGCCCTGCCGGAGCGGAAACAGACATGGATTTCGACGATCAATTGCGCCGCTATTTCGGCACATCCGACCTTGCGGCCGTGTCGCCAGAGGCGCTGCCGGCCGGCATCGAGAAGATGCGGGTCGATCTGGGACTCGAGCAGGACCGAGCCCGGCGCTTCGCCCTGTGGAGCCTCCTGTTCATGCTTGGCGCTGCGCCCGACCTCGACGTCGCGTTCAAGGACGAGGCCGACCGCAACGCCGCCCGCGACTTCATGGACCTGGTGGAGCGATAGGCTGAGGTCGCTACCGCGTTAGGTCGGACATTCCGAGCGTCACGGTGCCTGGACCCGAACCCCGCATCAGCTCAGGCTGTAGCCTGTCCATGACTTGATGGTGCGGATAGCAAAGCTCGACCGCATCGATCCCACGCCGGGAAGCCGGGCGAGGCAGTTGCGGTGGATATGGTCGAACTGCTCCAGGTCATGCGCCGCAACGCGCAGATGATAATCGGCGGCTCCCGACATCAGATGGCATTCGAGTATCTCGTCAAAGCCCGCCACCGCCGCCTCGAAACGGTCCATGGCCTCGCGGCTCTGGCTGATGAGCGTGATCTCGACGAAGGCGTCGAGCTTGAGTCCCAGCTTGCGCGGATCGAGCCGGGCACCATAGCCCGTGATCCAGCCCGCCGCCTCCAGACCCTTGACGCGGCGGTGACAGGCGGAGGCGGAAACCCCCGCCAGTTCGGCGAGTTCGGCAATCGAGCGCGACGAATCGTGCTGCAGCGCCCGGAGGATGAGCAGATCCTGACGGTCCATGGAATTTTATCCCGGAGAGATTTGCAGACAGGGAGTTTGTCCCAATATTCCTCATTAGGATATAGCAGATTGGCGAAATTCCTCGCTTTATCCTGGTATAATTTCCCATGCGGGCAACGAGGAGTGGTATTATGCGCGTCGGCACCGTCAAGGAAATCAAGAACCACGAATATCGGGTCGGGCTGACCCCCGAGAGCGTCAGCGAATTGACGGCCCATGGCCATGAGGTCTGGGTGGAAACGGCCGCAGGCAACGGCATCGGCGCGTCCGATGCGGACTATGAGGCAGCGGGCGCCGTCATCAGGCAGTCCGCCTCTGACATCTTCAGCGCGTGCGATATGATCGTGAAGGTCAAGGAGCCGCAGGCGGCCGAACGTGCGCAGTTGCGGCAGGGTCAGGTCCTTTACACCTATCTGCATCTCGCGCCCGATCCGGAGCAGACCGCCGATCTCGTCAGGTCGGGCGTCACCGCGATCGCCTATGAGACCGTCACCGGACCGGACAACTCGCTGCCGCTCCTCAAGCCGATGAGCCAGGTCGCGGGCCGGATGAGCATTCAGGCCGGCGCGACGGCGCTCGAAAAGGCGCATGGCGGACGCGGCGTTCTGCTGGGCGGCGTGCCCGGCGTGCTTCCCGCCAAGGTCGTGGTGATCGGCGGCGGCGTGGTCGGCTTCAACGCCGCGCAGATGGCGGTCGGCCTTGGCGCAGACGTGACCATCCTCGACCGCGATCCCGCCGTTCTCGAACGGCTCGACAATCATTTCGAGGGGCGCGCGCGGACGCTGTTCTCGGGCAAGGCCAGCCTTGCCGCGCAGGTCGCGGAGGCTGATCTGGTCATCGGCGCGGTCCTGGTACCCGGTGCCGCCGCGCCCAAGCTCGTCGACCGTGCGATGCTTTCCACGATGAAGCCGGGCGCGGTGCTGGTCGATGTGGCGATCGACCAGGGCGGCTGCTTCGAGACCAGCAAGGCGACGACGCATGCCGATCCGACCTATGTCGTCGATGGCATCGTCCACTATTGCGTCGCCAACATGCCCGGCGCGGTCGCGCGCACCAGCACCTATGCGCTCAACAACGTCACGATGCCGCACGCGCTGCGGATCGCGGATATGGGCTGGAAGGCGGCGCTGCAGGCCAATCCGCATCTGGCGGCCGGTCTCAACGTCCATGAAGGCAGGATCACCTATGAAGCGGTGGCTCGTGACCTCGGCTATGACCATGTGCCGGTGACACAGGTCCTCGCCTGACGCTTTGGCCCGCCGGGAGCGGCTCGTCAGACTGGTCCTTCGTGACACGGTATCGGCACCGAAGTGGCGCGAAATGACTCGAAAGAGTCGCATAACGCATATAATGGCGTCTTATGTAACCTGCGGCCCGGCTGGTCGCGTGAGCGTGAATAACTCAGGGAAACAAGCATGATCGACTTCAACGAGCACAATATCGCAGGCTATGAGCCGCCTGCCATTGTCCGCGTTGCCGCGATCGTCGATCTGGCGGCAGAGCTGGAGAAGCATGGCGTTTCGCTCCGGCCGATGTCCTATGTGCCGGGCGATGCCGTCGATTGGTCGAACGGCCGCGTCTCCTGACGCTGCGCCCGCCGTTCCGCCTGGTTGCGGTAATGTGCCGCCGTCATTGAAATGACTCCGCCCTCTTCACCGGCTGTCGCGACGGCCCGGGTCCAGCAGCATGATGGGGCGGAGCGCTACGTCGCCAGTCCCGCCGTGGTCGCCAGTCCGCTCGCCGACGGCGTCGCCTTGCTCGACACGCGCACTAGCAGCTACTTCACGCTCAACCCCAGCGCGGCCGTGCTGTGGCGATGCGCCGCAGCGCCGGTGACGCTTCCCCATCTGCGCGCGGCGCTCGCCGAAGCGTTCGGACGGCCCGAGGCGGCGGTGGACGGAGACGTGCAGGCGGCCATCCGCAATCTGGTCGATGCGGGGCTGTTCGACGTCGTCACGCCCGAGTGACGGCCGTACAGGAGCAGGATCTGGGCGCCGGCGCCGGTTCGCTCTGCCGCTATGAAGGCTACGGCCTGTCCATCGCGTCCGCGATCGCCCTGCCTGAACTGCATGAGGCCGTTAGTGCGGCGGCGGAAGGCGAAAGCGACATCGTCATTCGCCTGGCGCCCGTCGAAGGACCGATGCCGCCGGCGGACCAGCTCCGGCTCGTCCGCTTCGATGCGCACAGCCTCTATTTCGCCTGGAACGGCTTTGGCAGGATCAGGGTAACCGCCGCGCGGCTGATCGAGGTCGATCCGCTGCCCGGCGTCGATCCCATGCTGCCGGCGCTGTTCGTGCTCGGGCCGGTGATGGCGGCGGTGTTGCATGCGCGCGGCCATCTGGTGCTTCACGGAAGCGCGATCGAAATCGACCCCGGCCGCGCCATTCTGTGCATCGGCGACAATGGACAGGGCAAGTCGACGCTCGCCGGTGCGTTCCTGAAGGCGGGGCATGCCGTACTGGTCGATGACGTCATTGCGATTCCGCCGCCGTCGGGCGCGGGACGGTTCCATGTTCAGCCCGCCTTTCCCGCGATCAAGCTGTCGGGCGAAGCGATCGCGGCCTTCGCGCCGCTGCCCGGGGAGATCATGCCGCCGGTGCCCGCCGGCGCGGCCAAGCGCCGCATCCGGCTGCGCGAGCAGCCGCGAACCCCCTCGGCCATTGCACATATCTGCGTGGTGGAGCGTGCGGAGGGGACCGCACTCGAGCCGCTTGAGCCGGCGGCGCGGCTGACGGCGCTGCTTCGTCACGCCTATATGCTGAAGTTCGGCGCCGATGCGCTGGGCGGCGAGCGGGGAGCCACGCATTTCGCGCAATGCGCGGCGCTCGCGACGGCGGTGCCGGTGAGCCGTCTGGCGATTCCGGGACGCCTCGAAATGCTCGGCAATGCGGTGGACGCGATCAGATCGCTCGTCGCGCCCGGCGTTCAGAAATAGCGTTCGCCGATATAGACGGTGTCGCCCGGCATGACGGCACCATCCTCGCCCACCTGCGCCGGGGCGGTCGCGCCGGGTTCGCGCCTGACCCGCATCGTCCTCCGGTTGGCGCGATAGGTATATCCGCCCGCAGCCGCCACCAGCCGGTTGATGGTCATTCCCTCGGCAAACGGATATTGGCCGGGTCGCTGCACCTCACCGAGAATATAGACGGGCCGGTAGGCGGCGATGTCGACGGTGACATTGGGATTGATGAAATAGCCGTCGCCGAGGCGCGCGGCGAGATGGGCGGCGATGTCGTCCAGCGTCATGCCGCCGACGGGAACCCGGCCAAGGATCGGCACCGCAATCTTGCCGTCGCCGCCGACGAGATATTCGCCGGTCAGCTTGTCGACATTATAGACGCTGACCTTCAGCCGGTCGCCCGCACCGACACGATAGAGCGGCATGTCCCGCTCCATCGCTCCGGCTTCAGTGGCGTCCTGGCCGTGATCGGGCGCGGGGCGATGCGGACGTGCCAGCTCCGGGCGCGGTTGAGCGTCGGCCGCATGGAACCAAGCCGGCGTGAGACAGAGCATTGCCGCCAGAACCCGAACAAAATGCGTCACCCCGATGGCCATGCCTGCTTACCCGCCTTGCCGGCCCGCCGCCGACCAGGCCTCCTGCCACAGGGATGATGACAGTTCCGTGAAACTGGCTGTGGTAAGGTGAAGCAAGGCGTAAGCGGCCTGTCACATTTTGCGCCGATAGGCTCTGCCGCGATGACCCGACAGCACCGCCTCCGCCATCTTCGAGGGACGTTCGCGGCCCTCCTGCTCGGTGCCGTGCCGGCGGTTTGCGCCGCGCAGTCATCGCCGATGGTCCAGTTCGCGGCGGTGCCGGACGCCGTGCGCGCCCGCGAAGTGCAGTGCCTGGCGCAGGCGATCGTGCATGAGGCGGGGCTGGAACCGCTGGAGGGGCGGCAGGCGGTGGCGCAGGTCATCATGAACCGGCTGCGAGCGCCGGCTTACCCAAAGACGGTGTGCGGGGTCGTCTACCAGGGATCGACCCGCCGCACCGGCTGCCAGTTCACCTTCACCTGCGACGGATCGCTCTCCCGGCCCGTGCCCGAAGGGCGCTTTGCAGACGCCGTCATGCTTGCGCAGGACGCCATCGACGGCCGCCTTCCCGACCGTGTGGGGGAGGCGACGCATTATCACGCATATTATGTGAATCCCTATTGGGCGCCGAGCCTTGACCGGGTCGGGCGCATCGGCGCGCACATCTTCTACAACCCGGCGACCAGGGGCCGTACGACGATCGCGACCCCACGCGCCGCCACCGCCGGAGATGAGGCACCCGCAGCGCGTGCCGAGCCGTTCCTGCCGTGGGGCCTGCCACTGTCCTCGTTCGCCGTCATGACCCCTGCCGGCAGATAAAGGCAGGCATCGTCCGACACGCCGCCGAACGGTTCATCGCAAAGACGGGAAATCGGGTTCACCTGACGCGCTTAAAAAGGTATAAGCAACGTCACAAAAATTGCCCAATTTTCGCTTAACTCTCGCGCCGATCCGATTCTGGCGCTTTTTCTTTCAGGGGACAGACATCATGCCGACCTTTACGGGTACCAGCGGCGCGGACATTTTTACCGCGCCTGACAATGACAACTGGACGATCCTTGGCCTGGGTGGAAACGACACGCTCGGCGGCCAGGGTGGCGACGACACGATCAACGGCGGACCCGGCAATGACACGCTGGACGGCGGCGACGGGGACGATGTGTTCCAGTTCGGGCCAAAGCCCAGCACCGGCTTCGACACCGTCAACGGCGGCAACGGCAACGACGTGATCCAGGCGATCGCCGACGGCGTCATCATCGGCCTCGACGCGGTCAGCGGCATCGAGGAAATCAGCGCGAACGGCTACAGCGGCGTGACCATCCGCGGCAGCGCAAACGCCAATCTGTTTGATTTCAGCAATGTGCTCCTGTCGGGCATCGGCCTGATCGCCGGCGGCAATGGCAACGACACCATCATCGGCAACCTGTCGGTCGCCAACAGCATCGACGGCGGCGCGGGTGACGACACGCTGGTCGGCGGCAATCTCGACGACACGTTCGTGATCGGCAAGAGCTCGGGCTTCGACTCCTTCGACGGCGGCCTTGGCTTCGACTCGATCGTCGCCGGCGAGGAAGGGGTCAAGATCGGCCTCGGCTCGCTCCTCAATGTCGAGCGGATTTCGGGCGGCACCTTCTTCAGCGTCCAGATCATCGGCACCGCAGCCGACGATTACATGGATTTCTCGACGATCACGCTCCACAAAATCTATCAGGTCGATGCGGGCGACGGCAACGACACGGTCATCGGATCGGTGGCGAGCGACTCGCTGCGCGGCGGCGACGGCGACGATCTCCTGATCGGCGGCGATGGCGCCGACAATCTCTACGGCGACAAGGGCGACGACGTCCTCATCGGCGGTGACGGCAACGACAGCTTCTACGCGAGCGACGGCAATGACAGCTATCGCGGCGGCGCGGGCTCTGACGGCCTGTATGCAACCCGCAACAATGCGGTGATCCGCCTCGACAAGGGCGTCCTCAACAGCATCGAGGAAGTCGGCGCGAACGGCTACACCAACGTCACCATCGGGGCCGCCAACGCGGCGGGCAGCACGATCGACCTCCGCCGCCTCTTCGTCAACGACGACGACTTCGCGGGCATCTACGGCAGCAATGGCGGCGACAAGATCTTCGGATCGAAGAGCTACGACTATATCTTCGCCGGTCTGGGCGATGACGAGGTCAACGGCTATCTCAACGACGACGAAATCCACGGCGGCGGCGGCAACGACACCCTGTCGGGCGGCAACGGCTTCGACATCGTCTATGGCGACGCTGGCGATGACGTGATCAACGGTGGCGCCAACGAGGACGTGCTGTTCGGCGGTGCCGGCAACGACACCTTCCTCGTGTCCAAGAATGCCGGTGCCGACGAGTTCCATGGCGATGCCGGCATCGACGTGATCCGCGCAGCCACCGGCGTCAGCTACTTCGCGATCGCCAAGTTCGACGGCATCGAGGAGATCTCCTGGGACGGCGCCAAGCTGCTCCGCATCGACGGCTCGTTCGGCAACGACACCCTCGATTTCAGCACGGTCACCCTGACCGGCGTGTCGGGCATCAGCATGGGCGACGGCAAGGACACCGTCATCGGGTCGATCATCGCCGACACCATCAACGGCGAAGCTGGCGTTGACAGCCTGTCCGGCGGCGAAGGCAATGATATCCTGACCGGCGGTGCGGGTCTCGACACGCTGACCGGTGGCAATGGCCGCGACCTGTTCAAGGACAAGGCCGCCGACCTGAACGGCGATACCATCACCGACTTCAGCTTTGGCGACGCCATCCTGATCCAGAACGCCAAGGACGCTGCGCAGGTCGTGCTCAGCTACACCGACGACGGCACCGGCACCGGCGGTACGCTCCGCGTGACGGGAATCCAGGCGCTCAAGAACGGCATCGACATCAACCTCGACGGCAGCTTCAGCACCGCCGATTTCCAGGTGTTCAGCGACGGCGGCACCGGCGCGCTGATCCAGTTCTTCGGCGATACCCCGCTGCTCTGATCCGAACGCTTCCGGCCCGGCCCCTCACGGGGCCGGGCCACTTCATCAATATCGTTCCAGCAACACATAGGGTTGCACCGCGCGATCGGTCAGGATCACGATCTGGCGCAGTCCCGCGCGGGCGCCGCTTTCCAGTCGCGCATCGACCATCACCGTCAGCGGCCGCCCCTTGAGCGCGCTCAGCGTCTCGATCGTCAACGCCGTGCGATCACCGGCAATCTCGCGCTGGCGATTGATGATGTCGATCGCGCCGCCCTCATCCCCCTCCATCACCCGGATCGCGCTGATCGACGCGCGCGAAGGTTCGAATGAACCATTGCCGAAATGGACGCTGGCGAATCCCGCCATCCGCTCGGCCAGGTCGCTGCCGATCCCTCGGATCAGCGCCGTTTCCGCCACCGACCGCAGCGGGCCGTTGCGCGGGCGGATCCCGTCCGCCGCATAGTGATCGACCTCCGCGCCTTGGGGCCGCACGTCGTCGTCATCATCGATCCAGTCGAGGAAGGAGTCGGTCGCGATGTCGAGCCGCTCGCCGGTCAGGCCCATCACCTCGAACAGCCGACGCGCCTCGGCCTCCTCCAGCGCATTGAGCGGAACCTTGCCGCGCTCGTCCTGGACCGTCACCGCGATGTCGGCCTCATGATAGCGGAACCGTCGGGTGCGCCCGTCGAGCGCCGCTTCACCCGCCAGCAACTGGCCAAGCGCGATCGCGAGCCCCGCCTCGCTCGCCGCCTGCGCGCGGGCACGGTCGATCTCGGCGGTCGCGGCAACGGTCGTGCCCCGGCTAGCCTCCACGATCATCAGCGCGATCAGCGCGAAGACCGCGATGCTGGCGACCGCCGCCACCATCGCATAACCCGCCTCACGACCGGCGGCGGGTCGCATTATGGCCACCGCCGGTTCACGGCGGGTCGCATCAGGGGATCCGTCCCTCGGTCCGGAACGGCTCGAGCGTGCGCAGCTTGGCGCGCAATTCCTCGGTCACTGCGCGCCCGTCCTCCACGCTGCGCAGGACATGCGGCTTGAGGATCACGAGCAGTTCGGTGCGCTGTTCGCGATTGTCGTTGTTACCGAACAGCAGCCCGCCCAGCACGGGGATCCGCGACAATAGGGGCAGGCCGTTCTTGCCGAACGACTTGCTGTTGCGGAACAGGCCGCCCAGCGCGATCACCTGACCATCCTGCGCGGCGATCGAGGTCGAGATGCGCCGCGTTGAAATGGTCGGCGAATCGATCCCCGAGGTCTGGTTGGGCGCGACGTCGCTGACCTCCTGCGCGATGTCGAGCAGCACCATGCCGCTGGCGTTCACGCGCGGCGTGACCTTCAGGATGACGCCGGTGTCGCGATATTCGACCGAATTCACGACCGCCGAATTGGCGTTCTCGATGCCGACGGCGGTTTGCGTGGTGATCGGCACCTGGTCGCCGACCTGGAGCGCCGCCGTTTGATTGTTGAGGACGAGCAGCTTGGGCGCGGAGATCACCTTGACGTTGGTGCGCCGCTCCAGCGCGTTGAGCGTGCCGGTGATGTCGCTGTCCCCGTAGAAATAGGAAAAGCCGGGGAAGATGCGCGTGGGATTGGCGTCGGCGCCGTCGGTCAGCGCGAAGTTGCTGTTCCCGGTCTGGAAATTCCACTGGACGCCGTATCGGAGGTTGTCGGTGAGTGCGACCTCGGTGATCGCGGCCTCGATCATGACCTGCATCGGCACGACGTCGAGCTGGCGCAGCGCGCGCTCGACCACCGCATAATCGCGAGCCGTGCCGAATACGACCACGGCATTGTTGTTTTCGTCGGCGGAGATGGTGACGTCGGGAACTCCACTGCCCTGCTTTCCGCGCGCCGCACTGCCGGCGGGGGCGCCCCGGTCCACGGGTGCCGTCGCCTGGCGCGTTGGCGCTCCTGCCGGCCTGTTCGCGGGCGTCTGCGGCTGTCCTGGTCCCGCTGCGCCGTCCGCATCCGGCGCATCGGTGGACGCGCTGTCGCCGCCGCCGCTGCCGCCCCCGAAGGCGGTGTTGAGCGTCTTGGCGAGGTCGCGCGCGCGGCCGTTCTGAACCGGATAGACGAACAGCCGCCGCTCGTTATTCTCCCCCTCGCGGTCGAGGATTTCGACCCAGCGGCGGACATCCTCCAGATATTGCGGCTGCGCGCTGATCGCGAGGATGCCGTTGAGCTTGTCCATCGCGATGAGGCGCACCAGCCCCTTGGTCGGCGCGCTGCCGTCGTTGATGAGCTTGTCGAGCTCGGGCGCGATCAGGCGGCTGTCGGTACGCTTGGGTACGAACAGCGCGAACGAGGTGCTGCGCAGCCAGTTGACGTCGAACTGGCGCAATATGTCGCGCACCGCCGTTCGCTGGCCGGTGGTTCCCGCGATGACCAGCGTGTTTGATCCGGCGTCGGCGGAACTCACCGTGTTGGGCAGTAACTGGTCGAGCAGGCGCTTCATCTGCTCGGCGCCGACGAACTGCAGCCGGACGGTTTCGGTGCCGTAGCCGGTGGCGCCCTGGCCGATCGGCGCGACGGCGCCGGCGGTCTGGACAGAGGTGATCTGGAACCCGCGACCTTGCGGCACCAGCGCCAGATTGCTGGCGCGTAGCGCGCGCTCGAACAGGTCGAGGACCGCGCTGCGCGCGACCGGCGCCGCCGTGATGACCGACACCGTGCCGTTGACCGCAGGATCGACGCTGTATTCGAGGCGGAGGAGGTCGCCCAGGATCGCCTTGGCGGCGACTCGCACATCGGCGTTGGGGAAGTTGAGCCGGATGTCGCCGGGTGCGGCTGCGGGCTGTGCCGACGGGATATTGACCGGCCGCGCCGGCTCGCCCTCGACGATCGTCGCGCTCGCCTGAGGCCCGGCGAGCAGCCCGTCGGCGCTGTCCGCCTCTGCGGGAGTCATCGGCGCGGCGGGCAGCGGCTGCACCGCGCGCTGCTCCATGCAGCCGCTCAGGATCAGCAGGCTGGCGGTCGCGGCGATCGCGGTGCCGTTGCCAAGGTTCAAGCGCATGATCCCGTCATTCCTCTTCTGAATCGCTATCGTCGTCGGCGATGGCCGGTGCCGACTGGCCGTAGGGCACGACCAGCCTTTGCGACCCCCGGCGGAAAATCGCCGCGTCGGCGGACAGTCCGGCGAGCCGCCAGCCCATGTGAACGCCGCCCGGCGCCATCACCCGGATGCCGCCGTCGGGCAGCCGGAGGAACAGCCGCGCCGCGCGGCCGCGCGCGGTCATGCCCGCTGGTATGGCGCCGCCCAGCGGGCCGGGATCGGCGGCACCCGGTGCCGAGGGGCGGCCGGTGGCGGAGCGGGTCGGCGCGAACAGCGGCCGCGCCATGATGACAGGGGCGGGAGTCACGGTCGGCACGCCGGCCAGCGTCTCGACCGGGGCCACGCGCCCGACGCCCGCCGGGGGCAGGTCGGGGCCACCCGTCAGCGCAACCTGCACGACCGCGCCTCCGCACAGCAGGGCGACGAGCGCAGCGGGCAGCAACGTCGCGTCTTCACGACGCGGCGGCGGCAAGGGGGATCGAAGCTTCAAGGCGTACATCCAGAGTATCGAGCTGGCCGGTCTGAAGCGCGCGTTCGGCCGTGACGCGCACCGATTCGATGATGAGATAGGGCGCGCTGTTGCTGAGCGCGGCGAGCGTCTGGTTGAGCTGGGCGAGGGTCATCTTGCCCTGCACCCAGGCGCGCGCCTGCCCGGCGGCGGCGGGCACATCCTGCGCCGCTGTCACCTGTCCGCCGCTCGCCACCAGCGCGGTGCGAAGCCGGGTGCGCAGCCGGTCGCGCGCCACCGACGCGCTGGGCGCGCGCAGGACGAAATCGCCGCTCGCCGCTTCCAGCCGCTCGGCGCGGCGGCGCATCGCGGGCACCGCGTTGATGAGGCGTCCGTTGCGCGCATATGCGAGCCGCAAGGTCTCGCGCTCCTCGCGCCGCTCGGCAAAGCCGTCGATCACCGGCGCGACGAGCAGCAGCCAGCCGATCGCCACCAGCCCCACCAGAAGCAGGACCGCAACCAGCCTGCTCTCGCGCTGACTGAGCCGCCTCATCGCCTGCCTCCATGAAGATCGGCGACAATGTCGAACGGCTCGCCGATCGGCAGCTCGGCCTGGACGTCGCCATTGCCCGCGCGGACATTGGCGAAGCGGCGGTCGCGGCCCAGCGCCGCCACCACGTCGACCGGCGGGCGGAGATAGCCCGACAACCGCAGCGTCCGGCCGTCCCACTCATAACGCTGCACCCATGCGCCGTCGGGCAGCGCGGCGCTCGCCGCCGCCAGATCGCCCAGCACATCCTGCCGCCGCCGTCGCTCGACCGTCGTCGCCGCGACCCGCTCCAGCCGGGCGGAGCGTCCGGCGATGGCGCGATAGACGGTGACGGCTGGCTGCTGCTGCGCGACGATGTCGCGCAATTGCTCGACACTCTGCCGGTCACGCCAGACGACGATGCCGATGTTCAGGAGGATCATCGCGGCGACGATGCTCCACCAGATCGTCCGGGCATTGCTCGGCGGGGGGAGAAGGCCTTCGCTCCGCAGCGCGGGCGCGACGTCGAAGTGCATGATCCCGTCGGCATAAGCGGGCGCGATGCCGATCCGTCGCGGCGCGATTCCGGCGGCTTGCGCGGCGACGACCGCCGCCTCGGCCAGATCGCGCGGGATCGCCGCCAGCTCGACGGTCATGCTGCCCTGATCGGGCGAGCGGCCGGTTACGCGCGACGCGACGAGCAGGCTGCCGTCGGCGAAGGGAAACAGCCGGTCCTTCTCGATCCCGACAAATCCGTCGAGATCGCGAAGGCTCATCGCCGGGAGTGTGCGCTCGCGGATCAGGCAGCGGTCGGCGGGCAGGCCGAGATCGGCGGGGCGGGGGCGGTCGGGCGTCCCGCTCTCGCCGCGGATCATCGCCACCGCGCCATTGTCGAAGCGGGCGAGCGGTGCCTTGCTGCTGCCGGCGCCGCGCAGCGTCGCGGGCAGCATGTCGGCCAGCGTGTCGATCCACCAGCGCGCGCCCTGGCGCAGCCAGCCGGCGACGGTCGCCATGTCGGCGTTGAGGAGCGACGGACCGCTCATGAGCGCTCGTCCGCGCAGGACGAGCCGCGTTGCGGATCGCACGCCAGGTCGAGGGTGGCGCCGGGACGGACGACGAGGTCGCTCCACTGCCGGGGATCGTCGGCCGCGAAGCGCACGCGGATGCGGACCAGTTCGGGGGCGCGCGATTCGCTGCGCCAGACGGTGCGCCAGCGTCGCTCCCGGTCTGCCCGTGTCGTTCCATAATAAGCGATGGTGGCGGAGGTGACCCCGGTGATGAGCCGGCTTGGCGTCCAGCCGACGACCTCGGGTGCCGCCAGGTCGATCCGTTCCGACAGCTCCGGCGCGCGGAAGAGCATGAGATCGCCCGATCCCGCCAGCATCAGCCGATAGCGCTGCACGCCCCCGACGGGGTCGCCCTGGGGTGGCACGCTGTAGAAGTCGAAACGCCGGTCATTGCCGTCCAGGTCGATGGTGGGCCGGTTGCTGTTGAGAAAGGCGACAGGGCGGATGCCCTCGATCCGCTGGCGCAGGATGATCTGCGCCGCCATCACCTCGCTCGCCGCCCGCTCGGACGCCGTCATGTCGCGCGTGAAGCGGCCGGTGGTCGTCAGTCCGCCGAGAAGCAGCGTCGCCGACATCGACAGGATCGCGAGCGCGACGAGCGATTCCACCAGAGTCACGCCCGCTTCGGAGCGGTGGCGGGGGGTGGGCACGGCGATCACGAGGCAACCCGCAGCGAACGCAGCGCGATGCGCGGCCTGGCGCTGTCGACGGGTCGCACCGCGACGGTGACTTCGATCAGCGGCGGTCCCCCGACCGGCGGCGCGCCCTCGCCCTGATAGCGTTCCATCTCCATCTGCCAGGCAAAGTCGCCCTCGCGCCCGTCGATCACGCCGGGAGCCAGCGCGATGTCGCCGCCGGCGCGGGTCAGCACCGACTGCGCGATCCCGATCGCCTGCCGCTCGGTCTGGAGCAGGCGCGCGGCGCGGCTGCGGTCGGCGATCGCGCCATAGGTCACGCCGAGCATCGCCGCGAACACGGCGAGCGCCACGAGCGCCTCGACGAGAGCGGTGCCCCGCTCCGCCATGCGGACCGCTGTCCTGGCGCTCATCGCAGCGTACCGACGAGACCGGTATCGGGCTGGACGGTCAGGATCGTCTGGCGTCCGCCGCTGCCGGTGACGGTGATGCGGCCGCCGCCGGCGCTGCCGTCGCCATAGAAGGCGATGGTGGCGGGGCTGGCGGCGATCCGCGTCTCGCCCTCGAGCGAGCGCATGGGTTCTCCCGCGATTCCATAGCGTTGCTGCGCGGCGTCGGTCACGAAGCGGACCACGCGGCCGGTCCTGAGCGACAGCGCGCGCGCGTCCTGGAGCGTCGCCTCAAGCGCTGCGCCCGAGGCGCGGAACTCCCAGCCCGCGATCGCCCGCATGACTCCCGGAAAGCCGATCCCCGCGATGAGGCCGGCAATCGCCAGCACGACCAGCGCCTCGATCAGCGTGAAGCCGGCCGTCCGTCGGGAAAGGACCGGGTCCAGGGCGATCGGGGCGCGGTGCCGCTTACCAATTGCCCACATCCCTGGCCTCTCCGCTCCCGCCCTCGGCGTTGTCGGAGCCCAGGCTGTAGACGTCGACCTCGCCATGCTTGCCGGGCGCCTGAAAGCGGTAGGGATTGCCCCACGGGTCCGTGATCGCGCCCTCGCCTTCCAGATAGGGGCCGTTCCAGTTGGGAATGGTGGCAGGCTGCTTCACCAGCGCGGCCAGGCCCTCCTCGGCGCTCGGATAGCGCCCGGCGTCGAGCCGGAAGAGCTGCATCGAGGCGGCGATATTCTTGACCTGCACGCGCGCGGTCTCGCTGCGCGAGCTGCCGAGATATTTGATGACCTGGGGCCCGACGATCGCGGCCAGCAGCGCGAGGATGGAGAGGACTACCAGCAGTTCGAGCAGCGTGAATCCATTTTTCCTTGGTTTTTCACCAATTTGTGTTTCCGTCATTGCCCCACCGCCAAGTCGTTAAATCCCAGAATAGCGCTCATAATTGACGCTATTATTGCAGCTACCGCGCCCCCGAGCGCGATGGTGATGAGCGGGGTGGCGATCGCCACCAGCCGTTCGATTCGCAGCCGCACCTCGCGGTCGAGCACCTGGCCGAGCCGTTGCAGCATCATGCCGAGCTGCGAGCTTTCCTCGCCCGTGCGGATGAAACCGATCGCGACGCGCGGCAGCGCGCCCGTGGCGGCCAGACGTGCGGTCAGCGCTCCGCCTTCGCGCACCTCCGCGGCGACTCCCGCCAATGCGGTGGCGATCGCGCGGTTGCCGATGGCGCGGCACGCCATCGCGAGCGCATCGGGCAGGGGCACACCGCCCTCGATCAGGCCGCCCAGCGTGTGCGACAGCCGCGCCGCCTCGACATAGCGGATCACGGTGCCGAGTTGCGGCAGCGACAGCAGCATCGCGTCGAACCGCGCGGCGGTTCCCGGCTGGCGCAGCATCTGGCGGCCGGCGACAATGGCGGCCGCCACCACGCCGACAATGATCAGCCCATAGTCGCGCAGCGCCTGGCTGGTGGCCATGAGCGCGACCGACGACGCGGGCAAATCCCCCTTGGCGCTGGCGAACAGCCCTTCGAACTGGGGAACGACATAGAGCAGGATCATCAGGATGACGCCCACCGCGAGCAGCAGCAGCGCCGCAGGATAGATCATCGCGCCGACGATGAGCTGGCGCATGTCCTCTTCCTGCTGAAAGGTGCCCGCGACCTGACGGAGGGCATCGCCCAGCTTGCCGTTCGCTTCACCCGCCTCGATCATCGCGATGCCGCTCGCGGGAAAGCCTGCCTGGCCGGTCAGCGAGCGCGACAGCGGCGCGCCCTCGCGCACATCGGCCAGGACCCGCTTGAACTCGGCGACGACCTGCGGCGGTTCGATATTCTCGATGCACAGCGCCAGCGCGCGGTCGAGCGGCAGGCCGGCGTTGAGAAGCACGCCCAGCTCGTCGATCGTGCGCGTGACCTCCGCGCGACCGCGCTTGTTCGCCTTCATTGCGGACGGCGCCGCGCCTGCCGCCGCCTTTCGCTCCGACAGTTCGACCGGAACCACGCCCATGCCGCGCACGCGGGTCAGAGCCTCGGCACGGTCGCGCGCCTGTACCTCGCCCTCGGTGGTGCGTCCCCCGGCGTTGACCGCGCGATAGGCGTAAAGCGCCATGCCGGTCAGCCCTCGTTCGCCACGCGCAGCAGTTCGGCGAGGGTGGTGAGGCCCTGGCCGGCCTTGGCCAGACCGTCGGCCACGAGCGTCCGCATGCCGCCCTCCAGCGCCGCCGCCGCGATCTCGCGCTCGTCGGCGCGACGAAGGATCAGCCTCCCGACCGCATCATCGACCGCCAGCAATTCGATCAGCGCGACCCGGCCGGCATAGCCGCTGCCGCCGCAGCGGTCGCAGCCGCGCCCCCGGAACAGCGTGGCGGGCGGGGCGACGCCCTGCTGCCGCGCGAGCGTCGCCGCCTGTTCGGTGTCGAGCGCCGACTCCTCGCGGCAGTGCGGGCAGATCCGGCGGACGAGCCGCTGCGCCAGCACCATGTTGAGCACAGAGCCGAGCAGGAACGGTTCCACCCCCATGTCGAGCAGCCGCCCGACCGCGCCGACGGCGGTATTGGTGTGAAGCGTCGAGAGGATCATATGACCGGTCAGCGCCGCCTGCACCGCGATCTGCGCGGTCTCGCCGTCGCGGATCTCGCCCACCATCATGACGTCGGGATCCTGACGAAGAAAGGAGCGCAGCGCGCCGCTGAAGGTAAAGCCGATGCCGGGATTGACCTGGGTCTGGATGACGCCGGGCAGGCGATATTCGATCGGATCCTCGACCGTCAGCAGCTTGCGGCCGCGATCGTTGAGTTCGCCCAGCGCGGCATAAAGCGTCGTCGTCTTGCCGCTGCCGGTCGGACCCGTCACCAGCGCGATTCCGTGCGGCCGGTGGAGCAGCCGCCGGAAACGATCGGCCAGCGCTTCGTCAAAGCCAAGCGAGGCGAGGTCGAGCGACAGGTGCGACCGGTCGAGTACGCGCAGCACCGCGCTCTCCCCCTGGATCGACGGCGCCGTGGCGACGCGCAGGTCGACATCATGGCCGCGCACCGCGAGGCGCAGGCGGCCGTCCTGCGGCAGGCGCCGCTCGGCGATGTTGAGGCCGGCCATGACCTTGATCCGCGACACCAATGGCGCGCGCATCGCGGCGGGAAGCGGCGGGCGGGCGCGAAGCACGCCGTCGATCCGATAGCGGATCGTCAGCGCATCCTCGGTCGGCTCGATGTGAATGTCCGACGCGCGCTGATCGACCGCGTCGGCGATCAGCCGGTTGACCGCGCGGATCACGGGCGCGTCGCTGACCAGATCCTTCATCCGCTCGATATCGTCCTCGTCCACCGCATCGTCGGCGGTGGCGGCGTCGCGGTGACCGTAGAGGCGTTCGACCGCGGCATCGATGTCGCTGGGCAGGGCGACGACCTTAATGGCGCGACGCCCGAACGCAAAGCGCATCGCGTCGTCGGCGAAGCGGTCGAACGGGTTTGCGACGGCGACCGTGACCACATCGTCGCTCACGGCGACGGGCAGGCAACGAAGATCGTGGAGAAAGGCAGGCGACAGCGCCGTGCCGAGCACCGGCTCGGCCGGGAAGTCGGCCGCCGTGATCACCGGCAGGCTGCTGGCGCGGGCAAAGGCTGCCGCCATCGCTGTCTCCGCCACGATGCCCAGCCGGGTCAGCACCGCCTCGATCGGCTCGCCCGACTGCTGGTGGACGAGGCGCGCGCGCGCCAGCGCCTCGTCGGTGACCATGCCCTCGCGCAGCAGCAGCGCCTCTATGTCGACGGTGCCATCGTCGCCCGGCCGCGTCGCGGGGCACGGGATGGCGGCCGATGCGGGATCATCCCGCAATGGCACATCCTGACCCATCTGCTCCAGCGCAGTCATCGGTGAACATCCTGTCGAGGGGCGATCACGGCCTGCCTCAGAAGGCCCGAATCGCCCGGGAAATCGCGCCTGATCAAGCGCCTCGGTTCCCTTTCACCCCATTTGTTACATTGCCGCGTAACATTCGACCCCATCCGTTTTGGATAAATTTCGCCCCTCCGCAAAATGGCGCATAGATTATCATTAATCCGTCATTTTTCACCCGTAGCAGGGCGCTGCGAAAGGTTAACACCAGCGTGATTCATCGGGTAAACCGTTGAATAACAATGCTGTGTGTCCGTTCGTTTTTCGCAGTTCGTTTTACTTCGCGTTAACATTGGGGGCACTGATCCAGCGGTTCATCCGGACACGTTGCGGCACGGCGTTTGCGTCGATCCGCCCCGTTTCGGGATTCGCCGCCATGTCGGGCCATGATCAACGAAGGAACTCATCACATGCTTAAGAAGATCACCCTGCTGGCGGCCACCACCGCCATCGGCATGGTCCCTGCCACGCAGGCCTTTGCCACCAACGAATATGGCGCCGCCACCGTGCGCGGCAACGGCGCTTCGGGCGTCGCGGTCGTCGTGACCGAGTCGCTGAACTGCTTCGGCGGCACCAACAACGGCATCGGCTTCGGCAACGGCACCACCGGCGCGGTCGTCGATCACGTCTATTCGCCCGCCAAGGTCACGACCGGCAACCCGGCCTATGACTGCGCCACCATGTCGGTTCAGGACGACGTCGAAGGTCAGTACATCTCGACCGGTTCGTCGGCCGGCAAGAACAACTGGAAGAACTTCAACGCGGTCAGCGGCATCACCACCAACCCGTTCGGTACGTGGAGCAACATCCACTACGCCTGGTCGGAATCGCCGATCAACGCGGCTGACCTGACCACCTACAACACCAACGCCGCCTCGACCGCCGGTGCGCCGATCCAGCTGCCGATGATGGTCTTCTCGGTCGGCTTCAGCTACATGCCCACCTACGGCAAGGTCATGACCGGTTCGGGTATCGAGGAACTGACCCTCAACCTGAAGTATCCCCGCACGACCGCCAACCTGGGCGGCCTGCGCATGAAGAAGACGACCTATTGCGGCATCGTCAACGGCGACATCACCAACTGGAACGACCCGGCGCTCAAGGCTGACAATGGCGGCCAGTCGCTGATGGACCCGCAGGATGACGTGAGCCGCTGGGATAGCGTCGGCGTTCCGATCAAGCTGGTCGCCCGTCAGGAAGGCTCGGGCACGACCAACGTGTTCACCCGCGCCATGACCGCGCAGTGCGGTGACAAGTTCACCGCTGGCGGCACCGACCTGATGCCCGCCGCCACCCTGGGCACCGCTGTTTACAGCAAGACCACGGGTCTCCTGACCAGCGGCGCCGAGACGGCCGGTCTGTTCGGCGTTGCCAATGGTAACGACGGCGTCGCCAACGCCGTGTCGCAGGACATCCCCGATCCGGTGGCGCTGAATGAAGTCACCCTCGGTGGCTGGATGGGCTACAACGGCGCTGACTGGCTGGCCCCGACGCTCCTGCCGAACGGCAAGATGCTGCACTCGGCGCAGCTCCAGCAGGGTCTGACCAGCTCGTACAAGTCGCCGGTTGCCACCGACGCCACTGCGGCGTTCAAGGGCATCCTGCCGCCGCAGTCGGACAGCAAGGGCAAGTATGATCCGGCCGCCACGGCGCTCGGCATGCGCAATGACCCGCTGGCATGGGTTGTTCCCGCGAACACCACGACCGCGGGCAGCCTGGCCAACCCGAACCTGGGTTATCCGATCGTCGGCACCGGCAACGTGCTGATCTACACCTGCTATGCTGACGCCGACGTCCGCAACGCTCTGCAGGGCTATCTGTCGATGCTGATCGGCAAGGTGACCATCCCCGACAACCAGCTCGACGGCGCGCCGTCGAAGGTTCCGGCCAAGCTGATCACCAGCACGTCGAAGGACGCGGGCGGCAACCTGATCGGTCTGCTCGCCAACAACGGCATCGCCCCGATGCCCGCGCAGTGGGCGAACGCGATCAACGAAACGTTCCTGACCGCGACCACCACGGGCAACAACCCGTCGGGCCTTGGCCTGTACATCCAGGACAAGCTGCAGAAGAAGGCGACCGACGTGACGGCCGCCAACCCGGCCTGCACCTCGGGCGTCGGCGCCTGATCTTAAATCAAAACTGTTCGTCAACTGGACCCCGGAGCAATCCGGGGTCCTTTTTTTATTGGATGCGCAGCCGATCGCCGGAAATTCGATTTGCACGAGAGTGGATCGAAACATCATCGATCTGTCAATTTTCACCGATAGGCCGGTCTCGCCAAAGTCTACATGCTCCGCACAACTATCTGATCGGGGGACATGAGCGCAGAGCGGAACGATGTTCGCCCTTCGTGGCTCGCTTTATCTGACGGTAACAATGGGGGCACTGATCCAGCGGTTCGTCCGGACAAACGGCGGCAAGGCATCGCGCCGATCCGCTGCCGTTCCGCGACTGGTCGCCATGTCGGGCCGCAATCAAGGAAGGAACGCATCACATGATCAGGACGATCACCCTGCTGGCGGCCACCACTGCCATCGGCATGGTCCCTGCCACTCAGGCCTTTGCCGACAATGTCTATGGCCCCGCCACGCTGCGCGGCAGCGGCGCGTCGGGAGTCGCCCCTGTTGTGACCCAGGCGATGAATTGCTTCGGCGGTCCCAATAACCCGGTCGGCTACGGCAACGGCACCTGGTACTCTCTTCCCGACCATGTCTATACGCCCGTCAAGCCGGGTACGATCAACCCCAATTATGATTGCGCCACAATGTCGATTCAGGACGCCGTCGAAGGCCAGTATGTCTCGACGGGTTCAACGGCCGGCAAGACCAACTGGAAGAACTTTACCGCAACGAAGGGCATCACCACCAACCCGTTCGGGACCTGGAACAGGATTCACTACGCCTGGTCACAGTCACCGGTCACTCCTTCTGATCTGACCAACTATTATATCAATGCGGGACCCACTGCCGGCAACGCGATCCAGATCCCGATGATGATTGTTCCAGTGGGTTTCAGCTATATGCCGGTTTATGGCAAGGTCATGAGGCCCGGCGGTGTCGTGGAGGAACTGACCCTCAACATCGCCTATCCTCGCACGACCGCCAATCTCGGTGGTCTGCGCATGAAGAAGACGACCTATTGCGGCATCGTCAACGGCACCATCACCAACTGGAACGACCCGGCGCTCAAGGCCGACAATGGCGGCCAGTCGCTGATGGATCCCGATGATGACGTGTACCGTTGGAACTATACCGGCGTTCCGATCAAGTTGGTCGGTCGGTCGGACGCCTCGGGCACGACCAACCTGTTCACCCGCGCCATGACCGCGCAGTGCGGTGACAAGTTCACCGCCGGCGGTACCGACCTGCTCCCCGCCGCCACACACAACCCCTGGTTCCCAAACCGCCAGGCCATCTACAATAAGAACACCGGTGCCCTGACCAGCGGCTTCGAGATTGCCGGCCTGTTCGGCCTAGCCGATGGCGACGACGGCGTCGCTGCCGCAGTGTCGCAGGAAATCCCCGATCCGCTGGCGGTGGGTGACGTTACCCTCGGTGGCTATCTGGGCTACAACAGTGCCAGCTGGCTCGCTCCGACGGTCCTGGCGAATGGCAAGATGCTGCACTCGGCGCAGCTCCAGCAAGGCACGACCACCAAGTTCAGGTCGCCGACCGCGGCTGACGCGACCCTGGCTTTCCAGGGTATCCAGGGTATCCTGCCGCCGCAGTCGGACAGCAGGGGTAAATATTATCCGGCCAACACGTCGCTCGGCATGCGCAATGACCCGCTGGCGTGGGTTGTTCCCGCGACCACCGTCACTGCGGGCAGCCTCGCCAATCCGAGCTCGGGCTATCCGATCGTCGGCACCGCCAACATATTGCTCTACACCTGCTACGCCGACGCCAATGTCCGCAACGCGCTGCAGGGCTATCTCTCGCTCCTGCTCGGCCAGGTCAAGATTCCCGATAACCAGCTCGACGGTGCGCCGTCGAAGGTGCCGGCCATGCTGATTACCAGCATGGCGAAGGACGCAGTCGGCAACCGGATCGGCTTGTTCGGCCGTCACGGGATTGCACCGATGCCGAAGCCTTGGACGACCGCGATCAACGAGACCTTCCTGACCAACACCAGGGCCGGCAACATCCCGGGCGCTCTGAACCTGTGGATCCAGGACGAGTTGCAGGATTACACCGGCGACACGACCGCCGGCAACCCGGCCTGCACGCCCGGCGTCGGCGCCTGATCCCGGATCGAAACTGCTTGTGAAACCGGACCCCGGAGCAATCCGGGGTCCCTTTTTATTGGATGCGCAGCCGGTCGCCAGAAATCGTCAGGCTGCCGAGCCGCGACAGCCAGCTCTGGCCGAGCAGCGATACCGGCAGATTGTGGCGGACCACCGCCGCCTCGACACCCTGGCTGCGGGTGCCGCCCACCACCACCTCGTCCAGAGTCACCCGCGCCATCGCCGTCTTGCCGTTGGCGGTGCTGGCGGTCGCGGTAAAGCCGTTCTCGCCGATCGCGATCCCGGCGCTCAGTGCATCCTCGGGCCGCAGCACGACGATGCTCGCGCCCGTATCGACCAGAAAGCGGACGGGCGCACCGTTGACGATCGCGGTGACGTAGAACAGCCCGTCGGCCGATCGCGTGATCTCATGGCTGCCATCGGCGGCGCGGGGCGGGCCGAACAGGACAAGGCGGCGCGGGGCAGGGACCGCCGTCTCGACGGGCACGACGCTCTGCGTTGCCACCACGCTCTGAGTCGTCATCGCGGCGGGCAGCATCGCCCCTGCGTCAGTGCTCTGGCGCGTGCTATCGGCGACCGCGCCGGGCAGGCAGCACAGCAGAAGGGCAGGCAAGAGCATCCGGCGCAACTCCATCGGGTGACGGAGATGCAGGATGCCCTTGCGGCATCACTGTTCGATCAAGGGCTGTGGTGAACGCGGAATATACCATCCGCGCGCCCGATGCCCGACTCAGTTGCGGTCGTCGTCGTTCCCGTCGCTGTTGTCACCCGATGCCGTGGGTGCGACCGCGCCCGTGCCGCCGTCTTCGCTGAAGCTGTACACGCCGAGGACGTCAACGGAGATCCGCGACCGCTGATCGGTGGTGTTCGCCTGGTCCGCCTGGAAGATGTTGGCGACCGCCGCCGATGCCGCGCTGGCCGGCGTTGCCGTGACGACCGACGCGGTTGCGACGCCCGAAATCGTGCCCTCCGACGAGAGGCTGTCGGTGTTCGCGAAGCTTTCGGCGGCGACGAAGATGTCGCCCGCCGCGCGCACGCCCGCGTCGCCCGCGTCGATCTCGCCGGCGGGTGCGACCAGCGTGATGCTCGGCCGGTCGCGGCGATAGGTCTTGCCGTTCACGACCGCCTCTACGTCCTCGTCCTGGCCCGCGAGCTGGGCAAAGGCCGCAGCGGAATCGGGGTCGTTGGTGGCGTCGATGAACTCGAACGCGCCGGTGAGCGGGTTGAGGCGGAGGAGACCCGCAAAGCCGGCGATACCGGCTCCGACCACGCCGCCGGCCGCGTCGACCTCGCTGCCGCCATTGGGGTTGAAGCGCAGCACGATCGGCGGGACGCTGCCGCCGCTCTTCGGACCCTGGCCGGCGTTGAGGTCGCCGTTCGACGACCAGGCGATGATGTCACCGCTCTGCTGCGTGAACAGGCGGCTCTGGTTCAGCCGCAGGTCGCCGTCGGTGAAGCTGTTGATGCCGCCGCCGCGCAGCGTCAGCATGCCTTCATAGCCGAGCGGGATGTCGAGGACGGGGAGCGTCTGGGACGAACCGGGGAGCGGCCGCGACACTTCGCCTCGCAGTCCGAGCAGTTCGGGCTGATAGGCTAGACGAGCCGCCTGTGCCGATGTGCGGACCACCGAACCCAGGATCGCGTCGCCGCCGGGGCCGAGCAGCGTGATATTGCTGTTGCGCGTGGTTTCGATCGCAGCCAGCCGCAGGTCGAGATTGCCCGTGCTGACCTCGATCGCGTCCTCGAGCCTCGCCGGGAAGCCGGTTTCGGGGTCGATGACATAGGCGCCATTGGCATCGCGCTGAAGGCTCTGGGTATAGCCGAGCGCCGGGTTGAACAGGGTCTCGACCGCCAGATAGCCGCGTCCATATTGCAGATAGCTGTCGCCGTCAGGCTGCGCCGGGGCGGCGAGCTCGTTGAAATAGACCTTGTCGAGCAGGAAGCGGCGCTGGACCAGATCGGGCAGCGCGGTGAAGACCTGATAGGCTTGGGTTGCGGTGACGTCGGTCGTGCCGAACGCCGCGAGCAGCGCCGCCGCCTGCTGCTCCTGCATCCACTCGATCAGGATGGGCGAATAGATCGGCCGCGACCGGTCGGGCGTGCGGTTGCCGAAATCATCGACAGTCTGTTCGAACAGATCGCCGTTCAGCGCGCCGCTATTGGCCGGGTTCACATAGGTTTCGCGGAGCGCCGCGAAGTCCGCGCCGGGTGCCACGCCGAAGAAGACATAGAGGTCGGCGCTCTGCGGTGCGAGCCAGGGATTGTAATCATTGCCGACGGCCAGGATGCCGCCTGCATAATCTTCGCGGAAGAAGGGGTCGCCGACCAGGCTGCCACCCGACCCGGCGACAAGCGCCGGCAGTGTCGCCGAGTTCAGGAACGGCCCCATGTTGCGGCCCGCCTCGACGAACATCGTGCCGGGACCGCCGATGACGAACAGGTTGCCGTTCACGATGCGGCGTCCCGCGGCTGTGCCCTGCGTTGCGACGCTGCTTGTTGCGGTGATGTCGCGACCGGCACTGATCCGGGTGACGTCCGATGCATTCACATTCTGGCCGACGAAGATCATGTCGATGATGTCACGCCCCGCCGAGACGCGGGTAGCCTTGGGGGTGTAGAGTGTCAGGTCGATCAGATCGCCGCCGACCGCGATTCGCGCGGGCAGCCCGTCGTTAAGGTGCGTCGGGCTGCTGTTATGATAGAGGCGGCGCGCCGAATCATTCGTCAGCGGCAGGACCGAAGGCAATGAGAAGCCGAACTGGCGCCCGAACAGCGGTTGGAATGTGTTATCCGGATTTTGCCGGTAGGCGGAGAACAGGCCCGGTAGCACCGACGGGTCGGCGTCGTCGAGAGCGATCGTCCTGCTTACCAGCGTGCCGGCGGCGAGCATCGAGAGCTGGCCCGTCGCGCCAGGGTAGAGCAGCGACCCGCGCTTTTCGCCAAGTGCGATATTGCCGCCGAAGCTCGTGAAGTCGAGCGTCGCGGGCAGGACGTTGACCTTGCCGTCGCCCTGCGCATTGCCGAACGCGTCGTCGCCGACGGCGATGTCGCCGAACGCCTGAAGCCGGAGCGCCGAATTGCCGGTGTAGAAGCCGCGTGAGTACAGGTCGTTGGGGTTTAGACCCAGCGCCGTCACTGCGTCGATCGACACGCCGCCACCGGCGCGAATCGCGACGTCGGCGTCGGTGATCCTGACCTGAAGATCGCTGTTGCCCTTGACCATGGTGGGCGATGCGGTGACGTTCAGGCCGACATCGATCGTCCCGACCCCGCTCGCCACGTCGAAACGGCCGCCCAGCAGATTGCCGCCGATCGTCACGTCCAGATCGCCGCCGCCGAAGGTCATCGACCCGAAGGAGGTGCCGACATCGCCCGTGGTCAGCGTGGTGTCGAGCGCGATCATCATCTCGCTCAGGTCGCCGCCCGCGCGGATCGCGACATCGCCGCCGCCCAGAGCGCCGATGCCCGACGTAAAGCGCTGCGTGTTGACGCGGATGTTCGACGTGATGTCACCGCCCGAACCGAAATTGCCCACGCGCCAGCGCTGATAGAAGCTGCCCAGTATGTTGCTGTTCGTGAACGCGCCCTGCCGGCCCGCGATAGTGGGGCTGGGCAAAAGAGTATTGTTGCCGACCCTCTCGGAGCCAACAAACTCTGTCCAGACATCCTGCCGCCCAAGCACGTCGTCACCTGCCGTGACAGCGACCGATCCACCGCCCGACAGATAGTCGGGCGTCACTTGCAGGCTGCCGTCGAGCCTGGGCACCCAGGTCGCACGGCCCAGATTGTCGGACGCCAGATAGGCCGACGGATCGATGGTCAGGCTGCCATTGGTGCCCACGACACGCGCGGAAACGGCGGCCGGGTTGACGACATGACCGGCTGTGTAGAGTGCGGTTCCGCCAATCTGATAAGCGTTGTCGTTGCTCGATGGCGCATTGCCGCCCGTCGCGCTACGATAGGTGATCGTCTCCCCGTTGCGCAGATCGACGTCGCGCGCCGCCACCACATCGATGCTGCCCGTACCGGTGCGGACGAGCGAACGGTAACGGACGGTGCCGCCGTCGCTGACGCGACCACCGGCAACGGCCGGAGCGTCATAGCCGAAGCTGCCGTTGACGACGCCCTCGCCGAGGCGGTCGAGCAGAGTCTGCCCCGATTCATCCACAGATCCGAGGAAGCCGGCGATGGCGGTCAGCGTGCCAGCGATGCCGTTGGGCGCGGTCGCCGGCCCTGTGAACTGGAAGTCGTCGCCGATCAGCCGGCTGGTAAGCGATCCGCAGCTCACGCCGCCGAAATGCTGACAGGCCGCTTCGCGCATGAAGGCGAGTGCTGCGGGCGATCCATTGCCGAAGGTCACGCGGGTCTGCGCATTCGCGGCCTGTTCGTCGGTCAGGTTTTTGCCGATACTGGCGCGCAACTGTGCGAAGATGTCTGTGCCGGGGGTCGGGCGATCCTGGCCGCGGAAGATCAGCTGCGTGGTATCACCCGCCCAGGCTCCCACCGGCTTTTGCGAAACGAGATCATAGGCGCGCTCGCCCGACACGACCAGGTCGGCGTCGGTGCCGCGATCGATATGCAGCGGGTTGGCGGAGAAGCTGTTTCCGGCACCGGCCGCCAGGCGGTAGCTGAAGGACTCCACGGCGCCGCCGTCAGCGAGCAGCGGGAAGATGTCGGCGCTGCCGATCGGATTACCCGCGCCGTTCGTGCCTGCACCCAGCGCTGCAGCCGTGTTTGCCAGCGGGTTATAGGGTGCCGTGCCAAACGCATCGACGGCGGACACTTCCTCGCCGCTGCGGATGCCGGTCAGAATGAGGTTGATCGAGTCTTTCACCGGCGGCAGCGTCGGATTGCGACCGGTCAGGTCGGGCGCATAGGGCTGGACCGCGCCGCAGCTAAAACCCTCTGCGACACCGCTACAGCTAAACTGAAGCGCCGGCTGATGGAACCGCGTCCCACCGCCGAGCTGATAGTCGATATAGGTCGGGTCGGTATAGTCGGTGAAAGTGAAGAAGCCGTCGGTGATGCTGCCCGCGATGTTCAGCGTTCCGCCCGCGCGGATGGTGAGGCGCCCCGCCTCGCCCGCCGCCGTGCCGCCGACGCGGTAGAGCATGTCGATATGGTTTTCGAGCAGATGTGCCTCGCGTCCGGGTACCACCTCCAGCAGCGGATTGTCCGGCGTACTGAGCGCGGACACGCGCATGTCACCGTCGGCAATCGCCGCCGCCGTATCGACTGTTCCCGCGCCCAGATTCCAGTTCGAGGCGAGCCGGATGTCACCCGAATGGCGAAGCTCGATTCCCGGCCGGCGGTGGAAGTTCGCCAGGCCCGGCAGCGCGCCGAGCGCCGCGTCGCTCGCACCGATGTCGAAGTTGCGGACGAAATCGGGTAACGTTCCCAACGCGATGTCGGACAGGAAATTGACCTTGCCCTCGCGGCTGGTGCCGGTGTCGAGCACCGCCGCGCCGCCGTCGATCGTCACGCCCGTGAAGCGGCTGTCGCTCGCGATCGCCGCCAGGTCATAGGCGCGATAGCCCTCGACGCTGATGTCGCGGCCACCGGTCACGACGCCGGCAAAGGCGATATCGACGGTCGATCCCGCAGGGGTATCGACCACCGGCGCACGCAGCGTCAGCGTGCCCTCCTGATCGGCCTCGACGAAGCGATAGGCGGTGACCGGGACCAGCGTGGCCGGATCGAGCTGGGTATAGGGGATCAGCCGGTCGCCCTGGCGGCGCTTGCCAAGGTCGATGACGGCGCCGGCCTCGACGCGGATCCGGCCCCCATTACCTGCGCCCAGGATGATGTCGCCGGCGCTGGCGCGACGGCTGTCGGTATCGGCATAGCCATCGGAATGCACGTCGAGCAGCGATCCCGCCGACAGGGTGACCGCGTCGCGCGCGAACAGGGAAATGCTGCCCCCGCTGATGCCCGACGCGTCGATCGTGCCGCCAATGGTGACCGATCCGCCGTCGGCGGTCAGCGACAGGCTGTCGAGCGTCAGCGTCGTGCCTGCGCCGAGCGTCAGGTCGCCCGAGCCGGTGCGAACCGAGATATCGCCAGTGAATGCGCTGCCCAGCGCCGTCGCAAAGCCGGCGAAATCGAAATTGCCGCGGCCGCTGTCGAAGGCCAGGCTGCCACCGCCGCCCGGAGCCGCCGCGCTGATGATCGTCGTCGCGGGGGCGCCAAGGACGATATTGCCGCGGCTGGCGAGCAGCTCGACCGCGCCGTTGCTCCCGCTGGGGCCGCCGATGTCGATGCGGCTGTCCGTTCCGACGTCGATGTTGCCCGACTTGGCGAGCAGCGAGACGGTTCCGCCCGACGCCGACACGGTGACGCGGTCCTGCGCATCGCCGAAGGTCTGGCTATAGCTGGGCGTCGCCAGGATGGCGTCGCCCGCCAGGCTGATATCTCCGGCCGACCGGACGCTGATCCTGCCGGCGCTGGCGCGGAGCGTGACGCCATCATTGGCGAATGTCGCCACCGGCGCATCGATCGTGCCGAAGGCCAGGCTGGCACCCGGCGACAGCGGCGTCGCAGGCAGGGCGCTTGCGCCACCGGAAAGGGTGACGCCGCCTGTCGTCAATACCTGATATTGGGTGAGGAGCGCGCCGTCCTCGTCAGGGATAGCGCCAGTGCCGAGATCGACGATATAGGGCGTGGTGATCGAAAGTGCCGTGCTGCCGGTGTCGAGCGTCCCGACCCCGCTGTAATCCGCACCGCCGGTGGCGCTGATGCTGACCGATGCATCAAAGCCGTAGCTGGTGCGGAACGTGCCGCCACCCAGATGCAGGTTTTGCGCGATCACCGTCAGGCTGTTGCCGGTCGAGCCCGTTCCGCACGCCAGCGCCGCGCCGCCGGTGCATGGGCCAAGCGCGAGGCCGCTGTTGCGAAGGCTGAGGTCGGTGGCCTGGATGGTGACGTCGATGGGGTCGGTATCGCGTCCGGCCTGCGCCTTGAGAGCGCGGACGCCGGGCGCGTCGATGACCAGATCGTTGAAGATATGCGTGCCGGACGTGAAGCCGACCGCCGCCGAGGAGCGCACGGTCACCCGGTCGATGGCCGCAAATGTTGCCTCCAGCTCCGGCGTGACGATCAGGCCGCGCACACCGAACGTGCGCGACGAGAAGGCGACGGTATCGCTGCCGAGCGCGAGAAGGTCGGCGTTCAGCGTCGCCGTTTCGGAGATGCTGATGTTGCGGCTGCTTTCCAGCAACGCCGACTGGCCGCCGATCGTGGCGGCGCCGATGTTCAGGCTCGCGCGGTCCCGCACGCCCTTGGGCAGGACATCGCCGCTGATGTCGACGAGGCGTTCCACGCCATTGGCGACGCGCAGCACCGACCCGATGATGCCGACACGCTGCCCGCCCTCAGTGGTCGTGAAGTCGTAAATGCCCGACCGCGTGTCGGCCAGCGTGCCGCTCGCCACGATCGCCGCACCGTCGGTAATGTCGATCAGCGAGTTCTCGCCCGACACCGCCAGCACGATTTCGGGCGCGCTCAGCGGCGAGGTGGCGTCGTTGCTGACGTGGATCTCGCGCGCGGTCGTGACCACGTCGGTTGTGCCGTCGGCATTGTCGGTCCTGATGCCGCCGATCAGCAGGCTGGCGGCGTTGAGATCGACAAGGTCGCCGGTCGTCACATAGAGACCTTCCCCGGCCTCCTCGGGCAATTGCGAGACGATCGTGATGATCTCGCCCGCCAGATCGATCTGGCTCCCGCGCCCGCCATCGGCTGCATCCGTCAGGAACGGCGCGTCGATCGCCAGGAGCTTGCCCGGATCGAGCAGGATTCGCGCCGCGTCATTGGGCAGGCGGGGGATGATCAGCCCGGCGTCGGCCGCGCGCTTTGACAGCGCCTGCGCGCCAGAAGTCGATTCGATCCGCGAATAGCGTCGGACGCTGTCCTGGCCCTGTACGGTGAAGGACCGCCGCGTGGACTCGACATAGCTCTTGACCGAAAGGCCGAGCGCTGCGGCTTCGGTCGCCGAGGAGCGGACGCCAAATGACCCGCCGACGACGATGCCGCCATCGAGCAGCGACCGGCTCGCTCCCGGAAGCGGCGCGGCGTCGCCGACATTTTCCACCAGGCGCAGCGCGCCGGGGTTGAGCGCATATTTGGCCGGCATCAGGACATAGGTGCCGCCCGCGAAATCCTCTGAGGATTCGAGCACGACCGTCTTGCCGACGTTCGCTCCGTAGAGATCTGCGTAGTCGCTGGAGTAGAGAGGATCGTAAAGTGCCGACACGGCCGGGTCGCCGGCCGGCAGGATCGCGTAGACCTGACGTCCGTCGGGATACTGGAAACCGGTCTTTGAACTGAACTCGTCGCTGTTGAAGCGGCTCAGGACGTCGCGCGATCCGCCCACGCCCGAGACAAACTCATAGGCGAAGATCGACCCGCCGCCGCTCGCATCGATGATCGCGCCCGGCGCGCTGTCGGTCGCGCCCGCTATGGTGATCTCGCCGGCGCTCAGATTCAGGCTGGCCGCAGGGGGAGCGGTCAGCGCGCCGGCGACCGTTGGCGCGAAGAAATACTCGGTGAGGTCGGTCGTCGTGCCATAGGGGATGTTAAGCCCCGCCGCCGAGACCGACGTGATGCTGCCGGGCAGCAGCGTGACCGTGTCGGTCGTGACCGACGGGAACCCGATGGCGGCGGAGCGCGCGGTCCGCGATCCGAGGTCGATTCGTCCCAGCGGTGCGCGCAGCACGCCGCCCTGCTCGATCATCGACGCAAGGATCGAAAGATAGCTTCCCGCCGACAGCGGGGCTGTCGGATCGGTGCCGGGCGTGCGCGCGAAGCGGATGATACTGTCGCTGCCGGTCGCGGCGATCAGGAAGGGTCTGGGCGTGGCGAGCGGATTTTCGGCCAGCTGCTGCAGATTGCCGGTGCCCGTGGTCGCATAGACCTGCGCTGCGGTGAGGTTGAGGTCGCCGTTGACGATCAGACTGCCCGTCAGCGACGGATCGGCCGTTGCGGCGGGATTGAGGGACAATGCCAGCGGCTGCACGCCGATCAGACGAATGTCGCCGATCGCGTTGAGCGACACTGTGCCCAGCGAGTCGCCGAAGCCGACCGCGCCCGCGATGTCGATCGCCGAAGCCGACAGCGACAGTGCGTTGATCGACTGGACGCCTGCCGCTGTCCGGTCGGGTGGTGTCACCGCCCCGGGATTGATGCTGGCAAGGCTGATATAGGGCGCGGTGATGTCCAGCGTGGCAGCCACGCCGGCGACCGGCGAGGCGGCGTTCATCGAAACCGCGAAATAGCTCTCTTGACCGCTGGTCAATCCGTTGAGGTCCCGCGATCGCAGCAGGAAGGAGCGATCCAGCTTGAGCGACACATCGCCCCGCGTGCTCACCGCGCCGCGCGCGATCAGGCTGTCGAAACCGGCGGCGACAATCTGGTCAGCCGAAAGCGTGCTGGTGCCGGGCAGCGCGGCCTGGCTGAGGATGGGGTTGGTCCATTCGATCGTGCCGCCCAGCGCATTGGGCGACCCGCCGACCGCTCTGATCGTCGCCGCCGCGATGTCGCCGCCGCCGAGCGCCGACAATGTCCCGGCGTTGCTCCAGACCGGCGTGCGGGCATAGCTGGTGGACGATGTCCGGATGTCGAACTCGGCCGACGCGCCGGACAGGTCGATCTGCGCTGCGCTTTCCCCTTCGCCTGTCCGCGCGACGATCCTGGCGGGCAGTTGCATCGATGACGGAACGAAGAGGAGATTGGGGGTAGAGCTGTTCTCCAGATAGAAGTTGGCCTCGAAGTCCGGCCTCGAGAACAGGGCACCGCCGTCGAATCGGTCGAACGCACGGATACTGCCGCCCGCGATCATCCGCCCCTGAACAATCGGCGACCCGTTGGCCGCGAAGCCCGCGCGCGGGTCGAGGATGCTGGTGCCGCTCAGATCGGTCACGCTGTCGGCGGCAAAGACCAGTCCCTCGTTGGCGCCAACGGTCACCTGGCCGTCGATATGGCCCAGATAATAGACCTGGCGGTCGGTGCCGGTCCCGGCGACGACATCGCGGTTGGTGAGCTGCACTCGACCGTTGCTGAAGAAGGGATTGATCGCCAGCTCGTCGAACTGGCCGTTTTCGTCCGCAGGTCCGAACAGCGCTTCGAGGCCCGCGCCCTGATCGATTCCGTCGGCATCGAACACGGGCAGCAGCCCGAGCGCCTCGCGTCCCGTCAGTCCATAGCTATCCGGGAGCACCAGCCTGTTTGTGATGCTGCCGCCGGCGATCGCGATGGTGCCGTCATTGTAGAGGCGCGGCGCGGTGATGCTGGCAGTCGGCGCGCCGGTGACGGTGCCGCCCAATATATCGAGTTCGGTGAGGCCGCCGAGCACGAGATGCGCCGGCAGATTGTCATAGTCGCCGAGCTGGTTGGTGGGCGCGAGGAAGTCGACCGTGTCGAGGTCGGTTCCTGATGCGAGCGCCTGAACCGCCTGCAACTCGTCGAGATCGAGGATCGAGCGGCGGATGGACTGGGTGAGGTTGAGCGTTTCATCCGCCCGCACGATCAGCTGTTCTGTTGCGAGCAGGCCCGTATTGCCGATCCGGCCGTTGGAAAAGACGTTGCGGCGGATGATCGCGGTGTTCCACGCCGACAGGTCGAGCGTGCCGAAGCCGGTCGTCGCGAGGAAGTCGAGCGGGATCGCGGTTCCCGTCCCGCCGCTCGATCCGAAGTTCAGATCGGGGGTGACGAGCTTGAAGGTGCCGCCGCCGCCGCCGAAACCGAAGCCTTCGATGGTGCCGGCTGCGATATCGACACGGGCGTTGATGACGTCGGGCGCGATGGAAGACAGGAACTGGAACCCACTGGCACCATCGGGGACGGGCGTGGTCTGGAAGGGGGAGCCGTTGGATGACAGCCCGGCCTCCTGCAAGCGGCCGCTCTGCGCGCTTGCGACCTGGAAATAGACGGTTTCGTTGATCAGGCTGACGTCGCCGCCCCTGCCCGTCAGATCGACGTCGGCCGTCGTTGCGACATAGCCGCCGGCCGACACGTCGAGCAGGCTGCCCGCCGAGATCAGGATGCTGCCGCTCAGATCCACCACGGCGTTGCGTTCTGCGTTCGCATAGGCGGCGACATGCGGCGCCACGGTCAGGCTGATCGAGCCGCCGTCGATATATCCCGGCCCCTGATAGGCGCCGTCCGTGACCAGAAGGTCGTTGATCCATCGGCCCGCCGCAGACAGGCGCGCGCCCTGCTCGACGCGGATGTCGAAATCGCCCGGCGCCAGGCTGCTGGTCAGGATGCCGTTGTCAGAGCCGTCGTCATCGCTAGTGAAAGGCGATCCCAGAGTGAAATTATAGGTGCGGGCAGTAATCGATCCGCCCGCCGTCTCCACGGTCCCGGCGAAACGGATCGCGCGGCCGGCGTCGATGTTCAGCGCGCCACCGGGCGCAAGCTGGACGAGGCTGTTCTCGGCCAGGGTGACGCCCGCCGTCGTTTGCAGCGACAGGCCGGACAGTCCGGCCGCGCTCAGCGCCGCGTCGGACAGGATGATCGTGCCATCCGCCGGGGGCTCCGCCGGCGCCGCGCCGACCAGCATCGCGCCGCCCAGCCCGAAGCTGCCGCCAGCCGCCCGGTCGAAGCTGGTCACACGCAGCAGGCCGCCGGCGGGCAGCTCGTTGGCGATCTTCTGCACCTTGCGGACGTCGCCCGCGATCTGGCTCGCCGCGCTGGCTTCCAGCCCCGTCTCGACCTGCCGCGCGCCCGCGACCGCCTGGCCGAACAAGGTGGCGTTCATGGTCGCCGTCGGCGCCTGGATGGTCAGCGTGCCTGCGTCCCGGCCTTCGGAATAGCCCGCCTCGAAACGGCTGTCGTTCGACGCCAGCGAGCCGTAGATGCGCGGCGCGGCAAGTTGCGGGAGGAATTCCGCGAAGCCCGACGATATGCCGACAAAGCGGTCGTTGCGGTCCGCGCTGGCGATATCGACGATGCGACCGTCGGCCGTCACCAGTTTGGTGCGGCGGATGAAACCGTCCTGATAGCGGACCCAGCCGCCGCCGAAATCGAGCGTCGCACCCGTCGCGACGTTGACCGATCCAACCGCATCGGGCGTCTGAACCACTCCCCTCTTATTCAGGCGGGCGGCGAGCGTGATGTTTCCACCCTTGGTCAGGAGTTCCGATGCGGTGACGCCGATCTGTGCGGCGAGGCTGCCCGCCTCGATCAACGGCGAGCCGACCCACGTGACGCCGTCATCGCGCACGCCCGAAACGCGCGGGTCGAGGTAAAGTGTCGCGCCGTTGAGCGTGAAGCTGCCGTCGGTGGTGGTTTCGCGGTAGGTCGGCGTGTCGCGCAGCTCGTTGCGCTTTGCCGGCGTGATGAGAAGCTGGTTGCGCGATGCGTCAATGACGACGTCGGGCATGCCGCTCACGTCGAGCACTGCGTCGGCGGCGATCGAGACGCTGCCGGTGCCGAGACCGTCGACGGTCACCCTGTCGGAGATCGCCGCCTCGCCTGCGCGCCCGCCGATGTTGATATCGCCGCCCGTCGCCTGGATCATTGCGCTGTTGCCGATATCGACAGTGGCAGGCAGCAGCGTGGTCAATGCCGCAAAATCGTCGCCGAGCTGGCTGGTCAAGAGGGCGTTCGATTCTGACGCGGCCACAGTGGCCAACGTGCCGATGTCGATTTGCGACGTCTTGAAGGTGGCGAGCGAGTCGGCGCTTTGCGGTATTGTGCTGGCGCTGGTGTCAGGCGTGATCGCGATTGCGGCATTGGCCCCGATGTTCACCGTTCCGCCCAGCAGGCTGACCTTGCCGTTGCGCGAAACGCTGGTCGTCGAGGTCAATATGCCGCTGAAGTCGATCGTGCCGCGCTGGTCGGTGCCGAGCGAGATATAGCCCTGCGGCGCGTCGATTGACCCGCTGGCGGTGACCGATCCCGTGCCCGTCGAGGCGAGTACCAGGCCGCGGACATAGCGGTCGACGCTCGATTGCGCGCCCGACGAGCTGAGGGCATCGATATGCGTGCCCGCCTGGAGGCTGACCTGGCCGCCCACAGCCGTCGCGATTTCACCCGCAGCCTTGACCTCGGGCGCGGCGAGAATGACGAAGCCCCCCGTGGACTGGATACGGCTGCCCAGCGCGGTCTCGACCGCGCCATGCTGTTCGCCGGTGACGCTCGCCAGCAGTGTCGATTGCGCGGCCGACAGGATGCCGTTCAGCAAATAGTCCTGATTGCGTTGATCGAGCGTCCGGTCGATCAGTTTGTTGCTGATCACAGACTTCGCCGCGCCGATTTCCAGCGTGCTGGCGACCAGGGAGTTGAGATTGACCTGCGAGGTCGCGCCGAACAGCACGCCCGCACGGTTGAGGACATAGACCGCACCGTCGGCCCTGATCGATCCCAGAATCTCGCTCGGCTTGGGCCCACGCGAGGCGTCGAGCAGGCCGGTTGCGGGGTTGATCCCGCCCACCACGCGGTTGACCGCCACCCAGTCCTTGTTGCCCCGCTGGTTGAAGATCAGGTTGGTGTTGGTGCCGACATCGAAATTGTCCCACGACAGCAGCGCGCGCGATTGCGTCTGGTTGACCGTGACATCGACGAAATTGCCGTTGGCGGTCTGGGTGGGCTGGCTTGCGCCGACCCATGCCGTGAGAGCGGACGTGTTCTGCTGGGACACGGCAACCGGCACAAGGCCAGCTTGCTGGAGCCCGTCGCGAACGGACTGCTGCCCTGCCTGCGCCGCCGCCTGCGCAGCGGCTCGCGCCGCCGCATTGGCCTGGGCGATCGCGGTCGCCTGCGCGCCGATGCGCGCCTGATACTGCTGATGCCGGGCGAGGATCTGTTGCATCCCGCCGGTGATCGGCGGAGCCGCCGCCCGCGTTGCGGCCTGGACGGCAGCCTGCGCGGCACGTCCGGCACCCAGCAGAGCCGATTGCGCCACCGCCGCGTTGGACGCGAGCAGGAGACCCAGCGCGCCGGCGCTCGCACCGCCGAGCAGCACGGAGCGAACGGTCAACAACGGGTTGCGGGTGGTGGACGTAGGGGTGCGCATCATGAAGTCCGCTTATGCTGAACAGGTGAAGTCGGTAGGAGAATCGAAACTTCGTGAAACCTAGCCACGCTTTGTGTCACTGATGTGCAGAATCCCGGCTCCGCCCGGACCGTGCCGCAAGGGGACAGACGGGCGGAGCGCGTTAACCATCAGAATTGCGTCGTCAAATCGACCTGGAACACGTCGATCGCCAGCGGTTGGCCGGTGATCTCGTTCGCGCTCATCCACCGCGCGGTCAGGCGCGTGCGGTCGAAAAGGCCGATCGTGCCTTCGACGGTATAGCCCTTGGTATTGCTGCCGCCGAGGTAGAAATCGCTGTCGGTCAGGCTGTCGAGCGTCGCGTCGGTCTCGAGATAGCGATAGCTCGCCGCGAAGCTCCACTCGCCCCATTTGGAGGGCTGCGCATGGCCGACGTTGAGGCCCACCATCCAGCCATAGTCGCCAGACTGCACCTCTGCGGGAACGTCGCCGCTGCACGGGTTGCCGATGGTCGAACCAGTCTCGTCAACATTGGTGATAGCCGGATAGAGCGGCCCGTACCGACAGTTACGCGCCCGATCGAAAGCGAGGTTCTTGATATACTCGCCGCTCACCCGGCCCTTGATATTGCCGCTGATCGGGAACGCGACCGATGCATTGATGTCGAGAATGTGGAAGCGCTGGACGAGGCCGAGGAAGTTCGGAGCCGCGACCAGGTCGTTATCGAGGGGATTGACGATATTGCCGTCATTGTCGGCGAGCTGGCGGATCAGGAAATAGGTGTTGCCCTTGCGCGGGAAGAAGGCGCGGGTGCCGTCGGTGGAACATTCCAGCGGATTGTTCGCGCCGAAGGGCAGGTTCAGCGTCGTGAACTCGCAGACATCGGACAGCCGGCCATCGACGTTCCTGAAATGGTGATAGCCGACGCCGCCCTTGATCTCCAGGTCGGGTGAAGGCCGATAGCTCGCCTCAAGCTGTCCGGAGAACAGCCATTTCTCCGGATAGCCCCGCTTGCTGCCGCCACCGCCGGCAGAGTTGCCGGCATAATCGGGATAGTGTTCCGAGCCGAAGTCGAGCGGGAATGCGCCGCCGGTCAGCGCCAGCCCGACGCCCTCCGGCAGCACCGGGTCCGCACTGAGGCGCAGGCTGACGCCGTCGAAGTTGAGGTCGTCGTCGTACAGGAGATAGGTGCTGGGGAAGCGTTCGGGCGTCTGGCCCGGCGCCGCCGAGAAGGGATTGGCAAAGCGGCCGGCGGTCAGGCTCGCCCACGGCTCCGGCGACAGCTGGATGAAGGCGCGGTCGAGCCACAGATCCTTCTTCGCGAGGCCTCCGCCCAGCTTGCTGTTGAGCGAGATCGGGCTGTTGTCGTCGCCCGTGCCGATCCTGATCCCCGCACGCACCTCGTCGCTGATCGCCGCGTCGATGGCGAGCCGTGCGCGCAGCCTGACGTCGCTGCGGTCCTGACGCGTGTTGAGGAACGGGGTGTTGGGACCGATATCGCCGACGAAATCATATCCGCCGCGCGTGTTGTTGATGGCAGCGTAGTTGAGGATAATGTCGCTGTTCCGCTTCGAATAAAGCGCCGTCTGCGACCGCACGCGGATGTCGCCCGACACCGTGATCCGCCGTGTCCAGTCGGGCGCGGCATTGTCGGGCGCGGCCCAGCCTTCGCTCTTCGCCTGCGCCATCACCTCGCCGCGTACCTGCTCGGCAATCTGCTTGCGCACCGTCTCTGGAACATAGGGCACGCGCATCGTGCCCGGCGCCGTGGGAGCGGGAAGCCCGGCATTGGCGGCAGCCTGCTGGACATTGGCCTGTGCCCGCGCCGCTTCGGCGCTCGCCTGCGCAATCAGCGCGTCGCCGTTCGCCTGGGTAATCGTGCCCTGCTGGACCAGCAGGCGGATCAGGTTGACCATCGCATTGGTCGACGGCTCCGCAGTCGCGGGCGTGGCGACCGGCGCATCACCCTGTGCGCGCGCCATGTCCGCCAGGCCGACCGTGAGCAGCGAGGCCATGGGCAGGGTCATGGCCCATCGCCGCATCCGCCGAATGTGAAGCCGAGGCATGATCGTCATTCCTTCCTGATGAGCCCTAGAGCGCTCGCTGGCCCTTGACCGTGATGCGGCGCGGGAATTTGAAGCTGGCGGGCGGCGCGTCGAGGCCGCTCGCATTCTCGATGATGGTCTTGAGCATGGCGTCGCGCTTGGAATCGCCGCTGCTGCGGACGAGGTCGGCGCGCGTGACCGCGCCGGCGGGCGAGACCCAGATGGCGAAGTCGGCGGTGAACACCATGCGCGACAATTGCCGGTCGCGTTCGACGCGGCGCTGGAGCGCATTGCTGAGGTTGCGGGCGTAGAAGCCGTCGCTGATCCCGCCGGCCGGTCCGCCGCCGAAGCAATTGGGGCCGACGCAGGTGCCGGTGCTTCCCGGATTCCCCGAGCCGCCGCCGGTGCCGGACTGCATGTTGAAGGAGTCGCCCCCCGCCTGGGCAGGTCCGTCGATCTGCATCGGCGCGGGCGCGGGCTTGTCGGGGGTGGGCGACGGGGTGGGCGCCGGTGCCGGCTTGTCGACCGGCTCCGGCGGCGTGTCCTGCGGCTTGGGCGGTGGCGGTGGCGGCGGAGGGGGCGGCGGCAGCAGTTCGGAGATGACCGGCGACTGCTCCTCCACATAGACGGCGCGGACGCCGCTGACCGACTGCCAGACATACCAGGCCAAGCCGAGCAGCAGCAGAACGCCGATCGCGATCAGCGCGTAGCGCAGCAGAGGATTGCCTTTCGGCTCCTCGAATGTCTGGCTGATCTCGGCCATGGCGCGTGCCCGCTTCAGCTCGCGGTCTGCTTGCCGGTCACCAGACCGACCTTGGACAGGTCGAGCCGCCGGCAGAGGTCGAGCACTTCGGTGATCTTGCCGTACTGCGCGGTCGCATCGCCCTTCAGCACGATCGGCGTGTCCGGGTTCGATGCCTTGATGTTGCGCAGGCGCGTTTCGAGATCCTGTAGGGTCACCGGATAGGCGTCCATGAAGATCTGGCCCTGATTGTTGACCGTGATCGCGACGGTCTTGGGCTCGGCCAGGCTCTCGGCCGAACTGGCCTTGGGCAGGTCGACCTTGATGCCCTGAACCGATGCCGTCGCCATCAGGATGAAGATGACGAGCAGCACATAGGCGAGGTCGAGCATCGGCGTGATGTTGATGTCGTCATAGGCCTTGCGGCCGCCACCTACTTGCATGGCAAAGGCTCCTTATTCAGCCGCGAGCGGCAGGGAGGGCGGGGGAGCGGCGGCGTCGGCCTGCATTTCGGCAAGCCGCGTGATCAGCCGGTCGATGAACACGCGCATCTGGTCCGCCAGCGCGCTGATCCGGCCGTTCAGATAGTTGTAGCCGAACAGCGACGGGATCGCGCACGCGAGGCCCGCGATGGTTGCGAGAAGCGCGGCCGCGATGCCGGGCGCGATGGCGTTGACGTTGACGTCGCCCGCCATCGCCACGCCGCCGAACACGGTCATGACGCCGATCACGGTGCCGAGCAGCCCGATGAACGGCCCGCCCGAAATCGCGATGGTCAGGATGACCATCATCCGGTCGAGCTTCTGGTTCTCCTCGACGAACTGCGCGTCCACGGCGGCGCGCATCGCCTCGATCGCTTCAGCCGAGAGCGGACGGCCCGCGCTGGCACCGAAGCGGCGGACGTTCAGCTCCTCGATCCCGATCGCGTAGAGGCGGGCGATGGGCGAGGCGCGGTCGAGATAGGCGGCTTCCTGCGCTGACACGCCCTGCGCCTCGGTGATCGGCACGAGCTGCTCGTGCATTTCGGCGAAGCGCTTGGCGAACTGCTTGTTGGCCCTGGTGGCGGCGTTCAGATAGCGCGTCTTGGCGACCATCAGCCAGATCGCCAGCGCCAGCAGCAAGAGGCAGAGCACGATGATGACCGCGTCGACCGAGTGCAGCTTGCCGACGATAAAGCCGATCACATTGGCGCCGCCTTCAGCCTTTTCGGCGGTTTCGGCTACGCTGACGAGCTTGTTGGCCGGTCCTTCCGCGCTCGCCATGGCGAGCAGCATCGCGGCCGGACGCGCCGCCTTCGACAGGCGTGCCTCGTCCATCTCGCCGTTGAACGGGCGCCCTTCCGCGCCGCCGATGGTGATCGGGCCGTCGAGTGCGGGAAGCGTGCCGCTCGCGGCGCCCGCTTCGATGCCGTTGAGATAGATTTTCACCGTCTGGCCGTCGGCGACCGCCGCGACATGGCTCCATTCGCCCTGGCGCACCGCGCCCGACGCCTGGACGCTCGCCGCGCCGACCATCACATAGGGTGTTCCGTTGTTCAGGCCGACGATCATCGGCCCGCGCGCGAACAGCGCCTGGTCACCGGCGAGCTGCTGCGGCTTGATCCACGCGCTGAAGGTGAAGGACGAACCGGCGGGCATCGCCAGCGACGCCGACGGGTTGAGGGTCAGCCAGCCCTGGCCGGGAAAGCGCGCGCCCGATCCGATGATCGACCCTTCGTTGATGCCGGCGGGTGCGCCCGCGGCGGCATTGGCGTTTGCGGTGCTGTCGGCGCTCGGCTGGCCGGGCTTTTCGCCGAAATGATAGACAGCCATGTAATCGGCGTCGAACGTGCCCTTGGCATCGGCGCCGTCGCCCGCATTGGGATTGGCGAAATAGAGATAGATCGTCTTCTTCTCGCCGCCGTTCAGCGTCGGGATCGACACCCAGATATAGGCGATGCCCGTCTGCGGATCATATTTCTCGATATGGAAGGGCAGCGGCGTCTTGTCGTCCGAATCGACGAAGCGGATGTCCGCGCCGTTCTGAAGCGCGTCGGTGAAGGTGAAGTTGCCGCTCGTCAGCTTGACGAGGACGACGCTGCGGCCGATCGGCCCGCTGACGTTCACGCCGCTGGGCGAGGTGTCGATCGTCACCTGCTTGCGGTAGGTCCAGTCGGCACCGCCCGTCCACCAGGAGCCCTCTGCGCGGGCGGTCCCGCCGAAAGTGACGGCGCTGACCGCCAGAAGGCATGCGCACAGCAGTCGCACACTGGCCCTTATCATGCCCTTGTTCATCAGAATTCCCCCTTGGCCGTAAATTGTGTGAGCACATCGTTCTTGCGCGTGGTCGGGCCGTTCAGCAGCGGCACGCCGACCGAAAGCTCCCCGGAAAACGCGTCGAACAGGCGGATGCGAAAGCCTCCGCCGACGGAGAAGATCGCCTCGTGGCGCGACTGCTCCTGCAAAGGTCGCAAAATGCGCGTCTGCCCGGCCTCGACGAAGCCGAAGGCGCGAAGCTCGTCGACGAAGTCAGGCAGACGGGCCGCAACCGACGGCGTGCTCAGCTCTGTCGATACCAGATAGCCGAGATCGCCCACGGTTTCGGACTGCAGATAGCCCCGCACGCTGCTCAGCCCGCCAATACCGAACTGCTCGTTGGTCGGAAGCGGTGAGTCCGACCATTGTCCGAACAGCTTGACCGCCGCGACGAAATCGCTCGGCAGGGTCTGGCGATAATTGACCTCCAGATTGGCGTGGAGGAAGTTTTCCTTGCCGTCGAAGGTCTTGTTCTGGAACTGGTCCTCCGGCACGCAATTGGCGCCGGGCTCGAGTTCGCTGAGGCAGCCGATCTTCTTCACCACCCGGAGGCCCGCCGTCGCCGATGCCGTCAGGTCGAGCACAGTGCTGTCCGTTGCCATGATCAGGCCGTAGGACGCGAACAGAGGCACATATTCGATAGGCTTGCGATCCGTCGGCGTGTCGCCCAGCGAGGTGTTCTGGTTGAAATCCTTGTAGTCGAAGCCGAAGGTCACATTCTGGACGACGCGCTCGCCCGGCAGCCGGTAGATCGCGCGCGCGCCGATCTGATAGCCGTCGCCCAGCACATTGACGCCGCCGAGCGCGGCGACGTTGCTGTTCGACTTGTAGCCATAGAGCAGCAGCGTCCACGGCGTGCCGATCAGCGGCGCGAGATAGGATCCCGAGAACACCTCCGACTGCTTCCGGTCCTGCGGTGCGACGATGTAGGTGCCCGTCAGCGTATGCCCCAGACCCCACATGTTGCTGTAGCGGAGGCTCGCGTTGAGGCGCAGCGGATCGGTCGACGGGCTGTGGTCGTTGTTGATCTCCAGGCTGCCGTGAAGCGGCAGTTCGTCCTCGACGTTCAGTTCGACATCGATCGTGCCGGGCGTGGTGCCCGCGTTGAACGACGGGGACACCTGCCGGTCAGGGAAGCGGTTGGCGGCGGCGAGGTCGGTCTGGAGGTCGCGGACATTGAGCGGCTGTCCCTCGACGAGCGAGGGAATGTTGCGGCGCACCCGCTCCGCGGAATGATGGCGCGCCCCCGCGACGGTGATGCGGCCGATGGGCGCTTCGGTCACGGTGATCTCGATGAGGCCGGCGGCGAACTGCTCCTCGGGCTGGGGCAGCACATCGACCTGCACCGATTCATACCCGCGTGCGGCATAGGCGGCCTGGAGCGCCTTGCGCGCGGCTTCCACGTCGGCGGTCGTCCGGTCGGGGCCGAGGAAGTTATAGACCACCTCTTCAACGATCGACTGTTCGAGCCTGGTCACGCCCTTCACGTCGAAGGCGGAGATGAAGAAGCGGTCGGGCGCAGCCGTGATGCTGGCCGGCGCGGGTGCCGGTTCGGCGGCGGGGACGCCCTCCGGCGCTGCGGGCTGACTGGTGATGGAGGGGGGCACAGCATCCTGCGCGCCCGCGGGAGCGGCATAAGCCCCCCAGGTCGCCATAGCACCCACGATCCATATCGCAGCCGAGCGACCCTTTGGTCGCTCGCCGCGATTCCCCCGACTGCACGTCATTTGGCTGAACGCCCTCCTCGCGGAGCCGGACACGAGTCAGGCGAACCGCTCGCGCCGCAATCGTTACAAAATGTTTAAGTTTTGAGACTCTGTGCGCCGTTTAACGCATCGCGATGCGAAACTATGAGCTGCCGCCCGCCGCCGGTGAAATCTGCCACGCAAATTCAAGGGGATGGCGCGCACACGGACTGCGCGGCGAAATCTCGCACGCGCGGAAAAAAGATACGGAAGTGGATGCTATTCCTGCGGCAGGGAAGCGCTCAGTGCGCCTCGTCCTCGTCTTCGCCGTTCACCGAAATCTCGATCTTGCCCGTGCCTTCGGTATAGGCCACGTCGAAGATCGAGCTGGCGAGGCGCAGCCAGGCGACCCGCGCCTCGTCGCTCCAGGGCGTGCCCAGCGCGGGGAGGCGTTCGACCAGGCCGACGATCAGCGGATCGTCACGGCGCAAGCTTACGGGCATGCCCGCTTGGGCGGCATAGGCCTCGAATCGGTTTTCGGTGTCCATCATGGACGCCCGCGCTATGTGACTTTTGTTGCCGATTTGTGGCTGATCTTCTGTCGGGCGCACGAGTTTATTGTCGCCATCGTCCAGAAAGCCCGCCTGTCGCGCCGATCTTTCGAGAACCTGCCGTGCCTTGTCTACCTGCTTCTCCGGAACGCCGAGCTTCTTCAGTTCCTGTTCGAGCGACTTCTTCGGCGGCAGGTGGCTGTTCTTGAAGCGTTCATAGACGGCGGAATATAGCGGGACCTTGAGAAAGGCCTGGGCCTTGGCGGTCACGTCATCCTCGGTGACCACGCGCACGCCGCCACGGGTGAGGCGCGCCTCGCTTCGTCCCCGCTTCTCGATCAGGTCGAAAATGCGCGCGGCCGACGTCTTCAGGCGAAAGGCACCGCCAGCGCCGTCGTTGAGGCCGGTCGCAAGGTCGTTAAGATCACAGACATCGTCGCCGCAGCGGTCGTAAATGGCGCGGGCAATCTCGACAGCGGCGTATAAATCCACATAAGGAAACGCAATGGCGGACTGTTCACGTCCCCGCTTGTCCGACTCTGAATTGTCTTCAGCCAATGCTCTGAAACTCCGGGCTGGATGCGCCAAGTTGCTACCGACGTTCATGACCATATCGTCCACCCCACTAGGGCACAACCCGCGCTGTCCCCCTGAATTGCCGCGATCATTACGCGCACAAAGCGCCCCGACTTGCAACGCGCGATCCGGCCTCCGGTTCCGGCTGTTCCGGTCGCAAAGGCCCCCATCTACATGCATCAAGCCATATTAATGTAACCTTATGCTGCTCTGGCGACCGCATTCCGGGTGCAGGAGGCGATGATTCACGGCGCGGTCGACATGCAGCCGCCGACGGTGTTCCCACCATCGGCACGGCCACTGGAGGCGGGCGCCTCGCGGATCATGTGGCTCGATGCCGCGCGCGGGACGGGCATGCTCGCGGTCGTGCTCGGCCATGCGCTCGGCGGCCTGATCGACATGCCGGGGCGCGAAGTGCCCGCTCATTTTCGCGAGCTGTTCGCCGGCATTTACGTCTTTCATATGCCGCTGTTCTTTTTCCTCTCGGGCCTCCTCGTGGCGCGCCGGCTGGAAAAGAGCCGCCGGGGCTTTCTGATCGATCTCGGAATCACCGTGGTCTACCCCTATTTCCTCTGGTCGATCATCCAGTACAGCGCGATCTACGCGGCGGGCGCGCTGGTCAACCGGCCGGTGTCGGTATTCTGGCCGGTCATTCTGAAGCTGCCCTTCCAGGCCATTTCCCAATTCTGGTTCCTCTACGTCCTCTTCCTCCTCCATGTGGCGGCGTGGTTCGTCGTGCCGCGATGGGGCGAGCGCGCGCTGTTCGCGCTGGCGCTCGCTGCCAAGATTGCGGTGCTGGTCGTTCCGATGCCGGTCATGCTGCGTCTCGCGATGGTTCATGGGCTGTTCTATGCGGCGGGCGTGTGGGTCGCCAGCGGCGGTGTCGAGCGGATCCGGGTCGCGCTGGTCCAGCGCCTGTGGGCGCCGCCGCTGCTGGTCGTCGCCGGAATCGCCGCCTGCGCGATCGCCGCGTCTGCACTGGCGGGATCGCAGCCGGACTTCGACACGATGCGGTCGTGGAAGATCGCCGGGATCGCCTGGCGTGCCTGGTATCTGCCCGCGGCGCTTTTCGGCACGGCGGGGGTGCTGGCGCTCGCGTTCATCCTGCCCGAGCGCGTGGCGCGCCTCTTTGCCTTCGTCGGCAAGCGCAGCATGGCGATCCTCGTCCTCCATATTCTGGCCATCGCGGGAACGCGCATCCTGTTGACGCGTCTTTTCGGGCCGCTCGATTCGCATCTTCTGCTGGCGGTCTGCGTGACCGCCGGGATCGTCGGGCCGATCGCCGCCCGCGAACTGGCGCGCCGCGTCACCGCGTCGCGCGCGCTGGGGCTCGGCTGATGGACCGGCCGCTCAGGATCGCCGTCAACGGCAAGTTTCTCGCCGCCGCGCCGACGGGGGTCCACCGCGTCGCCGCCGAGCTGACCCATGCGCTGGCCGCGATCGCGCAGGAGTCGCCGGGCCGGCTCGACGCACAGCTCTGGGTGCCGCGCGACGCAGCAGGCGCGGCGCAGGCCTTCGCGATGCCAACGCGCGTGATCCGGCCGTTCGTGCACATCCCCTGGGAACAATTGTCCATTCCCGGGCGCGATCCGGGCCGGCTGCTCCTCAACCTGTGCAACATCGGCCCGGTGCTTCGCGGACGGTCGATGACGATGATCCATGACGCGCAGGTCTATCTGACGCCGCAGTCCTACTCGCGGCCGTTCCGCCTCTGGTACAAGACGGTGCAGCCGCTGCTCGCGCGAACGCACCGCCATCTCTTCGCGGTGTCGGAGTTCAGCCGGACCGAAATCGCGCGGACGGGCCTGTGCCCGCCAGAGCGCATCTCGGTCGTCCACAACGGTGTCGATCATATGCTGCGCGTCGCGGCGGAGCCCGGCGTTCTGGCGAAGCTCGACCTCGCGCCGCATCGCTATGTCGTGGCGCTGGCCTCGACGCAGGCACACAAGAATATCGGCCTGCTCGGCGCGGCCTTCGGCCAGGCGTCGCTTGCCGGACTGCGCCTTGTCCTCGTCGGGGGGGAGGGGGCGCAGGACTTCGCCGCGCGCGGCATCGCCCTGCCGTCCGGCACGATCTTCGCCGGTCGCGTGAGCGACGGAGAGCTCCGCGCGCTGTACGAATCGGCGCTGTGCCTGGCTTTCCCGTCGCGCACCGAGGGTTTCGGCCTTCCGCCGCTGGAGGCGATGCTGGTCGGTTGCCCCGCCGTCGTCGCGCCCTGCGGTGCGTTGCCGGAAGTGTGCGGCGATGCGGGGCTCTATGCCGGGCCCGACGATCCGGCCGGCTGGGCAGCGCAGATCGCGCGGCTCGCGTCGGATGAGGGCTGGCGCGATTCGCGGGTCGCGGCCGGACGCGCGCATGCGGGGCGCTTCACATGGGCGGCGGCCGCGCAGACCCTGCTGCGGGTCGCCACGTCAAGGCTTGCCGAGAATGGCCCCGCGCCGGATGCCCAGGCGGCGGGGGCGCGCGCGCGATGACCACCGGGTCCGACACGCCGCCGCACGGCCGCCTGCTTTTCGCCGACGCGATGTGGCGCTCGGGCAGCACCTATCTGGCGCAGGTCTTCGCGCGTTCGCCGCATTACTGCCTCTTCTACGAGCCCTGTCACGAGGGTGTCGGCCGCCGTCCGAGTGCGGCGAGGACTCGCGATCGCAGCCGCGACCGCAACCTGCGCCACCCGGAGATAGAGGGCGGCTATTTCGGCGGTTATGAGGACATCGACCCGCTGACCGGCCAGCCGCTTCGCGCGTTGCACGCGCCTGACCTCAGCCTGCGCAATGTCTATGGCGAAGGGTCGGATCGTGCCGCCGACTTCCTGCGCGCGCTGGGCCGCGCCGCCGACTCGCAGGGGCGGATCGCCTTTCTGGGCTTCTGCCGGTCGGGCACCCAGACGCGCAGGCTCAGGGCGTTGCTGGGTGGCGAGGCGCTGCATCTCTGGCGCGCGCCGCGTGAGCAGTTCGCGTCCTATGGCTGGCCCGCCAACGACTATTTTATGCCCGGCACGCTGCTCCAGCTCGGCTTCTCGCCCGTGCTGGCGCCGATCGCCCGGCAACTGGCGCCGGGGGTGTTTTCGCACTGGCGGATGAAGGCGGCGCTGATGCTGCCGGGCGTCAAGCCGCGCGACCGCTACCGCCTTGCCCGTCCCGCCGCGCACGCGCTGACGCCGCGCCAGGCCTATGCCTTGTTCTACCTGAGCTGGCTGGCGTCCTATCGCTCCGGCCGCGACGGCGGGCATGTCTCCTTCTCGCTGAGCCAGCTCGCCGCCGACCGCACGCTTCGGACGGACATCGAGGATCGCTTCGGGGTCCGGTTCGACGATCTGCGTCCCACCCCGGCGCGGATCGTCGATGGCGTGGACTATGACGCGGTGGAGGCGGAGGTCGCGGCGCTGACCGCGTCGGTCAGCGGCCTGCCGAACAGCGCCGACGAATATCCTCCGGCGTTTTTCAGCGCCGCGTAGAGCGCAAAGTCGGCGGCGTAGAGCCGGCGCAGCCGGTCGTGCTGCGCCGCGCTGAGGGTGCGCTCGCGCCGCTCTGTCGCATTGCTGTGCGGCATGGCGGGGAGGCCGCGCTCGGCCAGGAAGCGCGACAGCCCGTCGCCCGCGCGATCCAGCAGCCAGAGATGCCGCACCGCGATCCGCCCGGATCGATCCGCGACATACCAGCTTTGCGGGCGGGCAAAGGTATCGACCTTCAGCCAGTCGCCGCCGGCACGTTCGAGAAAGTCGAGGAAGTCGTCGGGCGTGCGGATCGCTGCCATGCGCCGCATCGGACGATCCTGGATACGGACGTCGCGCCCGCCGCCGTTCAGCAGAAAATCAAAGCCCGACAGAAAGCGGTCGGCGGGATCGCGCAGGATCGCGATCGACTCGGCCGCCGCCAGATGGCGGGGAAAGAACAGATCATAATAGCGTGCGGTCGCATGCCCCGGATCGGACCGGTAGAGCGCCCGCTTGACCGACGTGCCGCCATTTTTGGGGACATGGATGAACAGCAGCGGCGCGGCGGCGATGTCGGACGCCAGCCTGCGGCGAAAGAGCGCGCGCAGGAGTCCGGCCGGCCAGGACGACGCCGCCACCCGCTCGAAAATATCCGCATATTGATCGACCGCGAACAGCGCGGTGCCGATGCGCTCGATCAGCGGGTTGAAGGTCGCTTTCATCCGGATTGCCCCATGCCGCCTGCGCGGCTAGCGGCGCTACGTTGCGGATTTGCGAAACGTTATCGCCCCGTGAAAAAAGATGAACCGGGCGCCAATCCGCCATGAATCTGCAACCCAGCCGACATAAGCAGCCCGTTCGTGCCGCAATGCGGCGGCGCGGGTGAAGGGGCGGCTTGGCGGCCGATGGCAAGGGGCGGAACTTTGGGGCGGTCAGGCGAAGTCGACTCGCTGCGCGCCCTGGCGATGTTCGCCGTGATCGCACTCCACAGCCATATCCTTCCGTTCGGCTGGGTGGGTGTCTGGCTGTTCTACGTGATCTCCGGCTATGTCGTCACCGCCTCGATGCTCGCACGCGGCGATGCGGCGACAGGGCTGTCTGGCTATGCTCGCTTCATGCGACGCCGCGCGGTGCGGATATTCCCCGTCTATTATCTCTATATCGGCATCGGGCTCCTCGTCGCGGTGGCGGCGGGCCTGCGCCAGGATGCCCTCAGCCTTGCCAGCCTGACGCTGTTCCTTGGCAATGTGACGATGCCGCTGGGGCTGGGACGGATCGCCGGATGGCCGACCGGGCATCTGTGGACGCTCGCGGTCGAGATGCAATTCTATCTGCTTTACGGCCTCGCGCTCTGCCTGCTGCCCCGGCGCGCGGTGATCGCGATGCTGGCGGCGCTGCTGCTGCTGTGTCCGCTGGGGCGGTTCGTGGCGGGCGACATTCTGCTGAACGATCTGGGCTGGGCGCCGCTCGACGCGGCCTTCGCGGTCTATGTTGCGCCATTCCTCCATTTCGACATTTTCGCGATGGGCGCGCTGCTGGCCTTCGCGCAAGGATCGGGCGCGCTTGAGCGGCTGGCCCGCCCGGTCGCGGCGGCGGGCGTCGCATGCCTCGCGCTCTACATCGCCCTCTATGTCGGCGTGAATCACGATGTGCGCGGCGCGCAGGGCGTGGACGCGCTCCGCGACATCCTGTCGGGCATCCTCATCGGTGAGCATCGCGAGGCGTTGCTCTACAGTGTCGTGGGGCTGGCGATGACCGGTCTGGTCGCGCTCGCGGCGGCGGGCGACAGGCTGCTGGCGCCGCTGCTGCGACTCCCGGCGCTCGGTTCGATCGGGCTGATCTCCTACGGCGGCTACGTGTTTCGCCCGCTCGGCGGCGAAGGCGCGGCGCGCCTCCTGTCGAGCCTGAATGTGCCGCCGGGCGGGATCGCCGCCAGCATCGCGCATTTCCTTCTCGGCAGCGCCATCACCCTCCTGCTCGCCTGGCTGTCCTACCGCTGGATCGAGCGTCCCATCCAGCGGCAGGCTTCGGGAGCACAGCGCCCGGCCCCCGCCGTACCCGCCATGACCCGGAGTCTTGAACCGCGATGACCAGTGCCTCTCCCCGCATCGGCGAGGGGCCGAACGGCCCCGACGACCTGATCGCCGTTCCGCCCGGATCGACGCTGGCGTCGCTTGACCCGGCGAAACGGTCGCGGATCGACGTCGATTTCTCGCTCGCTATCCACAACCGCACCGGCAAATATTTCATCGGCAAGGAATTGCTGGCGATGGACGATCTGCCGATCGGTGACGTCTGGTACTGGCGCCGCCGTGCCGCCGCGCCGCTCGACGGCCTTCACGGGCGGATCGTCGGCAGGCTCCAGCACTGGGAAGTGATGTCGCGTGTCCGCAGTGGCCCGCTGGCGCTGCTGCCGCGCCGGCGACCGCGCCGGCCGCTCCTCCACCTCGACCCCTTCACCGTGCCGACGACGCGCCTTCGCCCCTGCGACGGCGTGCTGATCCACGACCTGGGGCCGGTCACGCATCCCGATCTGTTTCCGCCCGATGTTGTGAAGGCGTACAAGCCGATCTACGACCATATCGCGCGCGTCGGCCCGCATCTCGTCTTTGTCAGCCACACCAGCCGGCTCGCCTTCGAGCAGCTCTACCCCGCCGCCGCCCGCCACGCCAGCCGCGTGGTGTCGCCACCGATCCGCGAGGGAATCGACGTCGGCGAGCTGTCGGCGGTGGCGGGGATAGAGCCCCGCTTCCTGCTGACCGTGGGCAGCATCGGCACGCGCAAGAACCAGGCCGGTTCGATCGCCGCCTACGCGCGCAGCGGCCTTGCCGAACGCGGCATCCGCTACGTCATCTGCGGCGGGCCGGAGCCTGGCCATGAGGATGTGCTTCGGGCGGCGGAGGGCGTGCCGGGCGTCCATGTCCTGCCCTATGTCTCCGATGCCGAGCTTCGCTGGCTCTATCAGCAGGCGACGGGCTTTGTGCTGATGAGCTTTCTCGAAGGCTTCGGCATGCCTGTCGGCGAGGCGGTGCGCCACAATCTCGTCCCGCTGATCAGTCGCGGCGGCGTGCTGCGAGAGGTCGCGGGCGAGGGCGCGCTGGAGGCCGACGCGCATGATGTCGACGAGATCGCCCGGCGAATGGTCGATCTGTGCGACATGCCGGGTGACGAGCGCGCGACGCGTCTCGCCCAGCTGGAAGTCGCGATCGAGCGGTTCGATCTGGCGCATTTCCGCAAGGGCTGGCGCGACGTGATCTTTCGCATGCTGAGCGGTGCGTGAGAAGGTGGCTCGCCGCCGCCGCGTCGCTGCTGCTGCCAGCCGCCCCCGCGGCGGCGATGGACCTTGGGGTCAACACCCATTTCGACCAGGGCTGGCCCGTCGCCGCGCTTGACCAGGTGACGGCATCGGGTGCGGTCGGCATTCGCGACGGGCTGGGTTGGGGCAAGATCGAGGCGACGCCGGGCAGTTATCGCTTCACCCCGGCGACGAGTGGCTGGCTCGACCAGGCTTGCGGACGCGGCCTGTCGGTGATGCTGACGCTGACACCGCGCAACCGCCTCTATGACGGCGGCCAGACCGTCCATTCGGCGGCGGGCAGGCGTGCGTTCGGCGCCTTTGCGGCAGCGGTCGCGCGGCGCTTCCCCTGCGTCACGGCATTAGAGATCGGCAACGAGATCAACGGGCATTCGCTGAAAGGCCCTGTCGTTCAGGCGATGCCCGGCGGCTATGTGGCGATCGTCCGCGCGCTGCGGGACTCGCTCGGCTCCGGCGGGCCGAAGCTGCTGTCGGGATCGAGCCTGTCGGTCGCCATCGGCTTTTTCGAGCGGCTGTTTGCGGCCGGGCTGCTGCCGCTCGTCGACGGGATCGTCGTCCATCCCTATCTCGGCGTTCCCGAACAGCTGCCCGTCCAGCTCGACCGGCTGCGCGCGGCGATGGCGCGGCATGGCGGCGGCGACAAGGCAGTTTACGCGTCCGAGTTCGGCTTTCTTTATCCGAGCCGGGAAGCCGCGCCGCCGCACGCGATCAAGATGATCGCGCTGCTCAGCGCCGCCGGTGTGGAGCGCAGCGACTGGTATGCGCTTCGCGAGGAGCGCTGGTATCCGAACATGGGGTTGTTCGCCGGTCAGGCGCCGGCCCCCGCGCTCGACAGCTTCCGCACCGCGACCGGCCGCCTGCTCGGCGCGGGCCGGGCGCGGCGGGTGGACATGGGCGATCCGCTGACCTTCGTCTATCGCTTCGGCGAGGGGCCGCAGCTCCTGTGGGGAAGCGGGCGCGCGATCCGATGGAGCGACCCGGCGACACGGGCATGGGATTCGCGCGGGCGGCCGATCGCCCTGCCCGACAGGCTGACCGGCGACCCGGTGCTGGTGGAGTCGGGCGCTCGCTTCACGCTGGGGCCGGTCGAGGTCGTCGCCGACACGCTGATCGACGGGATCGCGGGGCGCGAAGGCGGCGGCGGCGGCGGCGGGGGCGGGCGCTGGGCGTGGACCGTCGCGCGCTCCGGTGCGGCCGCGCTGCCGATGGGCTGGACCGACTGGAACTGGACATCCTATCGCGGCGCGCCCGGCTTTCCCAATCTCAGGGTGATGCCCAATGCCGTCGCGACGGCGCGCCCGCCCGGCGAACCGACCCTCGGCATCGTCGAGACGTTCGCGGCTCCGGCGGCGGGCGACTATGTTCTTTCCGCCTGCTTCCAAGGGACGAAGGACAGGCCCGTCGCGGTCCGCATGGCGGCGGCGGGGCGGACGCTGTTCGCGGGCGACATCGACGGCCTCCGCCAGGCACCGCCGCTCGCGCTGACGCTGGCCAAGGGCGAGGGCATCGAGATCCGCTATCAGGCGCCGGGGCCCGGCGCGCATCTGCTGCGACGGCGCGTGCGCGTGCTGACCGCCGCTCCTGCGGGCGCCGCGCTGTGCGCGCCGAGCGGCCGGGACGAGCAGCGGGGCATGGCGCAGACGGCGGACTGATCAGGCGACGCTTGCTCTCCGGCGGCGGATCATGCCCTTGATCCGGTCGGTCACCAGACTGTGGTCGGGCCAGGCCCCCGCGCGCGCAAGCACGACCAGTGTCGCGCCATAGGACGCCGCGCCGAGGCTCGCGAGAACGAGCAGGCGGGCGAGCGGCGATGCGTCGGCAAGCGCGGGCAGCATCCGCGCGCCCAGCAGCGCCAGGCTCATCACCCCCGTCGCGACATAAGGGGGAACGAGCGCGCGACCCAGCGCGGCGGCGCGAAGCCCCATATGCGCGCCGAGGTCGCGCATGTTGAACAGGCTGACGCCAAGCCCGCGAAGCACATGCGCCCAGGCGACGGCGGCGAGCGATATCTGTGCGGCACCGGCGGTCAGCGCGACCCCCAGCGCGAGCTGGAACAGGCCCTGCCGCACAACCTGCCGGCTTTGCCCCAGCGCGACCATGGTCGCCGCGAAATAATAGTTGATGGGTGCCACCAGCCCGAGCAACCCGATGATCTCGACGAACGGCACCGCGTCGTGCCACTGGTCGCCGAACAGCAGCGGGATCGCCTCCGGGGCGGTCCAGGTGAGGCCGATCAGGATCGGGCACATGGCGAGCGCGCTCGCCTGCGTCAGCCGCAGATAGGAGCGGCGCATCGCGTCGATCTGCTTGGCGGCGCGCGCGAACTCGGCCTGCCCGACGCTGACCAGCGGCATCACCACCAGCTGCCCGACGAATTCGTTGACGCGGAAACCAACTCGCATCAGGCCCAGCATCGCGGGGCCGAGGAAGGCACCCACCAGAAGGTCGATCGATCGCGGGAGTGCGACGGGAACGAGCGTTCCCGCCATCACCGACGCGCCCTCGCGCACCATCGGCCACGACCAGGGGATCGCGCGGCGGATACTGGGGCGCCAGTCCACCGCGGTCCAGATCCAGAGGCCCGAGACCGCCGCCTGAACGAGCCGCTGCACCGCCAGCGTCAGCGCGCCGAACCCCAGCGCGGCGAGCGCGATCGCCACCGCCGCGCCGATCAGGGCAGAGACGGTGCTTCGGAACGCCAGCACCTTGAACCGGAACTGGCTGCGCAGCACCGCCTCGGCGGTCGATCCGGTGGCGAGGAACGGGAACACCGGCGCGCAGACGATCATCATCCACATCAGCTCGCGCGAGTGGAACAGATCGCCCACTGGCACCGCCAGCGCCAGGAATGCGCCCGCGAACAGCAGCCCGATCAGCAGCGACAGGCGCAGCGACTGGTTGCGGCAGTCGTCGCTGCGATAACGCTCCTGCTGGAGCAGTTCCACCTGCCCCCAGCGCGCGACGCGGGTACCGATGTCGAGTCCCACCGACACCGTCGCCATCAGGCCGAAGTCGCGCGGCGTCAGCACATGCGCCAGATAGACGAGCAGCCCGAAGACGATGATATATTGCCCGCTGTTGCCGGCCATGGCCCATAAGGCGGAGGAGAGCAGGCGGGGTCGCATCGGCGGCCTAGCGCTCGAACCGGTAGCCGAGCGAGTCGATGTCGGCCCGGTAGAGCCGCGCGACGATCGCCGCCGTTTCCTCGTCATAGAGGCTGCGGAAATCGGACGCGCCGCCCTTGCGCAAATGCGGGGTGCGCTCGGGTGCCGCGATACCCAGCCGATCGCACAGCTCGGCCATCGCCGCGTCGATCTCCTCGAATCGATAGAGCGCCTTGACGATCGACGGGCGCCCTACGCCGCCCAGCCAGAATCCCTGAGGCCAGAAGAAGCGTTCGGCCATCACCTGCGCGCGGAACAGCGGATCGCGGCCGATGCGCCGGGTGAAGGTCGCGAAATCCTGTGACCCGATATGCTTCGCCGCCCATTGCTGCTGCATCGGCCAGTCGGTGCCGTCGCGCATGAAGTGGAAGGAGGAGGCGAAGCGGTCCCACGGGTTGCGCACAAACGCAAAGCTGTACGCGCCGCCGAACAGGTCGGGATAGGCGTCGCGATAGATCTCCGCCGGGGCGTGCGTGTCGAACACCGGGTCCGCGCCCAGAGCGGCGAGCACGCTCGTCCCTGCGGTCTTCGGGATATGCACGAAGATCGCCTTGTGCCGGTCGTGCCAGTCGGTGCGCACCGAGCGGCGGCGAAGCGTCCGCCGCCACCAGGCGCGATGATAGATATGCGACAGGCCGAGCAGTTGCAGGGGAAGCTTGGGTACGGGCATGGGGGTCAGGCGCCCTTTGTCATGGAACTTACGCGGTGACGCGGCAGGGACGGGGATGCCCGCCGGATCGGGCGGTTGCGGACGATGCGATGGCCAAAAGACCCTTTCTGTTGATCAGCCGCATCGGCCCCCGCAGCCTTCATCCCTATTGGATCGACTGCGGCAGCGAGCGGAGCTTCGATCTCCTGCTCTCCGCCTATGACGATGGCGTGACGCCGCTGGACAGGGACGGCGTGATCTTCGAACGGCGCGCGGGAACGAAGGTGGCGGGATATGGCGCGCTCCTGCGCGATCACCGCGCGCTGATCGCGGACTATGAGCATGTCGCGCTGTTCGACGATGATCTGCTGATCGACAGCGCCGGCATCGACAGGCTGTTCGCCATCGCGGCGCGCTACCGGATCAAGGTCGCGCAGCCCGCGCTGACCGCCGACAGCCATTATACTTATGCGGCGCTGCTCCGGCATCCGGGCCTGCTGCTGCGCTATGTCACCTATGTCGAGATGATGTGCCCCGTTTTCCGTCGCGATGCGCTCGAACGGGTGGCGCCGCTGTTCGAAATGGGTTTCGAAAGCGGGATCGACATCGTCTGGAGCAATCTGCTGTGGGAAGCACCGCGCGACCTTGCGGTGATCGACGCGGTCGCGGTCCGCCACACCCAGCGCGTCGGTCGGGCGAAGGCGGCGAACGGCTTCGTCGGCGGGCGTCGGTACGAGGATGACATCCACGCCATGCTCGACCGTTTCGATTGCCCGTGGCTTCCCTGCCTGCCGTATGGCGCGGTCCGCGCCGACGGCCGCGAGGTCATGGGGCGCGGGGCCACCGCGCTTGCCGCTGCGGGTCTGCTCCATGCCGTGCCGCGCCAAAAGCCCTTCAAGCGCCGTGCGCGCAACCTGCTGGTCTACTGGAAGCATATGCTCAGCGCGCCCGCGCGCAACCAGCGGCTGGCCGGCCACTCATAGCCGCTCGATCCGTTCGGGCGTGATGCGCCCGCGCAGCAGGTCGATCAGCCCCAGCCAGTTGCCTGCCACGCGCCCGCGCCGGTCGATCCAGGGCTCTGGCCGAACCGACCGACGGACATTGGCCGCCATGTTGCGCGCGATGATCCGCAGCGCGTACTTCGTCCGCATCGTGCCCTTGCGCGCCAGATAGATGGGATTGACGACCTGCGAATAGCCGACGCGCACGCCCGACGACCGGCCATGCTTGACGCCCCGGTGCACCCCGGCAAAGGCGTGGGTCCCCACGATCCGCCCGCCGCGCGCGGCCTGCGCCGAAAAGTCGATATCCTCCTGCCAGCCGTAGAGTGGCAGGCGTTCGTCGAAGCGCAGCCCCTCGATCGCGGCGCGCCGGAACGCCATGTTGCAGCCATAGAGGCCGTAATGCTCGCGGCGCGGGACCAGCGGCGGCGCAGCCTCGCTGTCATGCGCCGCGATCATCGCCTGCGCATCGGCAAGCGTGACGCCGGGGCCGTGCGCGCCGTCGGCCAGCAGCCGACCGGACGCCCCGACGATGTCGGGATGGGCGGCGAAAAAGGCGCGCAGCCGCTCCGCCATGAATCGCGAGGGCAGATAGTCGTCGTCGCAGAACAGCACGATGTCGCAGTCGGCGGGCAGATGCGCGAGCGCGAGGTTGCGCTGGGCGCACGACCCCTTTGGCCCGGTCAGGATCGTCAACCGATTGCGCTCGGTCAGCCCGTCGGGCAGGTCGCGCGCGCTGGTGACCGACAACAGGACATGCTCGGGCGGCTGGGTCTGGCCGGCGAGCGCGTGAAGCAGATCGCCGATCGCGTCGGGTCGGCCGAGGCTGGCCACGACCACCGCAAGCCGCGCGGCAGCGGGCGCAGGATCAGAAGCGGACGGCGGCATGAAGCGCGAAGTCCTGTGCATAATAGTCCCTGATGAAGCCGTCGACATGGCCGCCGGGCCGGATCATCGGCTGGCGCGTCGCCTGACCGTACAGTCCCGCGCGAGTCATGCGGGCGCGCAGACGGTTGCGCGCGGCATAGGGAATGATGGCCGCATAGGGCCGCCGCAGCAGCCGCACCACCGGGCGCAGCGCGCCCAGACGCAGCTCGGTCGACCGGTTCCTGCGCTCCTCGGCGATCGCGATTCCGGTGCGATCGGCGACATAGGCGGTGATGGCGCCCATATTCTCGATCGCGAAGAGATCCTGCACGATCCGCTCGCCGTCGCGGAAGACATAGTCGCATTGCCGGTTGAAATGGACATGCTCGAGGTCCAGCCGGGCGGGACCGCTTTCGAGATAGGCGATGACGCTGGCCGCTTCCTGCTCGACGCGGGCGGGGGTGATGTCCGACTGGTTCGCGCCCCTGAACTCGCGAAGCCGCTGGAACATCGCCGACAGGAACCGCTCGCGCGGGTCGCGAAGCACCGCGAACGAGCGATAGGCGCGCAGCTTTGCCCAGTCGTCGGGGAAATGCTCCGCAAGGTCGGTGAGCGGGATGTGCGCGAAATGAATGCGGCCCAGCAGCGGATGATCGCCGATTCGCGAATATTGGCCGCCCGTGCTGTCGAGCGGCCGCAGCGGCTGCTTGATCGAAACGCCCGCGCATTTGGGGATGTGGACGAAGGCGAGGCGATGCTCGTCGGAAAGGATCATGATGTCACCGCCGCGTGGGGAAGGGAAGGCATGGTCGGCAGGGGCCTGCCCGGCGCCGCAAATGTGGTCGTGGGGGCGCGGCGGCGAAGCGCGAGCGCAAGCCCCGCGAACATCGCCCAGAGCACGCCCGGATCGGGCGAGGGGGCCGACACCGCGCTCGGCATCAGCATCAGCAGCGCGGTCCAGGCCGCCGCGGCGCCGATCGCCTCCGGCCCGGTGACACCGGCGCGCCATGTCGTGCGGCGCAGTGGCTTGAACGCGCGCAGCAGATGCCCCGCAAAGGCCAGCACGCCGATCACGCCCATGCTCCCGAGGATCGCCGTGGGAAGGCTCGACGAACGGAAGCTGCCCGCGCCGATGCCGAGCCCGGCGGAGGCGAGGAAGGCATCGAAGCCCTGCGTCGCCCAGAACAGTCGCTGCATCCCCGATCCGCTGTCGGTTTTCTCCACCGTCATGATCGCCAGGATGCGGGTGAAGCCGTCGAAGCTGCCGGGCGCGAAGGCTGTAATCGCCATCACCACCGCCAGCACCGCGAGCAGGCAGGCCGCGAGCGCCAGCCCCTTGGCGAACGGCACGCTGCCTGGCAGCAACAGCGCGCGCAGGGTCAATATCGTGCCATAGCCGGCCAGCGTCACATAAGCGGTCGACGAGGTGGAGATGAGCAGCGCTGACGCCAGCAGCGCCGCGGCAAGGCCGGCGGCGCGCGCGTGGACGTCGCGAAGCCACAGCTCGGTCGTGAAGATCAGCCACGCCCCGCCGAACGCTGCGAAGCCCGACGCTTCGGGCCAGATGCCATTCATCCGCTGGAGGCCGCCGATGCTCTGGTCGAGCTGCGCGTAATGGCCGTTGCGGAAGAATTCGATCACCGCTTCGACCGGGGTGCCCGGCGCCACCGTGCTCAGGAAACCCAGCAGCGCGTGAATGATGCCGACCGTGATCCCCACCTTCGCCAGCCGCGACGCGCCTTCGGGACGCGACGCCGCCACCGCCGTTCCCACACCCGCGACCAGCGTGCCCATCAGATAGACCGACGTGGTGATGTTCTGCGACGAGAAGTGGAGCGGCGTCGTCTCGTAAAGCTGGCGGACCGCGCCCGGACGCAGCGGCGTGACCTTGATCGATCCGGCGAACATGCGCGGGAGCAGCCATGCGCTGATCGCGCCATAGAGAGAGAAGACGATCAGGAAGATATTGTCCACCGCGCCCCGGATCAGCCGGCTCCAGTGGCCCGGCGACGGCAGCACGACGCGCAGCGCCAGGAACAGCAGCGCCAGATTCGCCGGAGGGATCGTCGATCCGCCGAGCGCGGGCAGGGCAATCGCGGCCGACCCACCCATCAGCGTCGTCGTCATGACGAAGGCGAGCATCGCCGTGGCCGACCCTGACACGAGCAGGATCGTGCCGATGCCGATCACCAGCACGCCGAATATCGTCGGTATCATCGGCCGCCGCCGCTTGGGATCAGGCGAGCGAGAGCGACGGTTCGGAAGCGGGAGCGATCCGCGCAACGGTCGCCGGGACCCTCTCGCCGCCCATGTCGTCGAGCGACAGGTCGGGACGAAGCGACCGGACGGCGTCCATGAAGCCCCGGTCGAAGGTCTCGGGCGAGAAGCGCGCGGCGTTGGCGACCGCATCGGCGGGATCGAAATGCCGTTCCCAGAGATGGTGGCGCTTGATGGCGTCGACCAGCGAATCGGCGGTCTGCTCGTTGAAGAAGAGGCCGGTTTCGTCGGGGATCACCGTGTCGAGCAATCCGCCGCGTCCGAAGCCGATCACCGGACGCCCCGAGGCATTGGCCTCGACCGGGACGATACCGAAATCCTCCTCCGCCGTGAAGATCAGCGCGCGGCACTGCGCATAGGCGCTGCGCAGCGAGTCATAGTCGAGCCAGCGAACGAACCGGATATTGCCCATCGCGCGGCGGCGCAGTTCGGGCAGCATCTCGCCGTCGCCGACCATCAGCAGGGGCAGGCCCAACCGGTTGAACGCCTCCACCGCGATGTCGGGGCGCTTGTAGGCGGTCATCTGCCCGACCCACAGATATTCGGTGCGCACCTCCTTGGTGGGGGTGTAGAGGGTCACCGGCACCGGCGGATGAAGGACGCTCGATTCGCGGCCCCAGGAGCGCCGGATCCGCTGCTGGATGAAGCGCGAATTGGCGAAGATATGATCGACCCGCTGAGCGGACGTCATGTCCCAGGTCCGCATGGTCGGGAACATCGCCGACATCGTCATCCGGCCCACCGGGCCAGCGGTCCGGCGATACTGGTGATAGTGATCCCACAGATAGCGCATCGGCGAGTGGCAGTAGCAGATGTGCGTCGCATCGGGCGGCGCCATCACGCCCTTCGCCGGGCCGGATTCGCTGCTGATGACGAGATCGTAGCCGCGCAGGTCGATCTCCTCGAGCGCGAAGGGCATCAGCGGGAGGTAGGTCTTGTACCGCCGCACCGCGCCGGGCAGCTGCTGGATGAAGGTGGTGCGCACGTCGGCGGCCCGGATCACGTCCGATACCGCCGCCGGATCATAGACATGGGTATAGATATGCGCTTGCGGGAACAGGTTCAGCAGCCGTTCCAGCACGCGTTCGCCACCGCGCATCGTGACGAGCCAGTAATGGATGATCGCGACGCGCGGCTGCGCGCGCCGAACCGGGAAATCGACGACGCTAGGCATGGTAATACTCCTGGTAGGAGCGATAAAAAGCCCCGGCATCCTCTCTCGTGAAGCGGCCAAGTTGTTTGAGATTGACCTGCGACAGTACGACGCCCGTCTTTGCGCGGGCTTCGTTGGGTAGGAGGTCGAGCGCGGAGGCCATCGCCTTCTCGGGCGTGTGGCGCCAGCGGCCGACCAGCAGCACGGCATCGGCCAGGCTGGCGAGCTCGCGGCCCTCGGACACCGGCAGCAAAGGCGCGGTGTCGAGCAGGATGAGCGTGAAATGTTCGCGCAGCTGCGCCAGCAGCACCTTCATCTTGGCCGCATCGATCTGCGGCATGTCCGCGTCGAAGGGGCGGACGATGGGCAGGACGTGGAAGCCACGGCTGTCCTCGCGCAGCGCCGCCGCGATCGTGACATCGCCGCTCAGGACCTCGCGAAGGCCCGGGCCGTTGCCATCGCCCGCGCGGACATGCTCGCTCAGCTGGTGCCGGGCGCTGTCGCAGTCGATCACGATGACCCGCTCGCCAACCCGCGACGCTGCCAGTGCGAGGCACAGCGACAGGGTCGTCTTGCCCTCGTCGGGCACGGCCGAGCCGAGCATCACGACCTGATGCGGATCCACCGACTGACGCATCTTGGCGAGGACGCCGCGAACGCTCTGGGTCAGCGCCGAGCGGGGATTCTGGCGCACCGTTTCGAGCGGATCGTCGATGGGCGGGTCGAGCCGGCGATAGTCGGGGACCCCGCCCCAATAGGCCACGCGCAGCCGGCGGCGGACATCCTCGCCCGACGTCAGGCCCGAAAAGGCAAGCTCCGCTCCGATCGCCGCGACGAATCCGGCGCCCAGGCCGAGCAGCAGCCCGAGCGCGAGGAAGTGGGTCCGCTTGGGGAAGCTCGGGGCATTGGGGATGCGGGCGTCCGATACCAGCCGCGAGTCCGCCTTTTCCGCGCCGTCGGCGGCGACGGCTTCCTTGTAGCGGTTGAGATAGCTCTCATAGAGCGCCTGCGACGCGTCGGCGCGGCGCTGAAGGTCGTCGAGCGCAACCATCGCGCGGTTGTTCTGCGCCAGCGCGCCCTGCGCGGCGCCCAGGCTGCCGGTCAGCGAGGCGAGGCGCTGCTGCGACACCCGCGCCTTGGCGTCGAGGTTGGACAGCACGCGGTTGATTTCCGTCTGGATCTGCGCGTCGATGTCGGCAAGCTGGCGCAGCGCATCGGCGAAATCGGGGTTCCGGGGGCCGAGCGATCCGGCGTAATTGGCGACGCGCGTGCTCAATTCCGCGCGCTTGATCCGCAGCGACTGGATGACGGGAGAGGAGAGCGCCTCGCCCACATCGTCGCCCATCGAGCCGCGCCGCAGCTGGCTGCGCGCGGTGCTCAGCCGGGCGCGGTCAGCGTCGGCCTCCGCCTTGGCGGCGGCGACCTGCTGGTTATAGGCGCTGATCTCCTGCTCGGTCAGGGTGGCGCCGGTGGTGCTGAGCAGATTGTTGGCGACCCGGTAGGACTGCACCGCTTTGAAATCGGCCTGCGCAGCCTGCTTGAGCGCGACGATCCGCTCGCCCAGCAGCCGCACCGCACGCGCGTTCTCCGTCTGTTTCAGGCGGACCTGTTCGTCGGTGTAGATATGCGCGGTCGCGTTGGCGACCGCAGCCGCGCGGATCGGGTCGGGATCGCGATAGGCGACGGTGAAGGCATAGGCGCTCGATACCCGCTCGACGTCGAGATTGGCGGAGATGCGACCGATGGCCAGTTCGCGCAGGCGCGCGCGCTCGGTGGCGGTCAGTGGGCCGGACGGCGGGGGCGATGCCAGCCCCAGGCCGCGCGCCAGCGACGTGACGATACCGCCGCCGCCGCGCAGCATCGCGCGCATGTCGGGATCGTCCTCCAGATTGAGATAATCGACCACCCTGGACGCGATCTCGCGCGAGGTGATGATCGCCATCTGCGTTTCCACGTCGGAGTTGCTCTCCGGCTCCTCCGATTTCACGCGCTGGCTGCTGGGGGTCACCGGCGCGCCCTCGCCGCCCAGAACGACCACCGCTGTCGCCGTGTAGCGGTCGGGCAGCATGATCGCGAGCAGCGCGCAGATGTCGAAGATGATGATCGCGGTGTAGAAGAACACGCGCAGCCGCCGCCGGAACAGCAGCCACAATCCCTCGATGTCCAGGCGGTCGGCGATTCCGTTCGCCGCGCCCGGACTGGTCATGGGCTCCTGATAGGCCGACGTTGCGGCGAACTGTGTCATCTACCCCCACCAATATCGAAGTGCCGGGGGGCTAGAGCCGCCACGTCAGCGAAATACCCCCGAGAACCGCGCGAAATGGTCTGATTCGCGTGGAATCGGTCGATTCCCTGCGTTCGAATCGCGTGTAGAACTCGATTGCGACACTTCGGTTAAACCTATATTCACCAGTCAGTTCGATGTTGCGTGAAATTGCCCTTACGGCGATCTCCGGATAGCGCTGGCGGCGCTGGCGGTAGGTGGCGCGCAGCAGCAGGTTGCGGAGCAGTTCATAGTCCGCATGTGCCGCCCAGCTGCGGCTTTGCACTACACCCACGGTGGCGTTGCCGCTGTTTTCCAGCCGCTTTCGGGTCTCGATCCCGACGGTCAGCAGCGGGGTGGGATACCAGTCGATCGTCCCGGAATAGGTCAGGCCCTTGAAATCGCGGAAAGCGGGATTGTCGAAGGATTTGCGCAAATAGCCGACCTCCGCCTCGGCGCGGACCAGCCCCGTGTCGATCGCGGCCAGGCCGGAGAGCTTCACCTGATCGCTGCTGCGCGCCGATTCCCGGTTGCGCGAGTGGCCATATTCGCTGACGATTCCGATCGCGGCACGGTCGGTCGGGGCGACGACCATTCGCACCGCCGCCGACAGGTCGCGCGAGTCGCGGAAGTCCTGCGGCAGCGACGTGCCGTCGGCGAGGCCGATGTTGGAATAGGAGATGCTGGCATGGCTGCCCGTCACCGACATCAGGAGCGGCGCGAAGTCCGCGCGCAATTCCATCGACTGGCCTTCGACCGTGAACATGGAGGGGCGGCCGAAGCTGAGCGGCGCGCCATTCTCCCCCCGCCGTTCGGCGGTGCGGGCAATGCTGCTGCGCGAGCGGAAGCTCACGCGGCCGAAGTCCAGATCGCTGCCGATGCTGGCGGAATATTCGTCGGTGGCCAGTCGCGGATTGTCGAGATAGCGCGTGAATGTGCCCCGAGCGGCCGCGCTGACGGCATGACGCGACCAGTCGCTGCGCAGGGTCAGCGACGGCGCAAGCACGGTGAATCCGTCCACCTCCGCACCGGTGGTTTCCCCGAACAGATTGCTGTCGTACCCCTGCGTCAGACGGAGGCCGGCGTCGGCTCTCCACGGACCGAGCCGGATGCCGAGCGGATCGAAATCGGGTTGGGGGCGCGAACCCGCCACGTCCGCGCGCGGCGGCAGAACCGCTTCCTGCGCGCTGGCCGGAATCCATAGGCCGCAACCCATGCTCGCCAGCATGCCGGCGATCAGACGTCCTTGAACCTGGCCCATAATCCCCCGGCGAGCGGTGGGGCACCAAAGGCCAGTCTGGTTAAACTTATGTGACAGTTCGAGCGAATTAGTTTTTCGCCGTGATAGGCAAGTGTAGCGAAGCGAGGCTATAGGCGAGCCATGGCGGTAGGGCGAAGGGCGCAATGGGGGGCGGTTCGCCCGCTCGGCGGTGCGGCGGCGGTCGCGCTGGCGCTGGCCGTTCTGGCGACGGCGGGGCCGTCATGGCCATGGCTCTCGCTTGTCTCGGTCGCGACCCCCTTGCTGGTGCTCGCAGCCGCTGCATGCCTCGGTGGACTGGCGTTGCGGGCCCGGCGGATGCGCGCGCGCGCGGCGGTGGCGGCGCTCGGTGTCGCGGCCGTCGCGGCGGCGATGTTGTTCGACGCGGGTTCGCTCTGGCGACCGGTTGCTTTGCAGGACGGGGATCCGGCGCTCCGCATCCTGTCCTTCAATCTCCATCGGGATAATGAATCGCCCATGCATGCCGCTCGCTGGATCCTGGCGCGCGATCCCGATGTCGTCGTCCTGCTCGAAGCGGCGCGGGCGGGCGCGCGGGTGTCGGGGGCTCTCGCCGCGCGCTATCCCCACAGCGTCACCTGCCGGGGGCAGAGACGCTGTTCGACGATGATCCTGTCGCGCCGGCCCCCACTGATCGCGCGCGGCCTGGCGCGCGGCGATGCCGACAACCGGCGCGCGCTTTCGGCCGCGCATATGCGTGTGGCGAGTGCCATCGGCCCGGTGGACATCGTTGCCGTCCATCTGTCGCGGCCCTGGCCGGTGGGTCGCCAGGCGAAGGAACTGCGTTTGCTCGGCGGGGGGCTGTCGGATGTGGGCAGGGACCGCCTGCTCCTGATCGGCGACTTCAACGCCCCGCCCTGGTCGATGACCATCCGCGACGCCTCGGCGATGCTGGGCCTGCGCCGGCTTCCGACGGGACCGACATGGCCGGTGCCGTTCGGCGGATCGCCGCTGCGGCCCGTGCTGGCGATCGATCATGCGCTCGCGGGGTCGGCTCTGGCCATGGCGCACGCGCAAACGGGACCGGCGCTCGGGTCGGATCATCGTCCGCTGCTGGTCGAGCTGGGGAGGGCACCGGGATGACGCCCGCCGCCCCGATCCCCGACGACTTCGCGCTGCTGGCCGCGCTGGTGGCGCCCCGGTCGGATGATCGCGACCACCGCCCGCTGCCGGACGATCCCGACTGGCAGCGAATGCTCGCACTGGCGGAGCGGCATCGCGTCGTTCCCGCGCTCGCGGATACGGTGCGCTCGCGCGGCATCGCCGTTCCGGAGCCGTTCGGCGCTGCGCTGCGTGCCGGCGAGACCCGCGCGGTCTTCGACGAGATGGCGCAGATGGCCACGCTCGGCGACATCGTCCTCGCGCTGGAGAGCGAAGGCATCGCGGTCACTGTGCTGAAGGGCGTGCCGCTGTCGCTGGCGATCCACGGCAGGCTCGGGATGCGGACAAGCCGCGACATCGACCTTCTCGTCGCTCCGCAGGATGTGCCGCTGGCCTGTTCGCGGCTGGCCGCGATGGGCTTCGCCGCGCGCCAGCCTCTCGATCCGGCGCCCGACAGCCTGCGCCGGCTGATGCGGCGGCGAAAGGATGTCGAGCTTCTGTCCGATGCCCGCCGGCAGATCGTCGAGCTGCACTGGCGCCTGTTCGACAATCGCCGGCTGATGCCGCTGCCGTCCGACGGTCCGGCGGACCGCTTCACCTTGCCCACGGGAACCGCCTGTTCGATCCTGCCGACGAGAGCGAACGTCGCCTATCTCGCCATCCATGGCGCCCAGCATGGCTGGTCGCGGCTCAAGTGGCTTTGCGACCTTGCGGCGTTCGTGACGCCGATGGGGCCGGACGGAATCGCCGCGCTGTACGAGGGGATGCCGGTCCGCGAGGGCGGCCGCGCGCTGGCGCAGGCGCTGGTTCTTGCCCATCGGCTGTTCGGATGTCCGCTGCCGGCGGCGGTCGCGCGCGATCATGCGCGGGACTGGCGCATCAGGGCGCTGGTCAGTACGGCGTTTCAGGTGATGACGGCGGCGGGCGCGGACGAGCTGGAGACGATACCCTTCGGCTCGACACGCAAGAATTTCAGCCACTATTTCCTTCGGAACGATCCGGCCTATCTGGCGGAGGAAGTGGTGTTCGACCTGGTCCATGCCGCGCCGGACGGGGCGGGTCGCTTTCCGCTGGGCCGGCTGACCGGATGGCTGGGACGCCATCTCGCCACACCGCGCCGGGCGTGAGAGGAACGGTCAGTCTCGACCTGCAGCATGAAGGCTGGTGCTGACGGACTCTCGCCGATCAACAAGGCCCGCCAATTCCCTCGGCCTGTCTCCGCAGGCGATCGCGCTGCCCCCGCACATGCTCGCGCCAGACGATGTAGAGCCCGCTTGCGATGATGATCGCGGCGCCCAGCCACGTCGATAGAAGCGGCAGTACGCCCCAAAGCAGCCAGCCCGCGAGCGCTGCCCAGATGATCGAGCTGTAGTCCATGGGCACGACGATCGATACAGGACCGAATTTGAGCGCTGCGGTGAGGAACAGTTGCGCCACGCCACCAGCCGCGCCCATCGCGCAGATCAGCAGAAGGGTCGTCACGTCATGGGCCCGACCGAACAGCAACAGGCCGAGCAGCGCGGGCGGCACCGACAACAGCGTGAACCAGAACACGATCGCGGTGGCCGGTTCTGTCCGCGCCAGCTGACGGATCAGGATCGATACCATGGCGGTCCCGAAGGCCGCGCTCAGGCCGACCGCGACGCCAGCCCAGGCGAAATGTCCTGATGCCGGCCCGGCCATCAGCAGAATGCCGGCGAAACCCACCGCAACCGCACTCCATCGGTGGATGCCGACTGCCTCCTTCAGCAGCACGCTCGACAGCAGGGTGGCGAAGATCGGCGCGCTGAAGCCGATGGTCGTCGCCTCGGCCAGCGGCAGCAGCGCGTAGGACCCGAAGTTCAGGACCATGCTGATCAGGCCGACGGCCGTTCGCCCCGCATGCCCGCCGATTCGCCGGGTACGAAGCCCGGAAGGCCCGCTAAGCATCAACATCCACGCCATGACGATCGGCAAGGCCAGCAGCTGCCGATAGCTGACGATCTCAACCAGATGGACGCCACGCGCCTGGAGAAGCTTGCCAAGGGTGAACATGACCATCAGCATCATCGCCCCGAGCAGGCGGCTGGTAACCGCCAGCATCGGCCGCTGGCTCTGGCGTTGCGCTGCGGGAGTCGCCGCAACAGGGCCGGGTGACGTCATCGTCGGGCGATCTGGGCAATCCCCGGCCCGGTCATGGTCCGTCAGCCCTATTCGGGCTTGCGAAAGCGCAACGTCATCCGGTCGCTTTCACCGATAGCGGCATATTTGGCGCGGTCTGCATCCCCCAGACGAAAGGTGGGAGGGAGCGTCCAGACGCCATTCGGCCAGTCGGCTGTGTCCCGCGGATTGGCGTTCACTTCCGACTGCGCCTCCAGCACGAAACCCGCCTGCTCGGCCAGCGCGCGGACGCTGGAAACCTTGAGATAGCCGCTGCTCTTCTCGAGCGCGCTGTCGCGGTCCTCCGGCAGGCGATGATCGACGATGCCGAGCGTGCCGCCGGGTTTCAGCAGGTCGAAGAAGCGTTTGAAGTTCGATTCCGCGCTGCCGTTCATCACCATGTTGTGGACGTTGCGGAAGGTGACGATCGTATCGACGCTGCCGTCCGCGACCGATCCGGGGACCGGCGGCCATTCGATCAGCTTGACATGGCCATAGGCGGCGGGATCGGCGGCGAGCTTCTTGCCCAGCGCGTCAAAGCCGCCGCCCTTGGCCTGGGCTGCGTAGAGCGTTCCGCCTCCGGCGGTCAGCGGGGCCAGGATTTCCGTGTACCAGCCGCCGCCGCCGGGGCTGTACTCCAGGATCGTCTCGCCGGGCGTGATGTCGAAGAAAGCCAGCGTTTCTGCCGGATGGCGATGGACGTCGCGCGCCAGATTGGCCGGGGTCCGGCTCGGCGCGGCAACCGCCGCAGCGATGGCGGCCTGATCGGTCGTCATGTCCTTCGCCAGCCCCGGCGTCGCCGCCGTGACCGTGGCCAGGCCGGCCATCGCGCTGAGAAGGATGGTCTTGAGAGAGTAGGTCATCACTGGTCCTCCCGTAGCCCCCGGGAGTGATTGCCCGCATCGGGCGTGCGCGGCAAGCATGTTCGCTCGTCGCAGCAATAAAGGCGGGTTGAGCCGGGAGCGGGCGACGCCGCGATCAGGGCGGGGCCGGCGGAATGGCCGTCCCCGCCCGTCTCCTGTCAGAGCAGGATGAAGTCGCTCGCGTCCAGACTGGGGCCGCCGTCGAGAATGGCGATGACCGTCCGACCGCCCGACGCACTGCCGTTGGCGTCATAGATGAGCTGGCCGGTCGCACTGTCGAACAGCACATTCTGGTCGGCGGTCGTGGCCTTGAAGCCCGCCTTGAACGCGTCGGCGGACAGCGCACCGGCCGCATCGCCGGCGAAGGCGGTGAATACCGACCGGTCGATCGCAATCTTGTCCTCGCCTTTGGTGAAGTCGAGAATCTGGTCGCGCGCGCCATCGAGAGTGTCGAAGACGAACAGGTCGATGCCGGCGTCACCCGCAAGAATATCGGCACCAAGCCCGCCGATCAGCGTGTCGTTGCCGTCGTTCCCGTACAGAATGTCGTCCCCGGCTTCGCCCCAGAGGGTGTCCTTGCCATAGGAGCCGCCCAGCTTGTCGTTGCCCGATCCGCCGAACACGGTGTCGTCGCCGCGGTTGGCGGTGACCACGTCGTCACCATCCAGCGCCTTGATGACATCGGCTCCCTTGGTGCCGCTGATGCGATCGCCAATGTTCGTGCCGACGATCGTGGCATCCTCGGGCGGCGGAGGAGGAGGCGGCGGAGGCGGCGGCGGAGGAGGGGGCGGCGGCGGCGGAGGTGGCGGCGGAGGAGGAGGTGGCGGCGGCGGAGGTGGTGGAGGGGGCGGCGGCGGAGGAGGCGGAGGAGGCGGTGCATCGCCGTTGCGCACCTCGAACAGGAACTGACCCGCAGTGCCGGTGTTCGACAGATTCTCCAGGTTGAGCATGCCGTTCTGGTCACCCGACTGGCTCAGTTCGAAGAAATTCTCGCCATCATTGGCCGACCAGCCGGCGCGGGCGACGGTGCCGCCAAGGCCTCCGACGCCATAGTCATGCTGTCCGGTGGTCCAGTTGATGTCCTCGTACCGGAACTCGATGTCGAAGTCGCCTGTGGTGCCCTTCTGGATCAGGCGCAGCTGGAACGCGTTCGCCTTGTCATATTTGAGGGCATAATAGCCGACGTCATTCCACGTGACCGTGAAGATGAAGTTCTTTGTATCATAGTCCCAGTAGACCTGGTTGGTGCCGGTCGACGTGCCGCCGGGGGTCGAGGTCAGCGCACCCGTGCGGGTATCGACGTCGCCCAGGAACGGCGCGATGATCCCGGTCGGGAACGGACCCGTCAGGTCGGGCACCTCGTCGCCCTGAACGGGCTTGATGAACGTCTCGTTGCCGTCGATCTCGATCGGCGTGCCAAAGGTCATCGGCGCGCCGAACGTGACGTTGCCGTTCGCATTGACCCACAGTTCGGTATAGGTCGTCCCGAAGAAATTGATGCCGTTGCGGAAAGCCGGCAGCAGCGAGACGCGCGCGGTGCCGTCGTCGGTCAGGCCGAGCGAATATTCGCCAAAGCCCGCAAGGCCGCCCAGGCCGTTGACAAGATTAGCCATGATCAGATTCCCCACCTCGTAGCGGCAGCCGCATGAGCAGCGCTCGCCCGTTACACCCCGTAGCCCTCTGCCGAGAGCTCCTCCATTCGCGCCAAGCACCCGTTACGGAACCGTTAATATCGGCAGCCCCGTCCCTCACCTGGTCAGGGCAAGGAGGAATAAAATTCCGGGCCTCGATCCCTTCCATGCTTGGCTGCAGTCGCGTTAACACGCGAAGTGTTACGGGAGAAGGTAAGGTGTTCCATGCGACAGAACGGTTCGTCCTGCGCATTAACCATATTGTCCCGCTTTGACACTTGGGCGCGACGAGTTGCTTGTTCTACAATGACTTATCAGAGGCAGGCTTCGAGAAGCGCCTGATCGAAGCCGAAGCCGCGCGCCTTGTCGAGCGCATAGGGGCGAAGGC
>CAZJCT010000002.1:0-81307 GCA_964544675.1 uncultured Sphingobium sp.
GATCGCCGACGCGCTGTCGGAACCGATCGGCACCATCGTCGAGGGCGTGCGAATCGCGCTGGAAAACACCGCGCCCGAGCTGGCGGCGGACATCGTCGACCAGGGCATCGTGCTGACCGGCGGCGGGGCGCTCCTCAAGGGGCTGGACGAGGAACTGCGCGACGAGACCGGGCTGCCGGTGAGCGTCGCGGAAGATCCGCTGACCTGTGTGGCGATCGGCACAGGCCGGGCGATGGAGGAAGCCATCTTCCGGGGGGTCTTGCAGACCGCCTGATCGTAGGAGGGGGACGCGCAAGTGGCGCCGCCAGGCAAACGGCGCCCCGGCTATGACCGGAAGGCGCAATATGGACTGTTCGCGAGCTATGTGATCGCGGTGGGCGGCGTGATTACGGCGCTGCTGCTGCTCGTCCTGTCCGCCGCCGATCCCGCCGGCTTTGCCGTGCTGCGCGGCGCGATCGCCGAGGTCACGCGGCCCATCTCCGCCAGCCTGCGCTCGGCGGTGACCACCATCGGCAATCTCGACGAAATCGTCAGCGCCTATGTCCGGGCGGGCAGCCAGAATATCAGCCTGCGTCGCCAGATCGACACGACGCGCACCCGGTTGATCGAGGCCGAGGCGATCAAGCAGGAGAATGCGCGGCTCAAGCAGCTTCTGAACCTGGTGGAGCGAACCGACGACGCGGTCGCCGCCGGGCGGCTGATCAGTTCGTCGTCAAGCAACAGCCGTCGCCTCGCCAGGCTGGACATCGGCACGCGGCGCGGCGTTCAGCCGGGGATGCCCGTTCGCGCGCCCGAAGGGCTGGTCGGACGCGTCCTCTGGGCGAGCCCCAACACGTCGGACGTGCTGCTGATCGTCGATGAGCAGAATGTGGTGCCGGTCCGGCGGACCCGCGACAACATACCTGCCATCGCGCACGGGCTGGGCGACGGCACGATCGAGATTCGCGCGCTGAACGCCGACCGCAACCCGTTCCGCCCCGGCGATGTGTTCGTGACGTCGGGCATCGGCGGCATCTATCGCCCGAACATTCCGGTGGCGATCGCGGCCCGGACCGCGCGCGACCGCACCGTCGCCATTCCGCTCGCCAACCCGTCGCGCGTCGAGCTGGTCGCGGTCGAGCGCACCTATCAGTCGGTGGAAAACCGCGCGGCCGTGGTAGTCGCTCCGGCAGCGGATGAGGAAGGCACGCCCGGCAACGGCGCGGCCGCCGTGCCCTGATGCCCGCGATATCGGGCCGGCTCGCCCGCCATCGCAGCCCCCTTCGTATCCGTGGCACACCCATTTTGTCGGTCATGCTGGCGTCGCTGATCCCGTCGATGCTGCCGATGATATCGCTCAGCCCCGCCATTCCGCCGCTGGGGCTGCTGATGCTGCTGGCCTGGCGGCTGGTGCGGCCTGAAATGTGGCCGCTGTGGATCGGGCTGCCGCTCGGCTTTTTCGACGACCTGGCGACCGGGCATCCGGTGGGCACCGCCATGGCGCTGTGGACGCTGGTGCTGATCGCGATCGAGTCCGCCCGCCTGCGCCTGTTGTGGCGCGATTATGTGCAGGACTGGCTGATCGCCGCCGTCGCGCTTATATGCGTCATCACGATGAGCTGGCTGTTCATGCACATCATCGCGGGCAGTGCCGGCGGTCCCCTGTCCGCGCTGTTCCCGCAGGTCGCGGCGAGCATCCTTCTCTTCCCCGTCGTCGCCCGCATCTGCGCCGCGCTCGACCGCTGGCGCCTGCCGTGAAGTTCGGCACCAAGGCCTTGCTGGGCAACAGGACCCTGACCGAGCCGCAACAGGGCCTGGTCTTTTCGCGCCGCGCCATGCTGCTGGGGGCCGGCCAGCTGGGCGTAGGCGCGCTGCTCGTCGCGCGCATGGGCTATATCGCCATCGCGGAGAACGAGAAATACACGCTGCTGTCCGAGAGCAACCGCGTCAACCTGACGCTGATCCCGCCCCGGCGCGGCTGGATCGTCGATCGCAACGGCCTGCCCATCGCCAACAACCGCACTGATTTCCGCGTCGACATCATCCCCGAGCGGCTGCGCAATGACGATCGCGTGATCGGCCTGCTCGCCGAGTTGCTGGCGCTCAAGCCCGAGGATGTCGATCGCATCCGCGAGGAGATCGAGAAGGGGCCGGGGTTCCAGCCCGTTCAGGTCGCCGACGGCCTCAACTACGAGCAATATGCCGCGGTCAGCGTGCGCCTGCCCGACCTGCCCGGCGTCACCCCCTCGCAGGGTTTTTCGCGGCACTATCCGGCAGGCTCCTCGGTCGGTCATCTGATCGGCTATGTCGGCGCCGCATCGGCCGAGGAGTATAAGGAATCCAAGGACCCGCTGCTGATCACCCCCGGCTTCAAGGTCGGCAAGCAGGGGCTGGAGAAGTTCTTCGACGGCCATCTGACCGGCAAGCCCGGCGCCCGCCGCGTTGAGGTCACGGCGCGCGGGCGGATCGTCCGCGACCTCGCCACCCGCGCCGACACGCCCGGCCATTCGCTGCAGCTGACGATCGACGCGGGACTCCAGGAGTTCGCGGGCCGGCGGATGGGTACGCAGAGCGGCGCCGTGGTGGTGATGGACTGCCAGACGGGCGACGTCCTTGCCAGCGCGTCGATGCCCAGCTTCGATCCCAACAGCTTCTCCGACGGCATCTCGCATATCGAATGGAACATGCTGTCGGAGGACGACCATGTGCCGCTGCGCAACAAGGCGATCCAGGGGCTGTATCCGCCCGGATCGACCGTCAAGCCGATGGTGGCGCTGTCCTTCCTCGAAAACGGGCTCGATCCGGAGGAGACAGTCCCGTGCCGGGGCGCGGTGCGCGTGGGCAATACGCTGTTCCACTGCTGGAGGCGCGGCGGCCATGGCGCCGTCAACATGCACCGGGCGATCGCGCAGAGCTGCGACATCTATTTCTATGTCCTGGCGCAGCGTTTCGGCATGCCGGTCATCGCCGACATGGCGCGGCGGCTGGGCATGGGGCAGAAGTTCGAGCTGCCCTTCCCCAGCCAGAGCTATGGCACCGTGCCCGACCCGGCATGGAAGATGCGCAAATATGACCAGCCATGGGCCATATACGACACGGTCAACGCGACGATCGGCCAGGGCTATATGCTGGTCAATCCGACGCAGCTGGCGGTGATGTCGGCGCGACTGGGGGCCGGGCGCGCGGTGGTGCCGCAGTTCGTCAAGAATGTGCAACGGCCGCCCGCCCCTGCGCTCGGCATCCGCAAGGAGAATCTCGACCTCATCCACGCCGCGATGAGCGCGGTGGTGAATGGCGGCGGCACCGGCGGCGCGGCCCGCCTGAAAGGCACCGACGTCAAGTTCGCTGGCAAGACCGGCACCGCGCAGGTGCGCCGCATCACCATGGCTGAGCGGCGGCGCGGCGTTCGCGGCAACGCCTCGCTCCCCTTCAAGCTGCGCGACCACACGCTGTTCATCGGCTACGCCCCCGCCGAAGCGCCGCGCTACGCGATCGGCGTGGTGTGCGAACATGGCGGCCATGTCAGCCGCATCCAGGACAATACGGCGATCGCCAGCGACGTCATGTCCTACCTCTTCAACCGCGAGGACGCGATGAAGCGGCTGGTCGAGCTGGAAAAGCAATGGGGCGGCACGCCGCAGGAGCGGCTTGAACGCCAGCTTGCCGAATATCGCATCGCCAAGGGCATGGTCCCGCCCCCTGACAATGCGGCCAATGCGTCGAATGCCGGCAACAGCGCGGACGACGCCGCGTCGCCATCCCCTGCCTCGAACGCGGTGGAACCCGATGCCGCCGTCGACGAGACGACACGTCCGATCCCGCAGGCGGCGCCCGCCGTCACTCCCCCCGCGCTGCCCCAGACAGCGCCCGAGGAGACGCCCGAATGAGCGCCAGATGAGCCCCGAATGAGTATCGTCCCCGAACCGCTCCGCCGCATTCCCTGGCGCGTCTATGCGTTGCTGACCGCGATGGCGGGCTTTGGCTGCGTCGTGCTGTACAGCGCGGCCGGCGGGCACATGCTGCCCTGGGCGGCGATGCAGGGCGCGCGTTTCCTCATCTTCCTCGTCATGGCGGAAATGATCGCGCGATTGCCGCTGTCGCTGATCCGCGACGGCGCGCTGCCGATCTATGCCTTCCTGCTCGTCGCGCTGATCCTCGTCGAGCTGATCGGTGCCGTCGGCGGGGGCAGCCAGCGATGGCTGAACCTGGGTTTCATGCAGTTCCAGCCGTCGGAGATGATGAAACTGGCCGTCGTGCTGGCGGTGGCACGATTCTACGCGTTGCTTCCGACCGGCCAGGTCCGCAGCTGGACCGCGATCTGGCCGGCGCTTGCCCTGATCCTCGTGCCAGTGGCGTTCATCATGGTGCAGCCTGACCTCGGAACTTCGTTGATGGTGGCGGCGGGCGGCGTGACCGTCATGTTTCTCGCCGGACTGCCGATGCGGCTGTTCGTCGGCTCCGGCCTCGCGCTTGCGGCCGCGATCCCCGTCGCCTTCACGATGCTCCACGAATATCAGCAGAAGCGCGTGCTCATCTTCCTCAACCCGGAGAATGATCCGCTTGGCGCCGGCTATCACATCAGCCAGTCCAAGATCGCGATCGGGTCGGGCGGGATTTTCGGCAAGGGTTTCCTCAACGGCAGCCAGAGCCATCTCGACTATCTGCCCGAGGGGCACACCGACTTCGTCTTCGCCACCATGGCAGAGGAATGGGGCGTGGTCGGCGGGGTGCTGCTGATCGGGGCGTTCATGCTGCTGCTGCGCTGGGGAATGCGGGTCGCGCAGAATGCGTCGGACAAATTCTCGCGCATGGTGGCCGGTGGGCTGACCGCCACCATCTTCTTCTATGTGGCGATCAACCTGATGATGGTGATGGGCCTGGCGCCGGTCGTGGGCATCCCCCTGCCCTTCATGTCCTATGGCGGGTCGTCGATGCTGACCATCATGCTGTGCGTCGGCATCATCATGAACATCGACCGCGACGCCCGCCGCCGTTCGTCGACCTGGCCCTGACGGCACCGACGCTTGACGCTCGTGGCGGATCCTGAGCCAGCCGCCGGCTGGGCGTGAGGACCGCTAGCCATGTGGGCGATTTAGCCATTGCAACCCCGCCCACCCCATGCTAACCGCGCCGCTCCCGACGAAACGGCAAGGCCCCGGCCCCGCCGAACGCGGCGATGGACGCATAGCTCAGTTGGTAGAGCAGCTGACTCTTAATCAGCGGGTCCTTGGTTCGAGCCCAAGTGCGTCCACCATTTTCTTAGCTTATTATCAGTCACTTAGGTCGAGGCCGGCAACAAGCTTGAGCCTCGGACGCTGCGAAGTGTGACCATTTTTGTGACCTGGACTTTCCAGCTTTTCCGGGGCGTTAGACATTTTCGTGTCCGTGACCCGATTAATCAGCGGGTCTGTGACCGGAATAATCAGCTGGTCGGCGTAGGGCTGAAGGTGCTTCACCGACATGTGCGCATAGCGGCGCACCATCGTTTCCGACTTCCATCCCCCCAGCTCCTGAAGCACCCAGGTGGGCACGTCATTCTGCCGGAGCCATGTAGCCCAGGTGTGCCGTAGATCGTGCCAGCGGAAGTTCTCAATTCCGCAGGCCTTCAATGCGGCACGCCACGTCCGCGTGTTCGCCGACCGGAGCGGAGCGCCCCGATAGGTGAATATACAGGTGGCATGCTTGCCCCGCTGCCGTTCCAGAACGCCAAGGGCCGCCTCGTTCAGGGGAACGCCAAGCGCCTCCCCGTTCTTGGTCTCACCATCCCCGATCATGGCGATGCGACGGGTCATGTCGACCTGATCCCACCGCAATCGGAGAATGTTCCCCTGGCGCAGGCCTGTCGACAAAGCGAACAGCACCACCTCACGCTGGTGTTCAGGAAGCCGATCCATGAGCGCTACGGCCTGATCATGGGTCAGATAGCGAACCCTGACCTTGCCGCTGCGTCCATAGGTCTTGAATGCCGGCATGTGCCCGATCCATTCCCATTCCCGCATCGCCTTCCGGAAGATCGCGCGGATGAGCGCGACATAAAGATCCTTGGTGCGATCGCTCCTGCGGGCGAGATGGCGCGAGACGATCCGGTCGATCATGTCCCTGCTCACCTGGTCCAATGTCTTGCCGCGCAGATGCCTGGTAAACCATCGGATCCGGCTCACATCGTCCCGATAGGACTTCTTGTGCGCCTTTTCGTTCAGCCACCGCAAAGCCGCTTCGTCCCATGTCCGCTTCGGCTTCTGCTTCAGTCTGGCAAGATCCCACAGCTGGGCCTTCAGCTTGTCGTGATATTCCTGGGCCTTTTTCCTGTCGGTCGTTCCAGAAGAGCGTCTAATGAGCGTTCCGTCAGGTGCTGTGAGCTTGACGTAATATGTTCCTGCACGTTTCCAGAGTGCCATGATGCCTCCTTGATGTCGGCACTCAGTTGCATCCGTGCGCGAGCAGAATAGCTCTCCCGCGCGGCCGCCACAAGGTCGGCTTCGATGAACCGCCAATGCCTGCCAAGGCGCGCCGCGGGTACGCGCCCGATCTTGATCCATCTGCGCAGCGTGTTGGGATGCACGCACAACAGGGCGGCAGCGTCTCTTAGGGAGAGCATTGTCACCGATCCAGTCAGATGGTCTGACGACTGCCCCGCCATCTCGCAAATTCCCGGTCGCTCTCGAGAAAGGCCGCCAGCATCGCCGGAATCAGTTCGACGACCGGCTCCTCGCATCCATAATGCTCGGCATAGGCCGCGGCGTAATCCTGCAAACGCTGATGGAGGTCGGGCAGGATGTTGATGGCAAGCTTGACCGGCGTTCGATCCGGAAGCTTGGGCAATCGAATAGCACTCATAGGCTACCCCCTCCCTTCCAGGAGGCCAACACCAGATCCTTGTGGACCACCAACCGAACCGGAGCGCCCGGGCGGATGCGGATCGTCGGCTGGATATCGAGATTGCGCTGCGTGATCTGGTCGCCGGCGCGCGCGACATTTTGCTGGGTAGATTCACGGATTGCCTCGACAAGGTCGCTCTCGCCCGTGACCGTGAGCTCGGCGCCGACCCCCAGCAAGGTCGTCAGCGCCACACCCTTGAGCAATGCCCAAGTATGGAAGTCGACCTTGTCGGCAAGGCCGGCAAAGCCTGCGGCGTCGGTAGCGGGAACATTGTCGATCCGCAGCGAACTGCCGTCGGGCAGGATAATCCGCTGCCAAACGATCAGGGCCCGCCGCTGGCCGAACGCAACGACGCTGTCATAGCTGCCGACGAGCCGCGCACCCTGCGGCACGAGCAGGATCTTGCCGGTGGCGCTGTCATAGGCGTTTTCAGTGACCTGTGCAGTGACGAGACCCGGCAACCCGGAGTTGAGGCCCGTGATCAGGCTCGCGGCGATGACACTGCCGGCCATCAGGGTATAGGGTGATGGCAATGGGTTGAGCCGGTGCGGATTGATGTCGCCGCGGGGATCGAGGGTGGCAACAAATGCCGCCTTGCGATCCTGCGCATTGCGATCGCGTAACGGGTCGGGTGGCATTGGCAGCGTCGCGGGATGATTGGAGGGCGCAGCCGGATCGGTCGGCGCCAACTCAAGGGCTGCACCACCCCGACGCCCCTCGACAAGCAAACCGGACTCGCGCGCAGCCCTGAGCTCGGCAAGCCGACGTTCCTGCTCTGCGGCATCCGCCTGCTGGAGCTGCTGGTCGGCTGGATTCGAGGCCGCCGCCAGTTGCTGCTGCCGTTCGAGGATCGGCTTGCCGAGGTCTCCCGGGAGCGGCGGCCCCAGGCGCGGCACGTCGCCATAGGTCGCCGGCACACCGCTCAGGGCCTCGCCCGCCCGCACATTGGGCTGCGACAGTTCCGGCTGGGTCTCGCCGCGCTCGAACAGCCGCGGCTTCAACGCCATCCAGGTCACGGCGACCAGGCTGACCGACAGGCACGCAGCGGCAGCGACGATCACCCCGCGCTTGAAGCGGATCGCGCGCGGCGGCCGCGCCCGGATCGCCAGAGTCTCGGGGTCGAGCTTGGCGTTCGCCTGTGCGACGGCCCCCTCCCCATTGGCGGCGCTCACGACGCCCTCCTCCGCGCATTGGCCTCGCCCGCCCGGATGATCCGCACGACTTCCTGGCGCTTCAGGCCAAGCCGCAGCTCGGCCGCCTCGAACAGCCGGTCGACGACATAATAGCGCCCCTGTACCCGGTAGTTGACGAGGCTGGCCGTACCCTTCCTGTCGACCAGGAAAAGTGGCGGCGCTTCGCCGGTGCCGAGTCTCGCGGGAAACTCGATGAAGGTCTGGCGGCCGTCATCGAACGCACGCAGCGGCCGCCATTGGGGCCGGTCGCCGGAGATGACATAGTCGAAATGGAGCTGGTCGACCGAAAGGCCGGTCGCGACCGGATGCGCGGCGCGGGCACGATCCTCCGCTGCCTTGAGCGCGATGAGCTGGTCCTGCGGATAGGTCCAGGACAAGGCCACCATAGCCGAGCGCCCGGCGCTCGAGAGCGCGAGATGATAGGTGCGCCTGTCGGTCGTGATGATGATGTTCGTCGCCAGCCCGGCCGAGAAGGGCTTCACCAGGACATGCGTCCGCTTGCCCGCGCCGCTCCCGCTGGTCGTATCCCCGATCACCCAGCGGACGGTATCGCCGGCGGCAACCGCGCCCAGCACCTCACCCGGCTGCAGCGCGATATCGGTCACCTGCCCGGGCGCGGTAAGCACGCGGTAGATCGCGCCGTCGCTGAACGGGTAGACCTGCACCGCATTGATATAGCCGGCGGCAACGGGTTCGAGCGTGGCTGCGCGGTTGGCAGCGCGGACGCGCAATTCTGCTGGTGACGGCGGCACGCGCCGGCGCGGCGGGCTCCGCCGCGGAGTCCCAGAAGCCACGGGTTGGGCGACGGCCGGGGCCGCCGCTTCCGGAAGGGCTGCGACAGGGAGCGACGGCGGAACGGGCGCGGTCTGGGCCGCGGCGATGCCGGCGCTGGCTAGCAGGCCTATGACGGCTAAAGATTTCATGGGCGGGTCTCCTGGGGCTGAGCGAGGTTGCGATCGGAGCGTCCTTCGTCCCTTGAGAAGGGCTCGGCGATCTCAGGACTGCTCGGGGAAGTCGTCGCCGGAGCCGGCCTCACGGCTGACGACGGCGCCGGCGCCGTCACCCCCGGCTCGAGCTCGCGGCTCCAGTCGATGGCATCGACATAGAGCCCGAGCGGATTGCGGCGCAGGACATCTGCGCTTGCGGGTGCCTTGAGCACCACGGTGACGATGCCGGTCCAATGTTCTGACGGGCCTCGTGCGCCGCGCTCATAGCTGGTCTCGATCCACTTGACCTGGAAGGACCGATCGGAGGCACGAACGATGCTGGTGACCTGCACCGACACGGTTCTCGTTCCCACCTGGCCGAACGGATCGGCCGAACGGGCGTAATCCCCGAGGAAGACCGCCCCGCGCCTCGTGGCGAAGTCGTAGGCCGACAGCCAGTCCTGCCGCATGAGCACCGGATCGAGCGAGACCGACCGAACGCTGGTGATGAACCGGCCAAGGAACCAGGCGATCTGCGGGTCGGTGGGATGATAGCCCGCCTCGGCCGTGGTCACCGCGCGCGGCTCGCCGAGCCTGTCGACCTCGACCACATAGGGAACGACGCGGCTCTGCAGTGATTGCCAGAGCAGCCCGCCCGACAGCGCGGTGGCGAGGCCGAGACATCCGAATGCCATCAGCCGCCAGTTGCGGGCCTGGACGCGCGCGGAGCCGATCCGCTCGTCCCAGAGTTGCCCGGCGCGCTGGAAGGGTGTCTCGGGAATGGGCGACCGCCCATAGCGTTGCACGACACGTTTGAAGAGCATCAGTCGTCCCTTTCCTTGATGTCGGGGGTTGCGCCCGCGCCGCCGCGGTCGCCCTGGCCCACGGCGTGGATGACGGCCTGGCGGTGGTATCGGGCCGAGGCCTCCGCCTTCATCGCGCGCGCCCAGCCGGGCATGCTGCGGGCATCGTCGTCGGCACCGCTGGAGCCGCCGGCGGCGGCGTCCCCCGTCCGTCCGACCATAGCGTTGAACGCGCCCTGCCGGCCGGCCTCGGCCGCCTCGCCAAGGCCAAGCGCGGCGGACATGCGGGCGCGGGCCGCACTGGACGCGGCGGTCGCGATGCCGCTCATCCCGGCGCCAATGGATGCCGAGCTGTTCGTTTCCTGGCCCAGCCTATAGGCAGTACCCGCGGCCGAGCCCATGCTGGCGCCGGCCTGGACGGCGCCGAGACCTGTCGCGGCGAGACCACGTGCGGCGCCGGCCGCGCCGGCGCCGCCCAGGACGATGACGCCGCCTGCACCGACCGCCGTGCCGAACGCCGCGCCGGCGCCGAGCTGCGGCGCACCGGAAACAAGGCCGGAGGCGATGCCGGGGCCGAAGATGCCGAGGCCGAACAGCGCGAGGCTGGCGAGCACCAGGCTGAGTGCCTGGCCGATATCGGGCTCCTGCCCCTGCAGGGCCGTCGTGAACTGCGAGAAATAATTGGAGCCGATGCCGACGATGACCGCCAGCACCATGACCTTGATGCCGGAGCTCACCACATGCCCCAGCACCCTCTCGGCGAGGAAGCTCGTCCGGTTCCACAACGCAAACGGCACGAGGATGAAGCCTGCCAGCGAGCTCAATTTGAACTCGATGATCGTCACGAACATCTGCACGGCGAGGATAAAGAAGGCGAGGATGACGATCAGCCAGGCGATGAGCAGCACGGCGACCGTCAGGAAATTGTCGAAGAAGCTGGTGAAGCCCAACATCTGCGAGGCCTGTTCGAGCAGCGGCCAGGCCGCCGAGAAGCCGGTCCCGGCAAGGCGGCCCGGCTTGAGCAGATCGTCCGCGGCGATGCCGCCGCCGCCGGCGGTAAGACCGGCCTGCGCGAACGAGCGGAAGATGATGTCGGCCAGCGTCGGGAAGCTGTTCAGGATGAACGCGAACGCACCGATATAAAGAATCTTGCGGATCAATCGGCCGAGGACATTGTCCTCGCCGCCCAGCGCCCAGAACAGCCCGGCGAGCGTGATGTCGAGCGCGATCAGCGTCCGGCTCAAGAAGCTGACGTCACCGCCCAGCAGGCCGAACCCACTGTCGATGTAGGTGATGAAGGCCTGCAGAAACGTGTCGATCACGTTGAGGTCGTTCACGGTGGCTGGTGTCCTGACGAGATGAAGGGATGCCGCGGGGCGCGCCTGGGGGAGCTGCGACGCACCCCGCGGCGACATCGGCGGAGGGGGATGCCCGCCGACGCCAGGCCGGCTGCGCCTACTGGGGGGTGTAGGCGTTGCCGGAGCCGAGGAACTTCCGGGTCGCGCCCTGCGCATCGGACTGCGCCTGGGAGCGATTGGCTTGGCTGATCGCATCGGCGCGATACTGCGCCGCCATCAGCGTCTGGAGCTGGAACTGCTGCTTGGCGACAAGGGCGAGCAGCTGGTTGGTCGCCTGCTGCGCCTGGAGCGCGCCCTGCGCGCCCTGGCTGCGCTCGACGATGCCGTTGAGTACGCCAGCATCGGCGGCGACATTCTCCACCACCCGCGCCTGCGCTGTCATGGTGTGCTTGTAGGCACTCATCGACGCATGGAGCCGGGCACGCGCGTCGAGGACATGCTGGTTGCTGGTGAGCGACTCGTTGAAGCTGGCCGGAAACATCGACCGGAATTGCTGCTCAAGACCGGCGACGCGGAACTGGACTGCCTGCGCCTGCCCCATCAGCCGGTCGATCTGCTGGATCGTCCGGGTGATCGCCTGCAGCTCGGGGAAGGTAATCGTGGTCAGGTTTTTGGCCTGGTTGATGAGTCCCTGCGCCTGGTTCTGCAGCATCTGGATCTGGTTGTTGATCTGCTGGAGCGTGCGCGCGGCCGTCAGGATGTTCTGGCTGTAGTTCGATGGGTCGAACACGGTGATGGCGCGGACAGGCGTTGCGGTAAGCGAGAAGGCGACGGCGAACGAGCCGATCGCGCTCGCGCCAAGGGCGCCTGCAATCAGATGACGACACGGGCCGCGTTTGGGACATTTCCACATGTGAGACTCCTGCTGGTCGAGGAGCCCGCAGCTTCGGTCAGATGTGATCCAAGCGGGAGAGCCTGTCGGGTGACGCGGGGAGCCAGTCTGGGGACGGCTGCCTCTATGCCGAATTCCAGACGGATCGGGTCCGCTTCACGCCCTATTTCGGCCATTGCCAGCTCATTGCCAGTTTCTCGACAGCGGACGTCGGAATGTTAGCGAAAATGGCCGCTATGTCGGACAATCCGGAAAGTCTGCTATAGAGAATCCACGGGTTATAAGCTGTCAGTTGTACATTGTGCCGGCTGCTCACAGATTGCCGCCGGTTGCCTGCACGTCTTGGAGACAGTTAGGTTGCTGCGTGTGTCATTTGCAATGGCCGTGCAGCCCGTTCCGACATTGCGTGAGCAACGCGTTTATCTCGTCGGCATCGGAGACTGTTCCAAACACATAGTTGTCTGGTCGTACCAAAGCAGCCACGGCACCCTGATCGTCAAACCATCTGGCAAGAATGCCTTCTGATTCAGTGATGCAATTCCCGTTTTCATCTAGATCTTTGCAATCATCCACCAAGACGCGAATGATCTTAAGCTGCGGCAGCGCACTCGGATCAATAGCCGACAAAGGCAAGGTATCACCTGGCAGAAACAGCCGGAACCCGAGTCCGATTACGTCGTCCATCAAGCGACCGTCTTTCAAGCGCGGCTGGGGAAAGAGCGAACCGCGCCCCTTGCCCTCCGTTCCAATCAGCAGGCCGGTGGTCAGCGGCGGCATGATGTCCTGCCGAAAGGTGGTTACCACCTTACCGCCCATCTCCGCGATCAGTTGCGCATCCCGCATGCGGGCTCGTTCAACATCGCGCTCGCAAACAAAGCGGCCGAGCGTCTTGATGATCGTGGTGAGGCGCGTCACATGATCGCCTCGCTCCATGCCATAGCTGTCGAGCAGCGCCTCTGAAGCCGCGCCGCGCAGCACGAGATCCAGCCTCCAGCACAGATTCACGGCATCGCGCACGCCCTGGCACATGCCTTGGCCGAGGAACGGTGGTTGTTGATGCGCGGAATCGCCCGCAAGAAAGACACGCCCCTTCCGCCATTTTGGCGCCACGACCGCGTGAAAGCGATATGTCGCGGCGCGCCAAAGACTTGCTGTCTCAGGTGTGACCCAGCGGGCAAGCAAATCCCAGACCCGATCATCTTGCATCGACCACGCCGGATCTTCGTCTTCGTTGAGCATGATCTCCCAACGCCGATGATCGCCGACACCGACGACATATGTCGCCGGTCGCGATGGCTCGCAGTATTGAACGTTAACCGTCGGCAAGGAAGCTAGCGCCTCGTCCTTCACATTGACGTCGACAACCAACCATGGTTCGTCGAAGTCGAGATCGTCCAGCTTCAACCCGCATAGACGGCGAACCGTGCTGTTGGCACCATCCGCCCCGATGACGAAACGAGCCGTGACATGCAGGCCATCTCCGTTAGGCGCACGCAGCTCGATTCTAGCCGCCTTTTCATCTTGCGAAAGGCCAATGAATTCATAGCCGAGCAGCGTGGTGACACCCATGCTGACGGCGTGCTCGCGCAGGCACTGCTCCACGGGCGGCTGAATGAAGGAAAAGTTGGGCGCCCAGCCCTGGCTGTAGGGCGGCGGAGCGGCATCGAGCCGCTTGATGACCGACCCGTCGATACCGCGATATTCCGATGCTGGATATTCGGCGGCATAGGGCAGCACCTCTTCGATGACGCCCATATTCTGGAACACGCGCATGATTTCATGATCGAGAGCAATGGCGCGCGGCTTGTCATAAATGTCTGTCAGCCGATCGACGACGACGACGCTGTGCCCAGCCGCGGCGAGCAATCCCGCCGCCACCGCACCCGTCGGACCGAAGCCGATGATGCAAATATCGAAATTCGCCATACCCCTCTCCCAAGCAGGACGGGGCCCCGCACCTCATCCTCTCCCCGGAACTAGGACGTTCCGGCAAATTCCAAAAGATGATCGCTATGTCTTCTTGATAGCTTCTGGTTATCTGGAAGCGGGGCTAGAAAAAAAAGCGGCCGGATGACCGACCGCCTTCGGCGTCTGCAGTCCGTCCGCAGCTATTGCACGGTGACGTTCAACTCCGCAAAGCCGCGCAACACTGCGTTGCCCGCCGGCCGTTCGCTGACGATATTGAAAGTTTCCACGCGCGGGAGGAGAGCGCTGAGCAGCGCACTTATCTCCAGCAGGGCGAGATTCATGCCGACGCAGCGATGCAACGAATGCCCAAAGGCAAGATGATCGGAACTGTCCCGCTCGATGTCGAAGATATCCGGATTTGCATAGCGACGCTCGTCCCGGTTGCCCGAGGCGAACAGCATCACCACGCGGCTACCTTCGGGAACGGCAGTACCGCCGATCTGCGTATCCCGCATCACGAGGCGCGAAAAACCGGAAGCAGGACTTTCCATGCGTAACGCCTCGTTGATCGCCCGGCTGATCAAGGCCGGTTTGTCGCGGAGCTTGCGCCACTGGTCGGGATGGTGCCCGAACAGCCAGATGAGATTGGACGTAGCGAATATCGTCGTGTCGAGCGAGGGCGCTACATAGGCTTGGATGAGTCCCTGAAAGAACTCGCGACTGATCTCACCTGCTTCGACTGCCTTCCATAACTGCGCGCCCCAGCTGTCGGGCACGAGGCGCTGGGGCAGCGCGGGATCCGTGATGTAGGCCAGCATTTCGCCCAAAACCGGCATCGATTCCTCGAACCGGCCGGCCGACAGCGGCGCCATCGCATTGAACGCCGCGCCCGCCCAGTCGAGCATGCGCTGCCGTCCTTCCTCGGGAAGACCGACCAGATCAGACACGACGCTTAAGGGCAGATGGTGCGCAAGCTCCGTCGCCGCGCAGAATGAGCCGCGCGCCACCAATTCCTCCACCCGCTTCTCGGCCGTATCCCGCACCCGTTCCCGCAAGGCGGCGAGGCGCGCCGGGATCATCGGCCTTCCTACGATCTCGCGCAGATATTGGTGCTCGGGCGGATCGGTACCGAGAATGGTGCCTTTGAGGGCAGCGTTCATCGGCGCGTTCAGAGCCACGCCAGAACCCGAGCTGAATGTCTCCCAGTCGGCAAGTACCGTCCGCAGATCGGCATGGCGGCCGACCGCGAGAAGGTCGCTGTCGCCGAGGCGGCAGACCGGGCCGGCGTCGCGTATCGCCTTGTAGGCGGGATAGGGATCGGCAAGATTGGCTTCGGAATACAGATCGACGTCGACTTTCGGAATCATCGCAGGCTCCTCGCGGCAGGAATTTCACGGAAATGCGCTGCCGATGCCGGCAGGATAGTCTGCGCCGTTCGCCTCATGGCACCTGTGCGATCATTTCCTCGACCGCCGCGGCGGCGCGCGGCAGCACGCGGGGCAGGATGAAATGGTTGCGGACATAGCATTTCAGACGCCCCTGCATCTGCCCGCGCTCGCCCATCAGCCGTGATTGCTGCTGGATGAACTTCGCGCGCGGGTAACGGCGCTGCTGATAGGCTTTGATGGCCTGCGGGATCGTATCGGCATCGTGGAACAATTCGGCGGCAACCACCGCATCCTCCATCGCCATGGCCGCACCCTGGCCGAGATGCGGACCGGAAGCGTGCGCCGCATCGCCCAGCAGAACGACCCGGCCCTGCGCCCAGGGCAGGGGCATGATCACTTCCTCGATCGGCGAATAGACGATGCGTTCCGGATCGGAGATGCTGCCGGCGACATCCTTCACCAGCCCCCCAAAGCCGCCGAATGCCTCTCGCGCCAATGCCAGAAAGCGGTCGCGAGGCATGCGCTCATTGGTCGGGGCGTTGACCACGACCCAGAAATACATTGTCGTGCCGGTCAGCGGGATGAGCCCGGCTTTCTTGCCAGTGCCGAAATAGATCATGTTGCAATCAACACCAGCGGGCCGCTCCATCGGAATGCGCCACACAGCATGACCGGTGTAAACCGGTTCATACGCATCGCCGAAGAGCATCCGGCGCGTATGGGACCGCAGTCCGTCGACGCCGAGTACGAGATCGTAGCGGTCCTGCGTCCCGTCACTGAAGGTGACGTTTACCCCGTCTCCTGCAGTTTCCAGCCGGTCGGCCGTGACACCCAGCCTGGGTTCCACGCCCAGCCGGTTGAGCTCGGCCAACAAGATGCGTTGGAGCGCGGGGCGACCCATATTGTTGTAGGCTGGCCGGTCGGGATCGGCCAGACGCAGCGCAGGGGTCTGGGCTATCAATGTACCATCGCCGCGCAGCCAGCGGGTGTGATCGCCACCCAGACCTTCAGCATAGCACTGGTCGAGCAGACCGATGGACCTCAGCGCGCGCAAGGCGTTACCCGGCAGGCTAAGGCCGACGCCATACACAATGTTGTCGATCTTCTTTTCGATGACGTCGACCTGCGCACCGCGCTTTGCCAGTCCGATCGCGACGGTCAGCCCTCCGACCCCCGCACCGACAACGAGGACACGCGATTTCCTGCCGCTCATGCCGCTTTCTCCTGCGCGCCGCTTTCGGGAGCAGCGGGGCTACCGTCATCAGGGGCGTAGACCGGGTGATCGTCCGGCACGTAACGCACGTTCCAGTCGGGCTCCTCGCGCCAGAAGGGCGGCATATCCCCGGCTATCCAGGCGAGCATTCCGAAACGTGGTTCCCAGATCAGCGGTTGCCAATGTTCGTCGAGGTGGTCGTTATCGGTGTCATATTCAAACTCCAGGCCGAAGGGCGTGTGGAAGTAATAGAACAGCGCGGAGCCGATGCGGTGGCGCCCGGGCCCCATGGATTTGCTCCAGCCCCGCCGGTCCATGTAGTTGGCGCCGACCATCATCTCGTCAATGTCCTCGACGCCAAAGGAAACATGGTCCGGCCGCGCCGACGGTGCGCCGGGCACCTTGCCCTTTTGGAGAAAGAAGATGGAATGATGCTCGCTGATACCGGGTGCGCGAAGGAAATAGCCCAGACCGTCCGATATGTCGGAGAGCCTGAATCCCAGCCGATGCATGTAGAAGCGGGCTGCCTTCAGCGCGTCGTCTACGACGTAGACGATGTGCTGGATCACCTTTGGATGGCAACGCCTGCGCCAGCGGCGATGCTTGCCCAGCCGGCGGATCGCGTCGGGTGCGTTGATCGGTTCAGGGCAATTGAGCACAGGTTTCCGTTGAAAAACGCGCAATCGGGTCGCAATCCCGCTGGGGTCCATGAAGTGGACACTTCCGTCGACGTCTTCTGTCAGCGCGAAATCACGGCCAAGATCAGCCTTCAGCGCGTCCAGCGACTGCTGATTATCGACGCCCCAGCAAATCTCACGTAGACTGTTGAAGGCATCGCCGAGCGGCGGAGGAAGCTGCGGATCGTCTGCCGACCTGATGACAACGGTGGAGCCTTCCTCCAACTCATAGACAACATGATCCGGGCTGACTGTCTTAACCGGCAGGCCAAAATCGCTTATGAAGCGATGTGCTTCCTGCAGATCGTTGACGCCGATCGTGAATCCTGCATGGCCAACAATCATATATACTCTCCAAACCTAATTGTTCGAACTGGAACCTGAATAAATAGGCATTTTCGATGCAAGTCGCTTGGAACGATGTTTTCAATTTGCCTTGGTGATATCCACTTCCATTCAGGACCCTGCGAGGATGGCCGCGAATTTCTCTGCCGACGCCTCTGCTCGTTCTTGATTGGCGCGCAGCACACTTTCCTCTCGCCAGACCGTAAAGCCGTTCTCGAACGATGCGCGGCTGCGCGCCCGGTCCCACCAGCCCGCGACTACCGGGCGCTCGTCGAGCAGCATGCCAAGACCAAGATCGGCGAGGCGCTGGACCGTTATGAGCATGTCGATATCGCCCAGCGAGTAGCATTCTCCGCCCAGCCACCGCGTGCCGGTCAAGGCCTGCTCCAGCCGGTCGAGGAACCCCTGGAGCATGCGAAGCGTGACCGCCGGAATCTCGGAATTCCAGCCATCCCGCAGGAGAGTATGGGATATCTGGCGCTTAACGGGGTCGGCGAGGCCAGGCAGCGCGACGGCGCGGACGTCGTCGGTCATGGCGAGATAGCGCGGCCGCATCCAGCACAGGAAGCTCAGGACGAAAACGGCGAGATGAAGCTTGTCGTCGTAAGCCTTGGTCCAGTATCGCACTGTGTATCGATCGACCGGCTTACGCGGCAGCAAAGGCGTTCCGTGAACCGCATCTTCCAGATATTCGCAGATGATCCGCGATTCGACGAAGACATGTCCGTTATGCTCGAGCGTTGGCACAACGCCAGACGGGTTGAGGGTAAGATAGGTGGCATCCCGTAGATCGGCGGGCGGAACCAGATTGCTTTGCCAATCAAGTTCTTTCTCGGCGAGCACGAGCCGGACCCGCTGCGAACAGGTCGATTCCACCATATGGTGAAGTGTCAGCATGTCGTGACCTTCCTGAATCGTCGGAGTAATTGGAGCGTTCAGGCGACCAATCGGGACGCGTTGGACACCGTGCCGAATTCTTCTGCCACCCAGTCGCAGATGAAGCTGCGGGAAGGCTCCATATTGTCCGCGGCAACATGCTCGACGCCACCTTCGCGCTCGGTGAAGATGCGCAACTCGCGGTGCGGGCTATTGATCGCCTGATCATAGGACTTGTGCGCGAATTCGAGCGGAATCTGCCGGTCACCCGCGCCATGGGTAACGAGATAGGGAACCCGGATTTTTTCGACTACGCCATCGAGACAGACATTGCCGGCATATTTCATGAAACTGTCGACGTCCGGCTGGCCCCAGACCCAGAGCACATGGTTCCAGTAATGCGGAACGGGATGATCACCCTCGCGGCGCATGCGGCGGCGCTGCACTTCGCCCCAGTCGTGGTTTCCGCCCCAGGAAACGCACAGCGACAGACGCGGCTCGAAAGCCGTCGCGCGCGGCGCGTAATAGCCGCCAAGTGAGATGCCGACGATGCCGATCTTCTTTCGGTCGACTTCAGGGCGGGTTTCCAGATAATCGATCGCCGCGCCGGCCCAGCGCTCGCTGTCGTACACCGCCTTGAGATCTTCCAGTCGCAGCGCCTCGCCGACCCCCGGCTGGTCGATCAGCAGGCTCGCGACCCCGCGCCGGCTCATTTCCTGCGCAGTCTCCGAGAGGTAGAGCATCTCCTTGATGCTATCGAGGCCGTTGCAATGGATCATACAGGGCGCAGGCCCAGCGACGCCTTCGGCGCGCACAAAGAGACCGGAAAGCCGCTTTCCCTCATAGGGGAAGGAGACGACTTCGCAGTTGAGGTTGCCGGTCGCGATCATCCGGTCTCGCAGTTCGAGCATGCGGCGATAGGCGCGCTTGCGCGGCTCGTAATCCCGGTCCTGCATGCGTTCGCACACGATGTAATAGGCGATGGCGCGGCGGTATTTCCGCGATGCCGACAGGTAGCGGCCTTTTGCCTCATCCTCGGCGCCAAGCGTGGCGACTTGCTCGGCCATCTCACAGTAGGCCTCGAAGAATGCACGGGTTCCCGCATCCGGCCCCTGCCTGGCTGCCTCCATCACCTTGCGATTGGCGATATCCAGCTCTCCGATCTCCCCGCCCATGGACAGGGCGATGTTGACGGACAGGCTCCAGATATAATTGCCGGGGAACGGCTCGAACATGGGTACTTCCTCTCGATGGCTGCAGGCCGGAGAGCCTGACGCCTGCGCGTTTCTCTATTTCCTGTGGGGCGGCTAATGCCCTGTCACGGCGGCTGAAAAACTGCCGTGATCGGCCGCGCAACGCAAATTCGTTGCACGGATGGATTTTATCCGGCCGACTTATCCGGGTAGCCGGTGCCCAAATTCCCAATCACCTGATTGGCGGAGCCAAAGAATATCGACCGGAGATAATCGTGCGCGGGGTCGAGCGCCGCCCGACGGTGCCATATCAGGATCTCCTGCAACGGCGGCAGCGCCAGCGGACATTCGACAATTTTGAGCGGCAGCCCGCTGACCAGCATCTGCGCGAGGCGGCGCTGTACTGTGGCGATCAGACGGGTGTGCGGAAGCATGAGCAGAAGTGTCGAGAAATTGGGCGCTGTCACCGCGACGCGCAGGTCAATGCCAGCCGAGCGCCAGTGGCCTTCCACCAGCGACTCAACCTGACGCGGAAACCGCACCACCGAATGAGCCAGCTCGCAATACTCCTCGAACGACAGGCTGCTCCCGACGCTGGGATGATCTGTTGCAACCATGCAGACGAAATCATCGGAAAACAGCGGTTCGCTGCACAGGCTGGAAAGGGTCTTTTCCTCCTGGTCCTGCAACCATTCATGGGTTCCGACGAACAGATCGACGTCGCCCCCCATGATGCGCGCAGCGACGGTTTCATCGACCGCCTGAACATTGCACGACAGATAGGGCGCCTCATCGGCGAGGCGTTCGAGCACCCTGGGCATCAGCACCATGGAGGCATAGTCGGTCATGGCGATATTGAATGATCTACGGGCCGTTCCGGGATCGAACTGCACTTGCGTATCCAGCATTCCCTGGATCGACTGAAGCATCGCCCGTACGGAAACGGCAAGCGTGTTGGCCAGCGGTGTCAGTTCCATGTCGCGGCCGTTACGCACCAGAAGCTGGTCGTTGAATTGATCGCGCAGGCGACGCAAGGCTCCGCTCATGGCGGGCTGGGAAAGAAAGACCCGCTCGGCCGCCTTGGTTACGCTCTTTTCGGTCAACAGCGCGTCCAGCGATTTGAGCAGGTTGAGATCGAAGTTCTGGATATTCATCGCGTCTCATCCGTCCTCGTCGCCGCTCGCAAGCCTTACGCTAATCGAGGGGGATTACCATCAGGTCCTGGCCCATCACGATCTCACCGACGGGATAATGTTGTCGGATTTGTTGCTCGATATCAGCGAGATCTGCGCTTCGCCCCATCGCGAAATGTGTGATGACCAGCTTCTTGGCTCTCGCTTTCTGTGCCAGCTTCCCCACTTCGGTCGGGGTGAGGTGCTCTGCTTCCATGTGCAAGCGGAGCGCTGCGATGCGGGGATCATCTTCGGAGCCATATACCCGAGCCAGCTCCGCCGTGATGCTGGGCAAATCGACGATTTCGGAGACGAGGATGTCGCAATCACCGGCAAGGGCTTCGACCGCAGGGGACGGACCGGTGTCCCCCGTTATCACGATGGATTTGCCTGCGACATCGAAGCGATAGGAGAGGGACTGGTCCTCGCCATAGCTTCGAGGCGGCAGGCCGGCGGTCGCATAATGTGAATTGGCGACCGACATCACCTTGACCACGCTGTCGGAGTAGACCGTCGTCGGCTGGGTGCGAGCGACCTCATGGACCGGGAAAAGCGCGTCGAGCGCGGGGCGCGGCGGCATCTGCGGCTTGAATATGTCGATGCCGATCGCCAGCGCCTGCTGATCCCGGCGCACCAGCTCCTGTGTGCCCGGTGGGCCATAGATGGGAAATGTCCGATCCTGTGCGCTCATCCAGGAAAAGGCCATGAGCGGCCCGAGTCCGAGCATATGGTCAAAGTGCAGATGCGTAAGGAAGATCGCGTCGAGATCGGTTCCCGCCAGCCCTGCCCGGGTCAGCTGCTGCGACACATTTTCGCCCGCATCGATGAGATAGGTCTTGCCGCCCGCAACGAGAGCGGTCGCGGGCTGAGAGCGACCGGCGCGCGGGACGGGTCCGGCCGACGTTCCCAGCAGGACGATGCGTGCCTGTGCGGCTGCTGTGGCAGGAGCGGAGTCGGGCGCGGGAGCCGCAAGCAGCGGGTCAAGGGACATGCATAGCCCCAGCGTGCAGGCAAAAGCCTGTAGTTTCTTCCCAGCCATGTTCTCGCCTTTCTCCTTGTCAGATGTCGCAGGACGGCTGCCCTGTGCGACAAGGGCGGGGTGCGTCCACGCGCCCCGCCCTGCTGCATCTTCACGGCCACATCGAATGCGGCCCACCGAAGTCAGAACTTCGCAGAAGCCCGTATGCCATAGGTACGGGGCGGATCGACCCGGTTGTAGAAGACGCCGTTCTTGACGGGGCTCTGCACCGAACCGGAATAGGTGAACTTGTTCTCGAGATTGTTCACGAAAGCCGTGATGGCATATCGCCCGTCCGCGGTTTCGTAGGTGATGCGCGCATTGGACTTCATAAAACCGTCCTGAGAGGCGGCAGGAAGGAAATCGACCGTCAGATATCGCGAGGACTGGATACGCGTATCCGCACCCACCCTGATGTTGCCGCTGCCGCCGAGATCGAAGCTATGCTCGTAGGCCAAGTTGACCGTCCACTTGGGCGCGTTGACGCCCGAGCGGCCGGAACAATCGACATCGAAGATCCGCGCGGCCGGACTCGTACCCACCAGTGAGGTCGGCGAAACGGCACATCCAACCGCCGGTGTCTGTCCCGACGACGAATAGGCCTGATAACGCAGGGAGTCATAGTTGGTGTGAAGATACTGGACATTGGCGGAGAACAGATCATCGGGCGTGATCTGGAACAGCATTTCCGCTTCCACGCCATAGATTGTTAAGGCACCGGCATTTTCGGTGACGAAGACCGGAGCAACGATACCGGGGGCGGCGGAAACCGGACCAAGGTGCGAAATCTGCTGATCCTTATACTCCCAATAGAAAGCTTCAAAATTCAGCTGAAGCCTGTTGTCGTGGAAGCGGTTCTTCGAACCGATCGTATAGGCGGTCAGTTCTTCAGGCTTGGATATGTTGTTCGGTGCCAGTGCCCCGTAGAGCACGCCCGACTTGTAGCCGGTGGAAACCGAGGCATAGAGCAGCGAGCGCGGCGCCGCATCAAACTCCATGCCAGCCTTCCAGGTCACCTTGTTGGTGGTGGAATCTGTCAAAGCGATCGTAGGAAGGTCGAGGATGATCGGCACCAGCGGGAATACGCCGGGGACAAAGCCGACGAAGGGACGGCTGCGTACCAGCGTATCCTGCTTCTTGTTGTCGGTCGTGTAGCGCAGCCCACCGGTGAGCCGGAAATTGTCCGTCAGCGAATAGGTGGCCTGGCCGAACGCGGCAAAGCTGCGCGTGTCGAGATCGGAGATGATGATGGTTTCGTTGCTGGCTTGGTCAAAGCTTTGGTCGGATTTCACCTTCTCATCGAAATAATAGGCGCCGATCACCCAGTTCAGACGGCCCGATTGAGCAGCGAGCCGGGCCTCCAGCGATGACTGATCTGACTGTTCGTCGATGTCCAGCACAAAGCCGCCGGACATGCTGGTCACGTCGTAACTGGTCCAGCGATAAGCCGGAATGACGGTGAGCTTGGCAAAGCCGAGATCGACGTTCATTGTCGCGTGCGCGCCGAAAAACTCGTTGTTCTGATTGCCCGCGTTGGGAATGATGATTTGCGGAACCGGAGGAGTGGGCGGCAGGGCCTGATAGGCTGCCTGCACGCGGGGATCGCTTGCCCCAAGCCTCGTCTTGTTCTGCACCAGCGGGACGAGCGTGCCGCCACCACCGATGCCGCCCATATGGGCATAATCGACTGAGACCGTCATGTCGAAGATCGAACCGTCCGGCGAAAGCAGCAACTGTGCGCGAACCGCGTCCGTTTTTTCATCGTCGCTGCCGTCACTGAAATAGCCGTCATGCCGCGCATGCTGTCCGGCGATCCGTATCGCCGCGTCGGCACCCAAGGGCGCATTGATGGCAGCGGACGCCTTGAACGTGTCGTAATTGCCATATTCGGCATTCACATAGCCCTCAAAGCCTGAGAGCTTGGGCTTGGCGGTGATGATGTTGATCGCGCCGCCCGTAGCATTCCGACCGTAAAGGGTGCCCTGCGGCCCCTTGAGCACTTCGATGCGCTCCAGGTCGTAAAACAGCCCGGACGGCCCTGCGGGGCGGGAGAGATATACGCCGTCGAGATTGAAAGCGACGCTGTTCTCGGCGAAGGAATTCGCGCCGAAGGTTCCGACACCACGCAGGTAAATCTGCGTATAGGAATGGGCAGGTTGGATCTGCACCGAAGGAATCAGCCGGCTCAACTCGCTCGCGGCGGTAACGCTCTGCTTCGTCAGCTGGTCGCCGGCAACCGCGCTGACCGCCAGCGCGGCCTTTTGAAGATTCTCCTCACGTCGCTGTGCGGTGACGACGATTTCCTGCAGACCGCCGTCTGTCTCGCCGGCAGGAGCTTGGGCCAGCGCCACCGAGGCATAGCCCACGGCAACCAGCGCTGTGCCGCCGCTCAAGAGTATCCGCGATTTCATGATGTCCTCCCCTCTCTTTGGTTTATAGGCGCTTGCGATGCCGGCTTCCTCGCAAGTTACTTAAAATGCAGTGAAATCTTGGAGGTGAACATAAATGGCTCGGGCGATATTAAAAAGATGCTTCTTTTGTCGATGTGATCGCCTATGGTTATAAGGCTGATATATTCAGTTCCTGCATGAGAGCCGCTGCCGTGAAACTGCACAACCTTAGAGACTTCGTGACCGTTGCCAAAAGCGGGGGTATCCGCGCAGCGGCGCGGCAACTCAATCTCAGCCAGCCCGCTTTGTCCAAAAGCATTTCCCAGCTCGAGGATGAACTCGGCACGCCATTGTTCGAACGCAGCGCTCGGGGATCGGCACTGAATACTTATGGCGCGCGTTTCCTTATCCGTGCGGAAGCAGCAATGCAGGAACTGACGCGCGGGCGGGAAGAAATTACGCAGATGCGGGGCAGCACCGGGGGCAGCGTCGCCTTCGCGGCGTCCAGCGTGGTGTCGCTCTCGTTCCTGACGAGCGCCATGTCACGTTTCCGCAAGCGCTTTCCCGATGCGATGGTCCGGGTGCACGAGGGAACCTACGCCCTTATGCTGCGGGGGTTGCGCGAACGGAGTCTCGATTTTGCAGTCGGGCCCGTGCCCACGGCCGAAATGGCCGATGACCTGACCATCGAGCCGCTGTTCGATAACACCCGTTGTGTGATCGGGCGGCGGGATCATCCCTTGCGCCATGCACAGGGCTTGAAGGAGCTGGCGCAAGCGGAGTGGCTCACCACCAGTGCCGTAGGTCCAAAGGACGATGAATTCCGCGAGATTTTTGCACAACACGACCTTCAGGCACCGCAATCGCGCATGCGCTGCGACTCGCTGATCGCGCTCATCGCACTTCTAGCCGGTACGGACGCCCTTGCATTTCTTCCTCGGCAATGGGCGGAATCGCCCATCACCAAGCCAGTGCTGGCCGAGATACCGGTCGCGGACCGAATTCATGGGCCCACGACCTGCTTGATGCGGCCCAGTGGCATGCCGCTGACTCCAGCTGCGGAGGCGCTGGCCGACGCCATCAGGACAAGTGCCTCCTTCGGCAGACGGCGCGACCCCTGATACAGGCTCGTCGAACGAATTCCGGAAAGCTCTACGAGAGATAACCCTGCTCTATCACTGCGACACAATTCCGATCTTCTAGGCATTGCCTGCCATGCCTACCCTCGGCGCCGAGGAAGAGAGGAAAGCATGAAGCTGATATCGTTCCGCCGCCGAGAGGCGGAAGGTTTTGGGGTCGTCCTGGGGGAGGGGGTTGTTGACCTTACCGGTCGGATCGGCGGTGCTGAAAACCTAGCGGCCTTACTGGCGTCGGACGGATTGGTGCAGGCCCGTGCCTATGTCGATGCCGCGCGAACAGACTTCGCGCTGACAGATTGCCAGCTTCTTCCCGTCATCCCCCGGCCGTCAAAAATCATTTGCCTCGCGATCAACTTCAAGGGCCATGTGATCGAGACCGGGCGCGACATGCCGAAGCATCCGGTCATCTTCCATCGCCATGCTGACACGCTGACAGCGCATGATGTCCCGCTGATCCGCCCTATCGTGTCGGACAAGCTCGATTACGAAGGGGAACTCGCGGTCGTCATTGGCAAGCGCGGCGGCAATATTCCTGTTGGCGAGGCGATGGATTATGTCGCCGGCTATACCTGCTGCAACGAGGCGAGCATCCGCGACTGGCAGAAGCACAGCCATCTCTATGGCATGGGTAAGAATTTTCGCGGCACCGGCGCGGTCGGGCCATGGATGGTGACGGCGGACGAAATTCCCGACCCCTCGCAAATGGTGCTCACGACCCGGCTCAATGGCGAGCAGGTCCAGCATGTCGCGATGGACGATCTCATTTTCTCGATCCCGGAGATGATTTCCTATGTCTCGCAGGCGCTCGACTGGCAGCCGGGCGACCTGCTCATCACCGGCACGCCGTCCGGCGTGGGCCTGTTTCACGATCCGCCGCGCTTCCTGAAGCCTGGCGACGTGGTTGACGTGTCTATTACTGGTATCGGCACGTTGAGGAACGGCGTGGTCGACCAAATATCCTGAGGTTATTGAGAGGAACCATCATGGCGCTTTTCCCGCCCAGCCGTTTCGAGCATTTCGGCATCAACGTCATCGATATCGACCGCATGGAAAAGTTCTACTGCTCGACCTTCGGCTTTACCGTCAGTGATCGTGGCGTGCGATTCAACGGCACGAGGATCGTGTTCCTCACCAAAAGCGCCAACGACCATCACCAGTTCGTGCTGATAGATGGGCGTCCGCCCGAAGTGGACTATAACAATATCAATCAGATATCGTTCGCCTTTGCCGATCTGGCCGCTCTGCGCACGGTATATCAGCGGCTGACGGATGCGGGCACAACCGATATCATGCAGATCAATCACGGCAACGCCTGGTCGCTCTACACCAAGGATCCCGAAGGGAACCCGCTGGAGCTGTTCGTCGATTCCCAATGGCATACGCCTCAGCCGTGCCGAGGCGATCTCGACATTCTGAAGCCGGATGAGGTAATCCTGAGAGATACCGAAGAGTTGTGTCGTTCCCGTCCCGGCTTTGCCACGCGGGAAGACTGGTCTCGCGATATGGCGAAGGCGCTGGACGAAACGGCAGCCGCCTGACCATGGCCGACCCTGTCATCATCAGCTGCGCTGTGACTGGCGCCATCCACACACCAACGATGTCGCCACACCTTCCGCTGACGCCCACGGAGATCATCGATCAGGCGGTTGAAGCCGCGGATGCCGGCGCGGCGATACTGCACCTGCATGCCCGCGACCCGATCGATGGACGGCCGACCGCCGATCCGGCGGTGTTCATGCAGATCGTCCCCGAGATACTGGCGCGGACGAACGCGATCGTGAACATCACCAGCGGCGGCAGCACGAAAATGACGCTGGACGAACGGCTGGCCTTTCCGCTCCAGGCCGCGCCAGAAATGGCGTCGCTCAACATGGGTTCGATGAATTTCTCGATCCATCCGGCAGCGCGACGGATCAAGGAATGGCGATTCGATTGGGAAAAACCCTATGTCGAAGGAACGGAAGACATCATCTTCCGCAACACCTTCCGCGACATCAAGCACATCCTGCTGGAACTGGGACAGGGCAAGGGCACCCGGTTCGAGTTTGAATGCTATGATCTGGGCCACCTTTATAACCTTGCCTTCTTTCTCGACGAAGGTCTGATCGAGCCACCCTTTCTGGTTCAGTCGATATTCGGCATCCTCGGTGGCATGGGTCCCGACCCGGAAAATCTGACGCTGATCCGAACGACTGCCGATCGGTTGTTTGGACGAGAAAATTATCAATGGTCGATTCTGGGGGCAGGACGCCACCAACTGCCGCTCGTCACCATGGGCGCGATTATGGGCGGCAATGTACGCGTAGGGCTTGAGGACAATCTCTTCCTGGAAAAGGGAAGGCTCGCGTCTTCGAACGCCGAGCAGGTCAGCAAGATCAGGCGCATATTGGACGAACTGTCCCTGGCAACCGCCACGCCGGATGAGGCGCGCGCACGGCTGCGCCTCAAGGGAGCCGACAAGGTAGCAGTCCAGCCAGCGATAATGAGGTGAACATGGCAAACGACAAAGGCGATTACCCCCAGGTCACTGCAAAGGTCGCTCCGATCCGGCGGATCATCACGGGCCACGATGCAAATGGTAAGGCGATCATCGTCAGCGACGAGAATTGCCCGCACGCCGATCCGATATTGGGCCAGGAATATCTGGCAACGACGGAAATGTGGGTTACGGCCGTGCCTGCGGACAACAATGTTCCAGGCGATCCGGTGACCTTGCCCCACCGCGTTCCTCCGCCCGAAGGCGGCGCGGTGTTTCGCGTCGTCGAATTTCCGCCCGACAAGGATTTTCGCGCAACGTTGCGGGCCGACCAGCAACTTGTGGCGGGATCCAGCGGCGCTCCCGGCAAACAGATGCTGCACCGGACGCGCTCGGTCGATTTCGTGGTCGTGATGGCCGGGGAGATCTGGTGCGTCATGGATGAGGGCGAGGTGTTGATGCGTGCAGGGGACGTGATGGTCCAGCGCGGGACCAATCATGATTGGCAGAACCGTAGTGATCAGCCCGCCAGGGTCGCATTCACTTTGATCGACGCATCGCCTTTGATGAGCTGACAAGACTATCGTGATATTTATCCATGCAGTTTTTGCACAAAGCAGCGTAGAAGGGGACCATTATACCTGCGTCTATACCTGCGTCACGCTAGATGAATGAACAGACGGTTTTTGGAATCCCGTTGAGACACAGAATGACCGCTATGTTGGCGACCTTTGCCGTACTTTGAGAGAGCGAGACGACGGCACTCGACCCAGCTATTGCCGTTCCCCGTGAAGTTGCGAATGTCAGGATCCTGGCAGAAGCCGTCGTTCGCGCTGCGGGAGTCGCCGAAAGGTTTTGCACGGCAGCGCGCGCTATCTGTTGGCCGAGGACGATTTCCTGAGCGAGGATCTCGATTGGGCAGGCTATGCGTTCGAGACGCGCACCACCCGCGGATTTCGCTATCGAAAAGTCACGCCCCGACGCAAACCGGCAAGCCGGACAGCACCCTCTAGCCTCCCGCCTCAGGCAGGGGGCCACGATCGACCAGATCAACCAGCTTCCATCCCTGCGCCTGCGCCTCGGCGAGGAAAGCGCCCGCATGGCTCTTGCGGACCGCCAGCGCCAAGAGCTCTCTTGGTCGGGTGACGCCTACAAAGACATTGGTTGCGGCGGTCAGCGCCACCCCCTCCAATGGCTGAGGGGCGACGCCGAAGGCGCGCGGCAGCACGGTGCTCAGATCGATGCACTGGTCCTTGCCCGCGACGCCCTTCCAAACCTCGCTCTCGACGACGAGAATGCCGTCCACGCTCTTGCCCTTGACCGAATGGATCGAGCCCAGCCGAAGCGTCACCTCCCCAATCCGCACCTGCTTGGTCGAGCGGCGCTCCGGGTCGGCGGCCTGGGTCTTCTCCTCGGCGACGAACTCGCAGAAATCGGCGATGCTCTGCGCCGCCGCTTCGGGGTGCGGGGCGAAGTGCGGCAGGAGCGCTTCGAGGAGGTCCAACCAAGCGGCCTTGTCCCAGGCCGCTGTCCCGACCAGCACGTGGTCGCGAAGCAGGCGGCGAACCGCGCGCGGCGTCGCCGGGTCGCGATGCCCGAGCGCGGCCCAAACATTTTGCGTGGTGACCGGCCGATCGTTGGCCGCCTTGATGTCATGGGCGCGCGCCAGACCCGCCATCGCCGCGGCCAGCATCTCGGCAATCTCCGCGGGCTGGCGACCGGCGGCATGGTGGAGCGCGGCCTTCTGGAGCTGGCGGCACAGGAGATTGGCTTTGGCCCGCGCGCCGCTCTCGCTGCGATAGTCCGGATGATAATCGACCAGGCTGCGGGGCAGCCATGCGCCCTTCTTCTTCGGGCGATTGTGCCGCGAAGCGACCGCCCAGACATCGCGCGCGCCGCTTCCGGCACCCCAGAGCGCCTCGGCTTCATCGGCGAAGGCGCCCAGCACCCCGCCGATCGTCGCCTCATCGAACAGGACCATCACGCACAGGCCCGGCCTTTCGCCAACACCGACGATAGTCTGAGTCTGGCGGATGGTCAGCTGGCTCGCGAAGGCGGCGATCTCGCCGCCGAAGCGCCGGCTGGTGTCGAGCGGAATGCAGCCCGGCCCTGGCTGCCAGTAGGCCGGGGCGGACGCATCGTCCTCATAGAGCGTCTGGTTGCTGTCGCCTAGGCGCTGAAACGCCGCGTCGTCATGCTTGAAAATATGCTCCAGCAACCGCAGCTGGTCGCCGTGCGTGTCCTGCGCCTCGTCGAGGATCACGAGCGGGAAGCGGTCGCGCAGCCGCGCGGCCAGCGCCGGGGTTTCGGCGAGCGCCCGCCAAGCGAGCGCGGTCATATCGGCATAGCGATAGAGACCGCTCCGCACCATCGAGGCTTTGAGCTTCGCTAGGGCCTGTCCGCAAGCGGTGTCGTCGCCGTGCTGGCCCTTCAGCCGCTGGACGGCGATGCTGTCGGGCTCGCTTCCCTCCGCATCGAACGCCGGATCGAGGGTCAGCCTTGCGACCCAACGCTCGACCGTGGCACCGGCCTTCTTGGCCTGGTTCTTCAGCGCCCAGAACGACGGATAGCGGCGCAGCGCCTCGGCCTCGAACGCATCGTCATCGATCTGGCGGAGGTTCCAGCCAAGGCCGCGCAGATAGGGCAAGGCCAGATACTGGTTGATGAAGGCGGTGACCGTGCCGGTGAAATGCGGATAGGCCATCAGCCGCGCGGCAGTCGGATGGCGCGAGATCAGGTCTTCCACTTCGGTGCGCGCGGCGTTGGTGTGCGAGATCACGCAGACGCCGCGCCGCGTGGTCGTCCAGTTGCGCGAGAGCAAGGCGAGCTTCGCCGCCAGCAGCGTCGTCTTGCCATTGCCAGGTGCTGCCTGCACGTCGCAGGCTGCGGCATTGGCTAGGAAGTCCATCTGGCTTTGATCGGTGAAATCGCAGCCGCCCAGCTCGTCGCCGAGCGCGCCGAGCAGCTCCGGGGTGAGCGGTAGAATCTCGAACATCGCCGTCAGGCTCCCGCCGCCTCGTCGCCGGCCACCCCGATCTTGCCATCCTCGTCGTTCTCGTCCTCCGCGTCCTCCGTATCGACCGGGAAAGCGGGCGCGCCCGGGACATGACCGCCAGTCACATAGTCGATGGCACGCACCAGATAGGTCGGCAGCCGCTGGCGCATCTGCTCGGCCGTGTCGGTGCGCTGGCGCAGGATCGCGGCGAGTTGCTCGGCGACCTCGGCCTTGGAGGCCTCCTTGTCATGGACGGGTTGGTAGATCTTCACCGCTATCTCGGTCGTCGACAGGCCCGCCTCGACCCAGCCTGCATAGGTCTTGTCGGCGCTCTCCACGAGTTTGGCGAGAAAGGCGGGCTTGCGACTGTTGGTTTTGGCCAGGCGAACCGCGCGGTAGACGCTCTGGGCGAGCTCGGGCTGGAGGGCGAGATCGAACTCCAGCGTCCAGCTGTCGGCGATGAAGGCGTCGACCGGATCGCCGATGTCGCGCGTAAGCGTCTTCAGCCGCGCGGCGATTTCCTCCGGCTTGAGCTCATTCTCGGTCTTGCGCTCGCCGACCAGCGCCTTGGCCTCCGCAGGCGGAATGTCGCGGTCGGGGATCAGCGCGACGGGGACCGGGATCGCCTCGCCGGCTAGACGCTGCAGGATCCGGCTATAGCGGAACAGGCCGCGATGGCCGACATTGACGATCGAGACGCCGTGGGCGCTCAATGGCCGGCCGAGCTTCTCGGCGATCGCCGGCAGGAGGAGATGTTCGCCATCGCCCTCGACGACGATCAGCGCGCGGGCGAAGAACAGATTGGCCTTGGTGGCGTCGAGGAACCGGCGCAGGAACTCATAGTCGCCGACGCCCAGCCGCGTATGGGCGGCGCCGAGCGGAAAGGCGCGATGATCGACGATCATCGTCATGGTCTCGAGGTCGGCGCCTGCGGCCAGCTGCGGGCTGTGGGTGGTGAGCAGGACCTGGACCTGCTGATGGGTCTCGCCCTTGGCCGGGTCCGGCTTGGCGGCGCGCGCGGCGAGCACTTCCATGAACAGGGTCTGGTGCTGGGGATGGAGGTGCGCTTCGGGCTCCTCGATCAGCAGGAACGGCACCTGGTCGGGATGCGACTGGAGCAGCAGCAGCTCGGCGGCCATGAACAGCAGATTGTTGTAGCCCAGGCCGCGCTGCACCCGCTCGGCGCCGACCTTGGCGTTGAGGTAGAGCTCGAAGCGCTCGAGAATCTGGTCGAACGAGCCGCCCGCGCCCAGATCGAGGGTCGCGACCAAGGGGTCGTCGACAAAAGACAGCTTGTCGAGAAAGTCGGTGTTGATGCTGCTGGCGACGCTGCCGACCGCCGGATTGGCCCGCACCTCAATGTCAGCGGCGATCAGCATGTCGTGCAGTGTGGCGGGCGCGCCCCGCGCCGCCGGCTTGTTCTGCGCGCCCATCGCTGGCATCGCGCCGAGGATGCGCGACAGCCGCGAGCGCCTGCCGGCCCGCATCTCGCGTTCGGCGTCGCGCAGCGGCTTGAGATAGGTCGCCTTGAGATATTCGCGCAGCTCGCCGTCGAGCGGAAGGCCTTCGCCCTCGGCGCCTGCGCGGTGCTGGCTGGAGATGACGCTGCCGCCGCCGGAGGAGATACGCCGCGACCCGCGCAGGCAGACATGCAGGCGCAGTTTGCCCTTCTCATTGGTGCACCATTCGAGAAAGCGCGCCTCCTCGTCGGGGCTGAGATCGTCGAAGGTGCAGCGCACGACGAAGTCGCATTGGCGCGTCCCATCTGCCGCCACATGGAAATCATGCAGGTCGGGGCGGATATAATCGTCGCCGCGCGTCCACAGGACATAGCGGGCCGCATCGATGATCGCGCTCTTGCCGGCGTCATTGGGCCCGACCAGGATGTTGAGGCCCGATGACAGCTGGATATTCAAAGGTCGCGCGGCGCTGAAACACCGAAAGCCGCTCGCATGGATTTCCGAAATGAACATATTTCCGCCCCCGGCGACTCGTCGTCGTTCGCCTTCGCTCTATCGTATCAAGAAGATAAGCTTGTAGCGGCACCGGCCGCCAAGGCCAGAGACTTGGGCCGACGAATGGTTTTCCATGGCCTGTTCAGGCCTTGCCGGATCAGAACTGCGCTGCGCCCAGCGGATCATGGCGCGCGAGATAGGGCTTGATCGTATCGGGCAGCGGCTTGCCGGGGCAAATCATAGTCAGCGCGGTCAGGGCATGGCCAATCACCCCGTCCGGATCGATGTCGTCCTCCTCCAGCGTCGCCGGCGATCACCGTCTCCTAGCGAGAGCAGCCGTTCGACCTATCGTTCTGGAACGGCAGGATTGTACCAAATGTTGCCATGGCGACGCCATATCAATCATCGCCTGGAATATGAAGTGAGCAGGTCAGCGGCCCACCCGAGGTCAGCGCCTCTCAGGAAATGGTCGGCAAATTCCCGCGCGCCGTTTTGGGCGAGGATGGTCTCGATCCGGCGCTGGCTTGCCGGATCGGAGGCGCCGCAGAGCGCGAGCGCGATCGGACCGAGCCCCAGCTCGAACAGCCGGTTCCCGCGCGCGGATTGAAGATAATAGTGGCGCTTGGGCGTCGCCCGGCTGATGAGTTCGACCTGCCGGTCGTTGAGGCCGAACCGCGCATAGGCTTCGCGGCCCTGCGGTTCGATCGCGCGATCGTTCGGGAGCAGGATGCGCTGCGGGCAGCTTTCGATCACGGCGGGCGCGATGCTGCTGCCAGCAATGTCCGCCAGGCTTTGCGTCGCGAACAGCACCGCGACGTTCTTCTTGCGAAGCGTCTTCAGCCACTCGCGGATGCGCGCAGCAAAGAGCGGATGATCTAGGAAGATCCAGGCCTCGTCGAGGATCAGCAACGTCGGCCGGCCGTCGAACCTCTCCTCGAGCCGATGGAACAGGTAGGTCAGGACCGGGGCCACGACAGTCGCCTGGCCAAGCAGCGCCTCGGTCTCGAAGCACTGGACGTCGGCAAAAACGAGGCCACTCTCGCTTGCGTCGAGCAGCCGCCCATATGGCCCGTCCAGCGTATACGGCTGGATCGCCATGCGGAGCGCGTTCGACTGGAGCATAAGCGCGAGCCCGGTCATTGTGCGTTCCTGCGGTGGTGCCGATGCCAGGCTGCCGAGCGCCGACCAGACCGCGTCCTTGACCTCGGGTGTGACCGCGACGCGCTCGGCATCGAGAAGCGCCGCGATCCATTCGGCCGCCCAACTCCGCTCGGCGGGATCATCGATCCGCAGCAACGGCTGGAACGCCAGGTCATCTCTGTCTGAGACACCGAGCGCATGGTGCGCGCCGCCCATGGCCAGCACGGCCGCGCGGGCGGAAAAGCCCTTGTCGAAGATGTAGACCTGCGCCTCGGCGTAGCGACGGAACTGGAGCGCGATCAGCGCTAGCATGACCGACTTGCCGGCGCCGGTCGGACCTACCAGCATCATGTGACCGACGTCGCCGACATGGGTAGAAAGCCGGAAGGGCGTCGATCCTGCGGTCTGCGCCACCAGCAGCGGCGGGCATTCTGTCTGCGTGAGTCTGGCGAGATGCTCATTGCCGGTAGGGCCCGCCCACACCGAGGAAAGCGGCATGAGGTGGGCCAGGTTCAGCGTGTGGACGATCGGCAGGCGGACATTGGCGTAGAGATGTCCGGGTATCGACGACAGCCACGCCTCGACGGCGTTGACGCCTTCGCGGATGGCCGTGAAGCCAAGACCGCCGATGATCCGCTCCACCTGCCGGATCTTGGCTTCGACGGCCGAGCGGTCTTCGTCGCTGACGGTGATGGTCGTGGTCAGGTAGCCGAATGCGACATGGTCGCCGCCGAGTGCCTGGAGCGCCAGGTCGGCATCCGCCACCTTGTTGTCGGCGTCGCTGTCGAGCAGCTGGACCGGCTGATTGTACAGCACCTCGCGCAGCAGCGCAGTGATGGACTTACGCTTGTTGAACCACTGGCGGCGGAGCCTGGTAAGCAGCTTGGTCGCATCGGTCTTGTCGAGAGCAATGAAGCGGGTGACCCAGCGATAGGCAAAATCGGCCTCGTTGAGTGCGTCGAGGATTCCGGGCCGGCTGACGTTCGGAAAGCCGATGACTGTGAGCGTGCGCAGATGCCGACACCCAAGCATGGGTTCGAGGCCGCCAACCAGCGGTGTGTCCGCCAGCAGCGCGTCGAGATACATCGGCGTCTCGGGCACCACGACCGGGTGGCTCCGGCTCGAAACCGCGCCATGGAGGTAGGTCAGCGTCTCGGTCGAAGAGAGCGCCCGCACCTCGGGCATGAAGGCGGCGAACAGGTCGAGCGCGCGATCGGTTTCCGCAATGAAGCTCCCCAACGCGCCGCGCCAATCGCGCCCCTCGGGGGCGTCGGGCCGGTCGACAAGCGATCGTCCAGCCGCGTCGGCGCCGTCCGCGGCGGGCAGCCAAACGAGCGTCAGATGATAGCGGCTCTCGAAGTGAACGCCTTCCGCCTCGAAGCGCGCCCGTCGTTCCTCGTCGACGAGCCAGGATGCCGGATCGGGAAAGGTGCCCGCCGGATAGCCTAGCGCCTCGCGGCGCTCGGCATCGAAAAACAGCGCCCAGCCACTACCGAAGCGCTTGAGGACATTGTTCGCCCGCGCGCAGGCCGACACCAGCTCGGCTTCCGTCGCGCTTTCGAGGTCCGGGCCCCGGAACGCCAGTGTCCGCTGGAAGCTGCCGTCCTTGTTGAGGATGACGCCCTCCGCCGCCAGCGCGGCCCAGGGAAGATGGTCCGCCAGCCGATCGGCGCTGTGACGGTATTCGCGCAGGCTCAGCATGCGAGATACCCCTTCTGTCTCAGATGGCGGACGAGGACAGGCACGAACGAGGGATCGTGCCGGGTTGCGAAGACCGCAATGCTGTGCCCAACCGCCCAGACGACGATCCCCGCGATCCATTGCTGGAGACCCAGGCCGATCGCGGCCGCCAGCGTCCCGTTGACGATGGCGAGGCCGCGCGGTGCTCCGCCAAGGAGGATCGGCGTTCCGAGGCTCCCGTGGATGGGAACCTCGAAGCCGGCAACATGGCCGTTGTCGGTCGGCTCGCTCATGCGATCAGCGCTCCGCCGCCGAAGCTGAAGAAGCTGAGGAAGAAGCTCGACGCGGCAAATGCGATCGAAAGGCCGAAGATGATCTGGATGAGGCGCCGGAAGCCGCCTGCGGTCTCGCCGAACGCAAGCGTCAGGCCGGTGGTTATGATGATGATCACCGCGATGATCTTGGCGACCGGCCCCTGCACGGAATCGAGCACCTGCTGGAGCGGCTCTTCCCACGGCATGTCAGTGCCGGTGGCGTGCGCCTGGCTGGCAAGTGCCAGTGCAGCGGCGATCGCTAGTCCGGCGATGAACGCGGTGCGGCGGTCGGTAATCCTTATGGCAGTCATGGTCGTTCTCCTTGGGGTTTGGGAGGTGGAGCGGTGTCGGCGAGCGCGTAGTCGCCTCGTGCATCGAGGCCGGTCACGCGGGCGATCCTCTCGATACGGCGGGAGGTGCCGCGACCGGCTATGAACACGATGATGTCGATGGCCTCGGCGATCAGCCGGCGCGGCACGGTGACGACCGCTTCCTGCACCAGCTGCTCGATCCGGTAGAGCGCCGCGACCGCATTGTTGGCGTGGACGGTCGCGATCCCGCCCGGATGGCCGGTGTTCCAGGCCTTGAGCATGTCGAGCGCCTCGGGACCGCGAACCTCGCCGACGATGATCCGATCGGGCCGCAGCCGCATGGTCGAGCGCACCAGGTCGGTCATCGTCGTGGCCCCGGTGCGTGTGCGCAGCGCGACGGTGTCGGGCAGCGGGCACTGCAGCTCGCGCGTATCCTCGATCAGGATGACGCGCGCATCGACCCAGGCCATCTCGGCGAGCAAGGCGTTGGCGAGCGTCGTCTTGCCCGAACTGGTCCCGCCCGCGACGAGGATATTGCAGCGTTGGGTGACTGCCGCACGGAGCGTGTCCGCGGCAGACTCCGACATGATCCCGTCGGCGACATAGTCGTCGAGCGTGTGCACTCGCTCGGCGGGCTTGCGGATCGAGAAGCATGGCGCCGTCGAGACCGGCGGGAGCACGCCTTCGAAGCGCTCGCCGGCGCGGCCCTCGGCATGGGGCGGCAGCTCCGCCGAAATGATCGGCCGGTCCCCGTGGATTTCGGCGCGGGCATGGCTGGCGACCAGGCGGATGATCCGCTCGACCTGATCCGGCTCGATCCTGACGCCCGTGTCGACCCTTCCCTCACCAAGACGATCGAGCCGGAGCGCACCGTCCGGGTTGACCATGATCTCGACAACCAGCGCATCGGCGAGCGCCAGGGCGATGTCCGGGCCCATGGCGGTCCGCAGCATCGCGCGGCGGCGGTCGCGGGCGAGCGACCCGCTCATCGGTCCTGCTCCGCGCCGATGCTGCGATTCCCGGCAGCAACCTGCCTGCCGACCTGCGCGACGAAGGCCTCGAAGCGCTTGGCGGCAAGCGCGCGGCCCGCCTGGTCACCATCAGCAAGTGGCGCCTGGATCGACAGCTCGAAGCGCACGAAGAGCGCCAGGGTCTCGAGCATGACATGGCCGTCGCGCTCGACGCGCGAGAGCGCGTTCGACAGGCGATCGAGCCGCAGCCCGAACCTGTCATCGAGCTCGGACGTGCCGCGCCGATTGAGCCACGCCGTCAGCGCATCGACGAGGATGGCCGACTTCGATGCGCCAGGTTTGGCGGCAAGCGCCTCCAGCCTGTTGCTGAGCGGCCGGGGGAGAAACAGCTGGTGGCGGACCTTCTCGACCATGGTCAGAAATCCAGCTGAAGATCGTCGGGCCGCGACGATGCCGAATCGATCGCGTAGACCGTGCGCGAGGTGGCCAGTGACCGGGCCTGGTCCATGGCGCGCTGGTCAGCGACGCTGTCCCCTTCATCGTCACCCAGACCGAGCATATCGGCCGGTGTCAGATCGACAGGTGCGACCTGCCCGACTTCGTGGGCGGGATGCCGGACCTGCTCGAGGCCGCCGCAGGCCCCCTCCCCGCTCTCGTCGGCACATTCGCCGAGACGGGCATCGGTACTGCGGACGTGATCGCGCCAGTCATCAACGCGCGTCGCAGGAAGATCGGGATAGCGGGCGCCGCCGAGCGCCGGCGGCGGCAGAAGGCGCGCGTTGAACGTGGGATCTTCATAATAGCGCAGCTTCTTGGCGCGCACCGGCGCGTGCCCCGCAACGAGGACCAGTTCGTCGACCGGCGGCAGCTGCATGACCTCGCCGGGCGTCAGCAACGCGCGGGCGGTTTCCTGACGGCTGACCATGACGTGGGCAAGCCAAGGCGCCAGCCGGTGGCCGGCGTAGTTGCGCATCGCGCGCTGCTCAGTCGCGGTGCCGAGCGCATCGGAGATGCGCTTGGCGGTGCGTTCGTCGTTGGTCGCGAACGCCACGCGCACATGACAGTTGTCGAGGATCGCGTTGTGCTCGCCATAGGCCTTCTCGATCTGGTTGAGGCTTTGCGCGATCAGGAAGGCCCGGACCCCGTAGCCCGCCAGGAACGCAAGGCTCGTCTCGAAGAAATCCAGGCGGCCGAGCGCCGGAAACTCGTCGAGCATCATCAGGAGGCGATGACGGCCGGCTTTGGCACCATGGCCCGGATTTGCGGCATGGAGATGCTCGGTGAGACGACGGCCGATCTGGTTGAGCACGAGCCGGATCAGCGGCTTGGTGCGGCTGATGTCGGAGGGCGGCACGACCAGGTAGAGCGACACGGGGTGGTCTCCCTCCACCAGGTCGGCGATGCGCCAGTCGGACGCTGAGGTGACGGCAGCAACGGTCGGATCGCGGTAGAGGCCGAGGAAGGACATCGCGGTCGACAGCACGCCCGACCGCTCGTTCTCGCTCTTGTTGAGCAGCTCGCGCGCCGCGGAGGCCACGACCGGATGGACCGCAGGTGCTTCGGCATTGCCGAGATGATTGGTCGTCATCATGACGCGCAGGGTCGCGACGAAGGGCCGCTGCGGATCGGACAGGAAGGTGGCTACCCGAGCGAGCGTCTTTTCGGCATCGGCATAGAGAATATGCAGGATCGCGCCGACCAGCAGCGAATGGCTGGTCTTTTCCCAGTGGTTGCGCCGGTCGAGCGCCCCTTCCGGATCCACAAGAATGTCGGCGATGTTCTGGACGTCACGTACCTCGTTCGCGCCGCGCCGCACCTCCAGCAGCGGATTGTAGCGCGCTGAGTGAGCATCGGTCGGGTTGAACAGCAGGCAGTGGGAGAAGCGCGCACGCCAGCCGGCGGTCAGCTGCCAGTTCTCGCCCTTGATGTCGTGGATAACGGCCGAACCCGACCAGCCGAGCAGCGTCGGGACGACGAGACCGACGCCCTTGCCCGAACGCGTCGGCGCAAATGCCATCACATGTTCGGGACCGTCGTGTCGCAGGTAGCGCTCGCCGAGCCGGCCGAGAAAGATGCCGCCATCGCTGAAAAGGCCGGCGGCCCTTGTTTCGCGAATGGATGCCCAATGCGCCGATCCGTAGGTGGTGACGTTGCGGCGCTGCCGTGCGCGCCACAGCGAACCGGTCACCGCCGCCGCACATCCGACGAAGCCACTGGCGCCGGCGATCACGCCGGCGCGATCGAAGACATGTGGTGCGTAGGCGTCGAAATGATACCACCACAGGAAAATCGCCCACGGCCGGTACACGGGAATCCCATCGATCACCGCCCATGGCGCGCCGAGTTCGGCCTGGTAAGCGAGCTCCGCAGCCGCCCATTGCGTCGCGAACCAGATGCCGGCGAGCACGATTGCGAGGACGACCAAAATCTGGCCGATAAGAAGCCTGGTGGGTGTCATGCGGGCCTCCGCCCGCATCAGATTCAAGCTTGCGGGCTCAGGCCAAAGTCTCGTCGGTTTGCTGGAAAATAGTCAGAACACGTCTGGTGACGTTGCGAGCCTTTTCAGGGTCAGGGGTAACAAAGTGATCTGATCGGGCGCAGCCGGAAACCCTCGTGCATGCAAACGAGGAAAACCATCTGACCTGCTCCCCTGAAACATCCTCGGATTGAGGTTAGCCTGTTCCTTGACGAAAAGGACAGGCAGTGAAGCGATCAAGGTTCAGCGCAGAGCAGATCATCGGGATCTTGAAGGAGCATGCCGCTGGGCTGACGGCGGCCGAGTTGTGTCGCAAGCACGGCATCAGCGATGTGACCTTCGACAAATGGCGCAGCAAATATGGGGGCATGGAGGTGGCAGAAGCGAAGCGCCTGACCCGAAGGGTGGCGTGGCCAGCGCGCTTGAGGAGGAGAACGCCAAGCTGAAGAGGCTTTTCGCGGATTCGATGCTGGACGCCTCGACTTGCGCGAGATGTTGAGAAAAACTTCTGACGCCCGGTTCGAGGAGTAGCGCCGTGAACTGGGCAATCAAGACCAAAGGCTAGCCTGCGGTGACCTAGCTAAGTGAAATCTTTCAGCGCCTGCCGATCACACGAAGATACGCGATAAGCTGGTCGGGGTGGTCGGTTTGAATGGCGGTCACACCGCGTTTGATGAGATCGCCCCAGATCAGGTCCGGACGCGCAAGTACATTGTCCTCCACACGACCGGCGGCAAATTGTGGGCCGCGCGTGTCGACGCTTACGTACGTGGCCAAGCGCGACAGGCCCAAATCCGTGCCCACATCGAACGCCTCGAGCGCCGAGTCCATTGTGATGAGGAGCGCATCGTCGATCTCGCGCGGCGGGTTTGCCCGACGATTTGGCGTCGGTTGGCGAAGTCTTCGAGCGCCATCAACACGCGCGTCAGGAAGGTTGGGTCTGGCAGATGCGATCGGAGAGGCGGTGCGCGAATTAAACGAAAATCTCAGTTTGGGCGAGTGGTCCATCGAAGCAGAATCTGGCTCACCTGATGAAGCTGTAACGTGACCCGCTCGCCGAGGAGGTCGTCAATCGTAATCTGACCTGATGAGCGGCACGTCGCGATACTTCGTTGAGGAAAACTATCGCTTACCTGACGCTCTTCCCAGCGAGCGGTTCGGTTCCCATCAGGGCGCACCGGACCCAGACGGATCGCGTGAACCTGTGCACGTTTGAAAGTTGTGCTTTGACAAATGGAGATTTCCGAAATTTGGCCTACGATCGTGCCAACATAATCGCGGCGGATCCTCTGGCCATTCTCGACGACCACCGCCTCTACAACGTCGCGATATACTGCGAACACCTTAGTGAGATCGATCACCCTGGCCGTCGGGTTATGGCTACCGTCCGCCATGAGCAGTGGCCAAGTGGCTGCATCGAGCCGCTCCGTGATTTCCCAATAGCCATTGATATTGTAAGATTTGAGAGCGGCTACGGCGAGGGCGGCGAGCGGAGCCGAATAAGACGTAGCTGACTGAGGATCGCTCACCGGGCGACCTAGGATATCGATGCCGTTCGCTTGACCGGGCGCGTAGAAGCGCACAGTCTTCTCTCCCTGATTGGACCCGAGTGAAGGTCTCAGCGTGCGTTCTGCTGATCCGACAACTAACACACGCTTCGGCAAATATTCGCCAGCGATTGGGCTTCCTAGGCAAGCGGGGCATAATCTTCCGTCATCGAGATCATCGGGATCATCATTGCCAGCCGAAACTACGAGCATCCGGTCGTCGTTATTGAGTTCAGCACGAGCTGCGTCGCGAAGGTCGCGATTCTCCCCTCGAATCGCCGTCTTGTAGCTAAGATTTACGACATCAACCTTTTGCCCGAACAAGTAACGAATAGCCTTGTTGATCTCCGAGCCTTGAACTTCGAATCTGCTCTCGGGCCCGCATTGCCGCGTGACCATCCGATAGAACTGGATACGGGGAAGTTTTGGCCACGCGTCGGGATTAGGACCTAGCAGCGGCCAACCGATTGCGATCGATGACACGACGGCGCCGTGACTTGCTCGAAGCAATGACGAGGCTGGCCATGATGCAAAATCCGTTTCAACCGGGCATAAGTCTAGTTTTCCGGTCCCGAGCATGTCGGTCGCTAACGTAGTGTCATCGCTACGCCGCAGTCCCGCTCCGTAGAAATCATCTACATATTGATTGTCATCATCGTCGTCGTCCGTTGCCCCCTCGTCTAACTCCCCCGCATTTGGCGCAAGCAGGCTTGGAGGAAGCGGGAAGCCTGTCGAAGATCCCAGCCCGCCATCAGCCACCCCAATTTTGACGAACCTAACCAGATCTCGGTCCTGCTTTAGAATCGCGGCGATGCGCGCCTTGTCATAAGGCCACTGGTCCGGGGCGACAGGTGCGTCATCCACATCAACGGATGAGGCCATCGCGTCATCTAGGTTCGATGCCAAGTTGCCTGCCGTCGCCGTTGTCTCGAGCGAAGCAGCAGCTGCCGCGTACTGAGAATTCATCAGCTGGGAGGTGGTAGCGATCATAGCGAAATTTCTGAGGGGCTGAAGTCGTTCGATCGGGATCGCGCGTTCGTCCATCGAACTTCCGCTTCCGTCGATCGGCGAACGTGAAGCCGAAGTCGCTTCCGGTCGCTCAACCTCTTGGCCTTGATTGAGCAGAAGCACACCTTTCCCGCGCAGGCAAGCACCCTGATCTCCAACACAGCCGAGCGCGTCCGCTATCGCCGATCGCAGCCCGGAGCGTCCAATCGGTAACTCGGCTTTAAGCTGGATTTCGCTCCAAAGACTGGTTTGCGGGACAAAAACCTCATCACCCGGGAGCATCGTGGCTGCCGTGATGCCCGACCGGCCTGGATTGGCTGGCCCCGAACGAATCTTAAAAAGTCCGACCTTGTCCGCTCGCAAGCCCCACCGCGCGGCGATGCCTTCCAGAGTCAATCCGGCCTCAACGACAACTGTGCGACCACCTCCGAAGCGAGCGCAGGCGGAGTGCTCGACCCGATGCTTACCACTCGGAAGATCGGAAACTTTTACGATTTTAGGCGGTACTTTGCCTCCACATCGCCGCTGGAGATACGAAGCGACGTCTTCTCCTTTTGGCACATCTGTCAACACGTTTTGTGCATATGAGGCCAAGACGCTGTTGACCTCACCTGCGATGGAGGGATCAACACGAATTGAAAATGCTGCCGGCACCGGATCGGTCGAGTTTTGGGCATTCGCCGCGACCAATGGGGCCAACAGTATAAACAGCGTTGAATGGCCACTGGTGCTCATCAGATACAGCCCGTCGAATTGCCCTCGATGCCACAAACGCGAACTTTTGCGGTTTCTCGCGCCCAGCCTTCCGCCCAACTCCGGAAGGAGGGACCTCCGGTTGCTGATACAAGAGACGACCCATAGCTGGTCCGAGTTTGATCCCGATAGAACACTCTGGAGTTAACGCCGATAATCGCACGCTTTCCTTGTACGAAGGCGAAAGCGGGGCCCCCGCTGTCCCCCGGGCACAAATTTGCATATGCACTGTCATCGACGGTCATAAGGTTGTTGACTTGCCGCGGTGCATAAAGCGCGTCGCCCCTCAATTTCCTTTGACTGTTCGAAGTTTCAACAAGATAAGTGCGGCCGATCCGGTACTTACCGTCAATCGTATCCTGCTTGACGATATCACTGATACATCCATATCCCGTAAGGGTAACATACATTGGCATCATGCTCTGAGCTGAAAGCCAAGTGTCCATCGGAGCAGTGTTGATGCGCTCGAAACGATTTCCTGGCCCAAGTGAGACGCCCGATGGATGCTCAGCAGTGGGACGGACCTTACACAACGCGAAGTCTGCCGAAGCGTCATTGCGGTCTCTGTAAGACGGGTGCTGTTCGCAGTCTGTTTTAAACGTCACCCCGGAAAAATCGAACTCCACCACCCCAGTCGTTGGAACGCAATGCGCGGCAGTCAGCATCGCTTGGGGGCCGACCAAGGCGGCAGTGCACACAGAATCGCCTCTTGCCGTCCTAAATTTTGCAAATAGCGAAGCAGGCCAATCTGCCGATCGAGCTTCATCACCGCCGCGCAGTTGCTGCTGATCTCCAGGGTTCTGGTCAAGTGCAAGAACGGAAGAAAATTTGATATCGCCGGTTGGAGGCAGCGATGGGGCCACTTCGCTATATAGTACCGCCTGTTGGCTAAGCGAACTCGAGCTGAAGAAAGTTGTCGAAGCGACGGCGATCCACGCGCCTTTCATCACCTTGCTTGCCATAGTCATTTGCTCCAGTGGTTTAGGTGATCAATGCATTAGCTATGTTGACCTATTCGTCCTTGTCTTCCTTGAAACACGCCACAGCTTTGTCCTTGTCTGAGCCAGCGGCATCGACGCAGGCTTGCATCTTGGCTAACTTCGCCTGAGCCGAAATCTGGGCTTCTTGCGAAGCTGCCAGTCCCTTCTGCTGATCGGAAAGATCGATCCTTAGCTTAACAAGCTCCGCAGGCACCGATACGATCGCCTTCAGAATTTTGACCGGCAATCGGACCACTTCAAGAACTTCACTGGGTCGGCTCGCATTCCACGAGACGAGCATGCCATTGTCGAAAACCACGTCATCGACGGTTTTGACAAAAGCGGAAGAACGCATCGGGATGTAGGATATCGGTCCAATCTGAGGCAGCATTGTCGCGGTCGCTTCGATCGGCACAGTGTCATCTATATTGGCGCAAGCGGTTCCCGAGTTGCACTGGCGCAGTACGATTGTTTGTGGAAGGGCTGTCCGGTAAAACAATGCACCGTCAATGCCTTGAGTATAGATTGCCTTGTCGAGGGTGTAGGTGTCTTTGTTGCCGGTTTTCGGCTTGCCCGTCGTGCGTTGCCGATCAACGATCATCGAATTGCCGTCGTTAAAACTGAAGCCGCGGTTGTCTTCCAGCGGTGGCACTTCCAACCAGAATGGAAAGCCCGCCTTGTTGAAGGCTTTGTTCAGGGCCGTCACCTCACCGCTAGCAGCAGGGTCGAGGCGGTAAGCAAACTTGCTCGGCAGTTTTTCGCAGTCAGTCTTGTCAGCGACTTTTTGGCCACCAGCAACCGTTGTGAGCAGGTCAGGAGATCCACCTCCCAATCCGGCAAAGGCGGATGCGATCTCTACCAGTATGTCGCCTGTCCGGTCTGCCGCCACAACGTTTGCGGTGCTGAGCAAGCCTGATCCATTAACGGCCAACTTTGTATCGTCGTCTCGCAACGGGCTATGGAACGCGTCGGCCACGAGGCGAAGCCTCGTATCGGCAACCGGCGCGAGCAATTCCAATGCAGCTGCGTAGGAAAAAGCACAGCTGTCAGCAGGTGCTGCCTCTAAAATACGGATGCTTGATTCGACATTTTTAATCTCTGTCTCGACAGAAACTTTTTTTGCCTTGGCATTTTCGAGGTCGGCGGTGGCGATCGCCAATTCTTCGGTAATCTTCTTTGTTGCATCGGCATTTCCCTGAACGGAAGCTGCCTTCAACCGATCATTTGCAGTCTTAATCGTCGCTTCCGTGGTCTTGATCAGTGTGCCTACGGTTTCCAGCTCCGTCTTTTTAGTCGCGAGCGTCTTTTGAAGATCTTCTCTTTTCAATAGCTTGCGTTCAGAAGTAACTTTAACTTCACGCTTCGGAAGATAATAAGTGACACCCGACGCAAGTTCGTAAGATGCCCTTGGGGTTGTGCGAACTGTAGCGCAGCCGCTAAATAGCATTGAGCATACAACTAAAGCGGAAACAGACGTATTTCGCATGGACCCCCCCGGAGTCGTAAACAATATTCTCCGGGAGTATAGCGCATCGAGGGTCATCTGGAAATCGGAAATTGAGAAAATATTCGGTCATTAACCTCTTGCAAGAGAGGGCGGCATCGGCCGACGGATTGAAGTAATCTGGCGTTAATCAACCCGGTTTTTCTCACGACTACTGGATTTGAGCGAGACTAATCATCACCATTTTGGAGCATTTCTCGCTCTGCCCTTGCCGTCACACGAAACCACTAGCCGCCCTCGCGCAGTGCCCTTTCCAGGTGGAAACATCCTATCTCGGTGTCCGCCAAACCGGCAGCAGGCCAAACCACAACTCTACTTGCACCACTCAGCTCTACGATCGCCGCCCCAATAATGGGACGCTGGACCCGACGACATGGTTGAACCATATCCTAGGTCGTGAACTCATAAATTCGTTGCCCCCACACCGAGGCTATGGGAGGAGCGCGGTGAGATCGGGATGATGCGGAGGTGCCTGCCCATGTTCACGGTGACGCAGCGAGAACGGCAGGTCGGTTCGTTCGCGGAGTATATCTACGACGTCTTCTACAATGGCCAAAAAGTAGGTGAGTTCAGCCACACCTATCGAGGTGACGAGCCGATGTTGAGGATAGGCAATGGCAGTTGGATTACCACGGATAACATTCTGGTTGATGATCAGCCCCCGCCTCATAAGGTCAGCGAGAAAGGTTCACGCATTTTGGCAACCGCCTTGGCGGCGGCATAATTGGGCTTCCGCTGCAGCAAATAATCTGATTCAGGCTCCGCATGAGCCGTTATGACCTGACCGACTTCGAATGGCGCGTGATTGAACCACTTCTGCCCAACAACCCGCGAGGCGTTCCTCGCGTAGATGACCGGCGTGTGCTGAACGGCATCTTCTGGGTGCTACGATCTGGTGCGCCGTGGCGCGACTTGCCGGAACGCTATGGCCCACGCACTACTTGCTACAACCGTTTCGTGCGATGGCGGAAGGCCGGGGTGTGGGATCGGATGATGGACGCCATCACCGCCGCGCATGATGGCGACATCCAGATGATCGACAGCACTTCTATCCGGGCGCACCAGCAGGCTGCGACGGCAAAAAGGGGGATCGAGATCATTGTCTCGGTCGCTCCCGAGGCGGCCTCACGACCAAAATCCATGCGGTTGTCGACGGGCAAGGCCTCCCGATCCGGTTGAGCCTGACCGCCGGGCAAAGCCATGACGGACAAGCTGCCGACGATCTGCTCGACCACATCGGTGCCGGAACAATCGTGCTGGCCGACAAGGCATATGATGCCGACCGCATTCGGGCATCTCTCCGCGACAAAGGCGCGTTCGCCAATATTCCGCCCAAGTCCAACCGCCGGTCAAAACCGTACTTCAGCACTTGGCTCTACCGCGAGCGAAACCTAATCGAGCGCTTCTTCTCCAAGCTCAAGCACTTCCGCAGGGTTGCCACCCGCTACGACAAGCTGGCCGAAAACTTCCTGGCCATGGTCCAACTCGCCTCAATGCGCCTGTGGCTCCGCGTTTATGAGTCTACGGCCTAAATAGCTTGGAAATTATCCTACTCAATTCCGTCCCCAAAACCCTCGCATCGTCAGACGCTCCAACAGCGCCACTCAGCCGCCTTCGTCCGCATCCGGTAGAGGCGCCACCGACCATTTGGTGATCATGGCTGCGACGTCGCTCGAATAGGGATCGCCCACAGCCTGATACCAGGCCAGGGCATGGGTCGCAGCCCGAACAGCGTCTTGCCTCGCGCCGCGCCCGGCCAGCAGGCGAGCAAGATTGATGCAGGCAATCGCTTCGGCCTGGCGATCGTCGCCCGCACGCGCGGCGCGAACCGCATCCGCGAGACGCCGTTCGGCCCCCTCGGTTTCACCATAATCCGCGAGGACGAGCGCCATGCCGATAAGGGCGTTCGCCTCAACGCCGCGATCTTCAAGGATGCGAGCGAGGGAAAATTGCTCGCGATAGGCAGCGACGGCGCCGGCCCTGTCTCCCTCCTGCGACAGGAGTCCGGCCGCGCTGCCGAGCAATCGCGCTTCCAGCATCACATCGCCGCTTCGCGAAGCTACGTGGCGGGCGGTCGCCAACTCCTCGGCGGCGCGCTCGAGATCGCCGAGCTCGAGCAGGCTGATGACAAGGTTGTTGCGAGCGACTGCGGCGGCCTCGCTTTCCTGATCACCGAGAATGCCGAGCTGCACTTCGAAGGCCTCGATCGCCGCCTCATGGCGGGCGGCCACCGAATGGACGATGCCGAGGTTTCCATATTCGCAGGCAGACGCGAGACGATCGCCGCGCGCCTGCGCGATCCCGAGTGCCCGTTCGTGACAGGCCAGCGCATCGTCGAGATGCCCGAGCGCCCGTAGCGCCAGGGCCAGCTCACCGATCGCGGCACCTTGCGCTTCCAGGTCACCGATCCGTTCGGCCGCCTCGGCCTGAAGCTGCAGCCAGATCGCCCTCTGGTCGGCATGAAGCCGGAAGCTGAGCAATCGGCCGGCACCCAAGGAGAAGCGCGCCGCAAGCCTCGCCCATGCGTCGTTTTCGCGCCAGTGGCGGGCGACGAGCGTGAATGCGGCAGCGATATTGTCGCGGTCCGTTTCGAACATCTGGAATGCCTGCTGCATCGCCGCTCCCCCTCCGAAGGCGCCATCGCCGATGGTGCGCAGGCGCTGTGAATAGTGCTGCGCGAAGATGAGTTGGGATGCGGCGTCCATGACCTAATCGTCCCAGCGATCCAGGTGTCGACGGAATTCCGCGGCCAGCTCGGGTTCGAAGCTTGCCGCCAATGCTGCGGCACGTCGCATGACGCGAATGGCGTCCTGCTTTTGCCCGAGGTGCCACCGGCAGAGCGCGCCATTGGCCAGTCCCCTTGCCTCGCGGCCCGCCGACCCGATCGCGCGGCCGATGGCGGCGCTCTCGTCGAACGCTTCGATGGCTGCTTCGTGATCGTCGCGCCAGGATAAGGCGACGCCGAGATGGCTGAGCGAGACGCTGCGGCCGAGCTGGTTACCGATCGCCCCCCATAGGCGCGCCGCGCGCTTGAGATGTTTGAGCGCCGACGCATGATATCCAGCGTCGCGATAGGCTGTGCCCAGGCTTTCGTTGGTCGTGGCGATGGACCAGCGATCCCCTCGCTCCCGCGCGCCTTCCAGCTTGGCATGGAGCAACGCAAGCGCGCTGCGATATTCGCCGCGATCGACGAGAAGATGGGCGAGATGCTGCAGGACTGCCGCCTCGCCGGCCCGGTCGCCAATCTCCCGCGCCAGCATCAGTGCCGCGCTATAGGCCTCCTCGGCCTCGTCGTTGCGCTTCTGCTGTTCACGCAGGCGCCCTTGCGCGGACAGCCCGGCGCATTCGCCTTCCCGGTCGCCGGATCGGGTCGCGATCCTGAGCGCGCGATCGATCGCATGCTCGGCGAGGTCATATTGACTGAGATCGCCAAGCACGCTGCCCAGAGTCACAAGCGCGCGCGTTTCGCCGTCGTCCTGCTTGAGTGCCCTGAAGCGCTGCGCGGCCTGCTGGGCGAAGCGAACGGCGTTTGCCGGATCTCCAAGATCCGCGCGCAGGATGGCGCGATTGCCCATCACGCGCGCGAGCTGAACCTCATCATCGAGCGCGCGCGCCAGGGTTTCCTGTTCAGCATAACAGGCCTCGGCTTCTTCGAATTCGCGGCGCATGGAATGGACCACCCCCAGATGGCCATATCCTGACGCAATGCGATGCAGGTCCTCGACCCGCCGCGACAGTTCGATCGACGCCCGGTGCATTGCGACGGCCTCATCGTAGGCTCCGAGATTGCCGAGGACGATGCCACGCAGAGCGAAGAGCATGGCGCGAATCTCATCCCTTGCTTCGATCACGGACAGGGCCAGATAGCGATCAAGGAGATCGAGCGTCTGGCGCAGGTCGAGATGGGGCAGGAACAGGGCAGCACCCGTCCCGGCATGCTGAATCGCCAGTCCCGCCCAATCGATGTCCAGCGGCGCGTTCGTCAAGACGAGGCGCTGAGCCTCCCAGATGTTGTCGGCTTCATGCCGGAACGCAGCGATCGCCGCGACCGCATCATCGCCTCCTTCGACATAGCGCGCGGTGATCATCTCGAGCGTCTCGAGATAATACTGCGCGAACCTCAGTCGGGTCGTCTCGTCAGACGCCATCGCGCTGGTGATCGCCGGTGGACACGAGTTCCTCGGCGAGATCGCGCATCAGGTCGTGGAAGCGATAGCGGCGCAGCGCGATGTCGAACTCAAGCATCGCGCGCCGCACCAGCGCGGATAGCCGGTCTCTCGCCGCATCCTCGCTGCAGGACCAGATGGCTGCCGCAGCCTCGGCGTCGAATGTCCCGGGAATGACGGCGAGGGCGATCCATTGCCGCGCGAGAATCGGCTGCTCTTCGTCGAGCTGGGTGTAGCTGAACTGGAGGACGGCGCGGACATCCAGGTCGGGATCCTCGGTCCGCAGCGCATCGAGACGCCCGCGCACAGCCGTAAGCCGTCGAACATAATCGCCCGCGGTCCAGTCGACATTCTCGGCCAGGAACGCACCTGCTGCCCGAAGCGCGAGCGGGAGCCGCCCGCTCTGCGATACGATCGCAGCGAGCTCGGTCGGGAGGAGTGCCCGTCCGCTCGCGCCGGTTATTTCGAAGAGCAGGGCTGTTGCTTCGGGCTCGCTGAGCAGCGGCAATTCAATGGGTTTTAATCCCGGGAGATGGAAGGATCGCCGCGAGGTTATCAGCAACCCGTTAAAGGCCGGCGGCAGGAGCTCGTCGCACTGGGCGGCGTCGCGCGCGTCGTCCAGGATAATCAGCATCCGGCGCCCGACCGCGAGGCTCCGAAACTGAGCGATCCGGGCACTATTGTCATCTGCAAGGCTCGCGAGCATGTCGATCTGGTGGATGAGCTTGCCGAGGGCATCATGCGCCGAGAGGGTCAGGCCGGGCCGGCTGCCCTTGAGGTCGAGCCAGAAGCAGCCGTCAGGAAAATCGCTGGCGACATCGCGGCCGACAATCGCGGCAAGGCTCGTCTTTCCGATGCCACCCATGCCGCGGACCGCGGAGATGAGGCCCCGGCCACCTGCTCGAAGATCCGCCCCGAGCGTCTCGCGCTGTTCGCTTCGGCCAACAAAGTCCGCTGGCGGTTGAGGCAGCGACCAGGATCGCTGGCGCGCGGGCAGGAGCGCGGGCGCCCCTGTTCCCTCAGGATCAAGCAGGTCAAGCACCTTGCCCAGATCCTCGCGCATCGCGCCGATAGTGCTCCCGATCGATTCGAGGATCAGCAGCCCGCTGTCAAAGCGCGCCGCGAGGAGTTTGATGTTCGCATCGGTTGCGACCACCGACATGTGGGAGGAATCCACCAGGCAGCGGATAAGCGCCGTCTGTTCGGCGTTCCATGCTGCGACGAATGCTGGATCGCCGCCTGCCACGCTGTCGGCTGCATCGCGGATGAAGAGGTTGAACCAGCCCGGCTCATCCTCGCCCATGAAGACGGATTCGAGCAGCCCTGGGAGGGGTTGGTCCGGAGCGCCCACCACAGCGCGAAGCTCAAGGAGAACGACTTGCTCCGCGATACGTCGCCAGGCGAGCGCGGCCGCGCTCGCCCCGGCACCCTCGGGCGAGCGGCGCGATGCCAAAGCTGCATCGAACGTCGCCGGCAGGACTGCCAGCCGCTCCAGCTCTGGCGGCGAATCAAAGCTGCGACTTTTGGCCTTCTTCTCTTCGCGGCCGATATAGCGGTAGAGCTTCACCGAGACCTCGTCGGCCATCTGGCTGCCGAGCCGGTCGTCCTCTGCCCCCATGAGCTCAACATATCGCTCGACGATGACGCGCACGGCAGCAAGCTCGGCGCGGCGCAGCGCCGAAACAATGTGGTGCTGATCGTCAATCCCGCGCCAGCCGGTGGTAAATCGGTCCCACATTTGCCGATCGAGTTGATTGAAGACGTCGGTTGCGAGATTTCCAGCGATGCCGCCCGCCAAGCCGGCGGCGATCGGACCTGCGCCAAGGGCAGTCCCACCGGCCAGAGCGGCGCCTGCAAAGCCCAAACCCAACGTCGCCAATATTGTGCGCAACATTCTCCGCTTCGTTCCTCGAATCCGCCAATTATCTCCTAGCCAATGCATAGCATGCCGGGTGGCGGCCACCGCATGCTTTTGGCAGAGTCTCGGTTGACGTACCGGCCGGATCCTGCGCCGCTATTCGGCGCCGACACAGACCTTTGGTCCCAGCAGCTTGAAGCTGGCGAGGCTTTTGAAGAATTCCGGCCGTGGGAGGACGTTCTCGCACGGCAACCAAGATCGCCGCATCGCGCGAGAATGGCCGCAAAGGTGGTCGCCCACGGAAGTCCGCGTCAGCCTGAGTGACGACGTCCCAGAATTCGAGCCTTTGGTGATGGCTTGGCCCATAGACCTTCATCCTCCCCATATTGGCTTTTGGTCAACGGAATTGCGAAGTAGACCGCTGCCAACCGCCGACACGCTCACACTTCTCCAACAAGAGACGAACATCGCTGCCAGGTGGGATCGGAGCGGAAAGGTCTTGCTACTTGACCAGTCGTCAGGCGGGGACTGATGCAAACTACATGATTTCCGAGGGGCTACAGCGCAAATCCTGGAAATTTCGACCGCTTACTCTGTTGCGCTATCTCTCCACCCTCACAATTTACGAAAAACATCTTCGGATTGCCCGGATGCACGACAACCGTCCGCGTAGGGGTATCCGGTAGCCGGTTCGCGCGTCTCGAAAGCCCTCCTTTTCGATACGACAGGGGTGATTGTGCTTGCAAAGCAGCCATCGCCGGCTCGGTGTTTGAAAAGCCGTCTTGAAATCTATGTCACGAAAACAGGTAAAGTTCGTCATGTCAGATTCCACCGCAACCAACCATTAAAGCACAGGTGCTGGAACGGCGCAAGCTGGGTCGGGTGCCGCCGTGCCCTGCAGATAGCTCGTACGGTGACATTCGCCAACATAGCCGACGTTCGAGCGGTCGATCGAGGCGACAGAAACTGCCCTTCGTTCAGCGCTAGCGTTGAGCGACTGCAATCAGCGCCGTAGAGGCTATGTTCAAGATTGCGCTGTCGCCTGCCATCCGACGCACCTCGCCAATTACGGCGTCTTTCTCGGCTTGATCGAGGCTGGTCCAGTCGGGTGACATGCCGAACAGCTTGTCCGGTTCGGCGAGTGCCGCCATATCCAGCGCGTAGTCATAGGTGACATGATCGATCTGAGCGTCGCGATAGCCCGCGGCAATCAGTTCGCGCGCGAAATCCTGCGGGTCGCTCAGCGCTTTCACAGCTTCTGGCATAGTCATGCCTTTGCGGTCGGGGAACAATTTGCGACGGATCTGGCCGAGCAGCAGGAAGGTCGCGGCGCCCTGCTCCTGCCAGGTCGCTATCACCCCGTGTCCTCCGGGGCGGGTTACCCGGGCCATCTCGGCGAGGCCCTTGCGCCAGTCCGGGAACATGATGACGCCGAATATCGAGAAGACCGCATCGAAGCTGGCATCGTTCAGAGCAAGCGCCTGACCATCCATCACACGCGCTTCGATGTTCGGCAGCTCCGTCGCCGCGATGCGCGCGATCATGCCCGGGGAAAAGTCCGTCGCGAGCACCTGTGCCCCCGTTCGGGCCGCCAGAAGAGCAAGCGCGCCAGTGCCGGCTGCGACGTCGAGGACGTGGCTGTCAGGTGTCAGCGCTACACGAGCGAGCGCTGCCTCGGCATAACGAGCCGCAAAGGGATGGGCGGTCTTCTCGTAATGGTGGGCGGCGGTATCCCAGTGGTCGGGGTTCTCGAATTCAGGCATTTTCAACGCTCCATGAATCACGTAACATTATAAGTATCGTGATTTGGAGCGCTTGCCAATCCCGACCAGCCTGCGAAAGGTCGTGCCGTGCGTAACGACAGCCGCCTATCTCGAATGCTCCATGTGCTGCTCCATATGGCGCGCCACGATGGTCCGATGACCTCCGACGAGATCGCGCGCATGCTGGACACTAATCCCGTGGTGGTCCGGCGGACGATGGCCGGTCTGCGGGATTCGGGCTATGTGCGATCGGAAAAGGGGCACGGTGGAGGCTGGTTAATCGAGACGGATCTTGAGACTGTAACACTGCTTGACGTACACCGCGCCGTTGGCGGGCCTCGTCTCTTCGCGATCGGTAACGAGCATCCGAACGCCGATTGTGCAGTCGAAAGGGTCGTCAACGAAGCATTGGAGGACGCGCTAAGCGAGGCCGAGGCACTGTTGGTCGCACGTTTGGGTACGGTCAGTCTTGCAGAACTGGCACGTCGCTTCGATGCGCGTTGCAATTCACATTGCTAGCGGTCGCCTGCCGCCGACATTGCGATCGTTCGCCAGCCCAAATGTGGTCGTTGAAACCCGCCCTTCGTTCATCCAGCTGTCGGGGCGGAGCGATCGACCAGCGTTGGGGACGAAGTCGTCGATCGCCTACCGGACGCTGAGTGTCAGCTTTCGGCCTGATTTCGGCCGTGGTAGCACCAGCTTTTTCCGTTTGACGCACGCAGCGGCGATCATCGTGCCGGCGTTGGAGCGAGGCTATGAACGATATTTTCGTTTCGGCAGTTTCTTCGGGCTGTTTCACGGAGTGCGGCTGTTCGTGCGGCACTACCTATCAAGCGTTCGACGAAATTGCCGCGCGCGAGCTTCGCGAGCCGTTGCGCTTACACGATCTCTGCCGCGAGAATATCGGCTGGTATACTGATCGTTCGATCGCCGATTCCCATCTCAGCGATTGGGGGCTGAACGGTCTGTCGGGTCTCTACTTCCTCTGGCACAAGAACGATTATTGCCCGGCGCATGAGATGTTCCACATGCGCGCGCTATACGTCGGCAAAGGGTCGATCCCGCGGCGGCTGCAGCGACATTGGGCGAACCAGCCGACCGAGGAACAGATGCTGATCTATTTCAGCTACGTGCTCCTGCCCAACCGCATCGCCAAATATACCGAGCAATTGATCCTCGATTGCTACGACCTGCCATTCAACCGCGCCGAGAACCCCGGTACTTCCACCCTCTGCGCGCATTTCGACCAGGGCGAGGTCGATTGACCAGTCCGCAGTCGCGGCTGCTCTCTAACTCTCATCGGCATCGGGGGGGGGGCGTCGTCGCCGAAGCTGCCATCTTTGGTTCCAATCGCCCCCGGCAGCGGGGTTGCCGCGATCACCGCCAGCAACGACACCGAGCGCTGGAGGATGCAGCGGACGCGCCGGCGCCCGCCCATCGATGTCGGCGGAGCTTGTTCCCAGTCGCCGGTATCATCGGGGTTGATCGCGCCGAGTGCCTTAAGCAGGGGCAGCCAAAGCTGCGGCGGGGGCGGGACGCGGTAGAACGCGGAGGCGAGTAGCAGCACCGGCCAATGGTCGAGTTTGATCGCCGACAGCGCGCCATAAGCGGTATTTTCGTCGATCTCGCGGCCGAGCGCGGTGATCAGCGGTTCGCCGTCGGCCCCGATCGCGAGGCTGCCGAGCGCTGAGCCGTTGCGCAGGCCGATCCACAACCGCCCCTCGCTGCGCGCGTTCGGCACCCAGGTCTGGTAATTGGCGTGCGCGAGGTCGTCGCGCTGGAACGCGTCGAGTTCGCCGAGCACTTTCGTGCTGCCGAACGCGTGCGCGAACGCGCCGAGCAGCGGCTGGATGATGCTGGCCGCGGTCAACTCCTTGCGCAGATCCTCATCGGGGCCGGGCGGGAGTCGGATCAGCGTCGCGTAATCCATCTCGACCACTGGGAAGCGGGTGTTGTTGCGATAGCTGATGATGATCGCCCGCGCGGTCTGCGACACCCAATGCGCAGCGCGCTTGCGGGTCACCGGCACCATCGTCATGAGCATGAGGGCTAGGGTGATGTCGATGCCCTGGTCTTCGAGCGCCGGGGTGTAGAGCGTCGGGTTGGCCGCAATTATGTTGGCGAGCGCAATCGCGATCGCCTCGACCCGCGGATCGGCGCGGTCAACGGGGAGGGGCGCGGCCCCGGCGGCGCCCGAGAGCCAGGCCAGCCACAGCCCGCCGAGCGCGATCCGGCCGATCGCCTTGAACAGCGCCAGGTTGATATCGAGCGATTCCTGCGACCACGCGGCATAGCTGAGCGCATGCCGGCTCGCGGCATGAGGCAGCACCTTCTTACCATAGAGTTCGTCCCAGATCGTCAGGTGTAGCTGGACGACCTCGAACAGGCTGTGGCTCGCACTCTGCTTCTGGTTGCGGTCCTTGGCGATTGCTGGCGCGAGAAGCGCCCAAGCGCGCAACGTCACCAGCTCGCTCGCGCGATAGGCGCTCTCGAGGTTGCCGCCCTCGCGTGCCCACACCGTCTGGATCCAGAGCGCGAGATAGAGGACGCGGACGCGCGACACCGCGTCCTGCTTATCGTCGGCGATGACGGCGAGCACGAGCTGCGCGAACTGCTGGAAGGCGGCGTCGGGTTCCTCGACCAGGGCGGCTGCGCGGCGCAGGAAACTCCTGAGCTCGGGCGGGAACACCTCCTCGCGCAACGCCCCATCGACGACCTTGCCGGTCAGTGTGTCGCCCGACCATAGCCGGAACTCGATATTTCCCTTGGTCTCGGCCTCCATATAGCCATTGACCAGCCGCTGAATATTCTCGGCGACGACCCCGCCGATCGTGATGATCACGACCACTGGCAGTTTCTTGTGTGCGGGCGCAACGCCCGACAGATAGGCGTCGCGGACTTCGTTGAGCGATGGGCGAACCGCCTGCGGCGAGATGTCCCACTCGTCGCGATTGAGGTCGCCCTTCTTGATGACGAACAGGAACAGCTTGCGCACCCCGTCGTCGTCGGTGCCGATCGCCGCGACGTCGGCGCCGTACTGGCGGGTGCCGACCATCGGTCGCGACAGCACCTCATAGCTCATCGCGGTCAAAAGCTCGGGGATGATCACATCAAGCTCGCCGCGCTCGCGCAATCCTCGGAAGAACTCGCGGACGATCGGAATCATTCGTCGTGCTCGTCGCGCAACAGCTGCTCGCGAAAATACCAGGAGCCGAACGGATCGATCACATCGACCCGCGGCAGCTCGTGAAACAGCTCCTGGCTCTGCATCTGCGATTCGGTGCGGACAGTCTTGCCGGGCTCAATTTGCACGTCATAGATCGCCGCGTCGCCGTAGAGCATCAGCGACATAGGCATGATCTCGGCAAACATGGACTGTTTCTGCGCCGCCTTGCCGATTGCACGCTGCTCGTCTCGCTTCTTGGTCGCGACCAGAAAACGGTGATGCTGCGACGGCGCGAGCTCGGCAATGTCCTTGGCTGCCTTGATCCCGGCCTTGTACGCATCGTGGCGCGCGAACACGCGGGTTAGCGCCGCGGCCATCGGCGGCGGGGCGCCCGCAACCCGGCTCTCGAGATAGGTGCGCGGCCCAGTCCAGTAGTTGATCAGCAGCGGATCGAACAGCAGCCGCTCGATCACCGGAAACGCCGACAGCGGACCCGTAAGTAGCAGGCTTGCCAGAATCGACGCGATCGTTTCGGGGAACACCAGGAGCAGCGCCGAGCAGCGCCGGGCGATGCGCTCGGCGGCCTGCTTGTCGACCATGCTGAGATCGAGATCGAAGCGGGGCGCGTCTTCGCCGAACCCCGAGCAGATGTCGCGGACCGCGAGAAACATCACCAGTTTCTCGGCGGTCAGCCAGCGCGCGATGGTCGCCGCACGTGCCGTCGCATCGCCGGTCAGCAGCTTGTGGGTTGTCTCGTCGAAACGCTTCATCGTCGCGACCCTGCGCTCGAGCAACCCGTCGAGCAGCCGGTGAGCCGGGACGCTGAGCGCGCCGCCCAGATGCTGCGCGACGATATGATCGATCAGGTTTAGCGTTCCGATCTCCTCGGCTTCCGTCGCGGCGAGCAGCTCGAACGCCGCCGAGGCGAGCTTGAGCGATACCTTGGCGGTGGCAAACATCAGCTCGTTCGCGATCGTCTCGCGGACCGCGGCGTCAGTGCGCGGGGCGATGGTCGCCAGCGCCCGCACTCCGACCTCAGCATTGGCCGACGCCTGCTTGGCGATCGACAGCAGGCTGCGCAACGGGCCGGCGCTCGCGGCGCCGGTCGCGCTGGCGAGTGCCGCCTCGAGCACCGCGACGACGCGCTTGAGCTCGGGGGCGGTGAACCCGTCGAACCCGCCGAGCACCTGGATCGCGCTATCCTTGATCGCCGGATCGCCTGTGGCGGCCATGCCCAGCGCCGATTCCAGGAAATGCGTGCGATCGCTGCGCAACCCGGTCACGAGCGCGACCCGCAGCATCGCCGGCGGCGCGGTACCGGTGGTCACCGCTGCGATCATCGCCTTCGGTCGCGCGGGTTCCTGACTCGCCCAGCCCTCAATGCCGGTCAGGAGATGATAAGCGCTGCCGTCATTGTCGGTGCGCGCGACCAGGGTCTCATAGAGCGCGACCAGCGGCGGCAAGTCGATGCTGAGGTGGGGAATGATCTTTTCGAGGAGAAGCTGCGGGGCGTAGCCGAGCCGGCCCGCGGGCATTGCCGTGAAGGCGGCCAGCAGGTCGATCGTGCCGGCTTCGTGGGCTGCGGCGGCGTCGGCGACGAACACGTCCCATCCGGGCTCCTCGAGCGCGAGATGCGCGTCGCGCAGAAACTGGCCGAACGTGCCGCCCACGATCGCGCTGGCGAGCGCAGCCTGGTCGTAGATCGGGGCGGGAACAGGGTCGAGCATAGCAAAATCAGAGCATGCACGGAACGCCAGCGCAATCCCGATTCCGTTTTTCGAAAAGGAGGGTACGGTCTTCCCCGGCGCGTCTCGCGTGACCCCTTCGAGCGGGGCTGCCGCACAGCCCCCCGCCGCGCGGCGAATGCAGGCGACCGGCGTTTGGCGGGTTTCAGCATAAAGCCGACGCTCACATCTATGACGTTGAATGTCTTAAGCTGGTCGGGAGCCGCCGGTTTTAAGGTGAACCGGCACAGTGGCATGGGCCGCCGACAAAGGCGACATTCCCGGCGCCGAATTAGCTCATTAATAGCTGCCGTTCATTCAGCCGCTTACCGACGGCTGTAGCTGGGCCGTATGCAGTGGGCCCGCTCCTAGGCCGGTGAGGCGGGAAAGCAGACATTGCGCAATGCGTCATGGTGCGACATGTCTCAGCTGTGCTCCCTGGTCCTCTCGACGCTGTTGATCGTGCCGCCGTCGAGCGGCTGCTGGCCAATGGCGTCGCCGAAAGTCGCACCCTCGAATACAAACGCGAGTTGCCCGACCCCAAGGATAAGGAAGGCAAGCGCGAGTTTCTTGCCGACGTGACCTCTTTTGCTAACGCCCAAGGCGGCGACCTGCTGTTCGGCGTCGAGCTCCGAAGGGAATGCCCGTCGGGATTCCCGGCCTTGATCTTGAAGATCCGGATGCGGAGCTTCTACGCTGGGAGGCAATTCTCCAGGATGGCGTCGAGCCCCGGCTTCCAGGTCTGCGTCTGCGCTGGATTCCATTCGCGAGCGGGCACGGCGTGCTGCTGATCCGGATGCCGCCGAGCCCAGTCGCGCAACACCGCGTCACCTTCAGCAACTGGAGCCGCTTCTATGGGCGGCGCTCCAACGCGAAATACGAGATGGACACGCAGGAACTGCGCGAGGCGTTCACCGCAAGCGAGGCGCTGCCAGCGCGGCTGCGCTCGTTGCACCTCGACGCGGTGGAGGCGGCGCGGCGCGGCGATCTGCCGATCGGCCTTGGCGACGATCCGCGCGCGATCGTCTCGGTGATCCCGCTGACGCGCTACGCGAGACACGCGAGCTCGAGATCACGCCGGAGAACGCGCTCGTGCCTGTCAAGCCGTCCGGCTACATGGATGCAATCGAGATGATTGAGGGGGTGCTCCTGCACACGCATCCCGGCGAGGCGGGCGGCCTGCGCTCTTATGCGATCACCTATCGGCAGGGACGAACGGACATCGCCTGGACCATCGGCCGCGTCGTCGATGAGCTGAGCAAGCGGGAAATTCGGATGATCTGGCCCAAACGCTTCGAGGATGGTCTGCTGGACTTCGCCTGCTCGACCGGTGTCAAGCTCCAGCCATTTGGCATCGAGGGGCCTTGGGTGGTACTCGCCACGCTAATAGGGATCCGGGACTATCACCTCCGGATCAACGATGAATCGCTGTCGGATCCGGCATGGCGAGACGAAGTGACGTTGCCCTCGCTCCGCATCGACACCATCAATCGGGGCGCACTCGTTCCGTTGCTACGAAGCTTCTGGCTCGCCTTCGGTGTTTGCCGACCGACCAACCCGTTCAACGAGTAGCAAGCGCAGAGCCCATTCACCTTCATGTCGCCAGCCATCGTTTTGAGGCAGGCCGCCGACATCAACTCACTTGTTCGAACCGCAAGCGTCGGTTGCAGTGATCGTCTAGCCAGTCAGCCCAACTCAATGCCGTGTGCCGCAAAGCGCAAAATCGCCATCGACTATACAAGCCTCAGATTAATTGGAATTACGAGAGCCGGCATCGCCGGATGCTGCTTGTCAGGCTGGCTGCGCAGTGTCTCGCGACGATCATGAAGCCGCTTCTGCTCCTCCAGCATGACACCGTCTAGCTGGCGGGGATAGACATACCCGCTATATCGGGCAGGATCTTTGTCGAGGCTCCCGGACGCAGCCAATTCCAGCATGCGAAAGTGCGCGCTTGCCTTGCTGAAATAGGGCATCAGCTCGAGCGATACCGCACTCCCGCCCTTCTCCGATATTAGCCTCCGGAGTTCACGCCCGTTGGCAACCACCGCATCGAGAAGATTGCGGTCGCCGGCTGAAAGGCCATCGAGCCAACCGTCCGTCAACAATGCCGTCAAAGTACGAAAGTCTGCGCCACCGGGCTGTTTCCGCTTGAGCTCCGCCGCGAGAATCTTGTTCTCCTCGCTCAAATGAAGAAACGGGCCGACGAACTCGGTGAGCCGACGCTCGATGGATTCGATCTCGAGCTCGTTCGTCTTCTGTATGATCGCGGCACGCGCGTTTCTCGTTGTCCCAATGTATCCGACCACGGCGCCGAGAAGCGCGGCGGCGGCGCTCAGCACTGCCGTCCACAATGGATTGAGGCCTGATCCGGACTGAATGCGTATCGGCTCCCGTACCTTTAAAACCATCTCGGTCGGAGCGGGATGCGGCTCGGGCACTCCCGTGGGCGGCGTGGCAATTGAGGGCGAAGCCGGCGACGCTTTCATCGACGCGTTCTGAGTTGTATTCGCCGTCGGCGAGGGCGCTGTCGCCCCCAACAGCAGCAGCGCCGGAACGCAACCCATCGCTGCAACTTTCACAGGCGACGCGCCAAGCTTGAGATCCAGCCTGGCGCGACCGCGCCAGTCGACGAATCCGTTGTCGGCGGCTCCCCGGTAATTTCGATCACATCGAACCCCGCATCGCGCAGATGGTCGGCCCACTGCGTCTCGCCGTAGAGGGTGAACCAGCGGCCAGTGTCGTCCGAAACATCGCCCATCCCCCGCTTGACGGATGAGAAGAATACACCATTCGGCGTCAACATCGATGCCAGCGCCGACAGAGCACTGTCGATCCTGGATCGATCTATGTGGAGGAGCGACGCCATCGCCCAGACGCCGTCAAAAAAACCCAGCGTCGGCGGGCTCTGAAGATCCCCCACGACCACCTCGCATCCGGATCGGCTCCGAGCGATCTCGGCCAGTTCCGGCGACAGGTCGAGCCCGACTGCCGATAGACCCTTAGAGTGAAACTGCAGAAGGTCGCGTCCGCCTCCACAGCCCGCATCCAGAACTCGTCCGCCAGCCGGCAGCAAAGCCGTGAATTGAGCGATGCGTTCCGACGTGTCGATTTCAGCCGTCGCGGCGGCATACCGGAGCGCGTTCGCCCCATAATAACCCAAGGTGCTCCTCAACCTCTCAACGGATTCGAATCCGGGTCCGGCCGACTGCCGCCCGGCGGGGAGAAGAATTTCGGTAGACAGCATCTCGTCGCAGACCTCCCTCATCAACATAGGCCGGGTTACGTTGAGGCGCCAGTCAGACCCGCACCTGCGCCCCGAGAGAACCACTATCGACCAGAGCAGCTTTGAGCTGATCCATTGGTGCGTAGGCAAATTCCCCACCCAGCGACCAGCCACTGCGATCGCACAAATCAAGCAGCCGTCGTTCCTCGGCATGCGCTGCTGTGGCGGACGCCAGCAACTTCAGTCCGATCGGTATATAGCGGATTCCCGATCCCAGCGGCAGGCCGCTCGCCAGCTCGGCCATTCGACGGTCGACATCGAACGTCCTGCCAATCTTGAATACGACGAAACCTTCAAGCGATTCGACGTCGGGCGCCAAAACCGCGAGGGGCCCATCGACGAGCAAGATATATACGAAGCATCGGCCGTCCACAGGTCGCGAGGTTCGCGCCCCAAACGTCGGCGCTGGGCCGCGCGAACTCCGTTTCTGGACTTGCCAATCGTCACCGGAGATCGACCGGCAGATCCGGCCGGCCTCCGCTTCCAATGCTGCGCGGTCGCCGGCAAACTCTTCCCATACTATTTGATCGATCGCGCCGCCGGGACGCAGGCCAACGTTCCGACCGGCTGAAGCATTGGGATCATGCTTGGCGAAGTTGCGCAAGCGCATCGCGATGCCCGCCGGATTACGAAACGATGGCAGCACGGCTCGTCCATCGCGCCGGCCCGCGGCACGCAGGATTACCGAAAGCGCAACAACCTCAGGGTGGGCCTTTTCGGCCTTGGGAGCGCTCAGGTATAGATGCATCAAGAGCACGGTCTCGTCGCGGGACCAATCGGGATTTCGGCCCGTCAGCTTGGGCTGCGAGACGACCTCTTTCTCCCGTAAATCCATGGCTTTTCGGCCGATCCCTATGTTACATCGACGTCAGAATGCGCAGGATGGGCGCAATCGCCTGATGACCTGATAATCGTCGTCGTGTAGCGTCGCCGCAAGGAATTTTGGAGCCGGGGGCGATTTGACGATCTATCTAGACAACATGGCCGCCACACCCGTCGACCCCAGAGTCGCCGAGCGCCATCGCGCTGCGATGATCGACAACCCCGCGAACGCCAACAGCTCGGAACATTCTCTCGGCGTGGACGCACAGCAGGCGATCGATCAAGCCTCGGATTCGCTGCTGCGGGCCCTCGGCAGCGACGCCGGACATGTCACGTTCACGCCGGGCGCTTCCTCGGCCCTATGGCTCGCCGTTGAGGATGCGATCGCGCGTGCCGTCGATCGTCCCGCGCGCATAGCTGCGACTCAGGTGGAGCACCCAGCTCTTCTCGCTGCGCTCCGTCGAGCCGAAAGTGAAGGTCGCGTCGTCTTGACGATGATCGGCGTCGATGAAGACGCGGCGCCGCGGCTCGACGCGATTGAGGAAGCCCTGAGTCAGGGCGCCGATCTGCTCTGCACGATGGCCGCGAACAACGAAGTCGGCACGATCACTGACATGCGCGCAGTATCCAGGCTCGTTGAACGGTACGGCGCCCGGCACCTTGTCGACGCCAGCCAAGCCGCCGGCCGGATCGAAATGTCCAGCGTCCTCGATGCCGACCTGATCGTGGTCAGCGGCGCGAAGACCTACGGGCCGCGACGGGCCGGCGCGCTTCTCGGCAAGCTGAGTGGTCATGCTTCCCGTCTGGCGGACGACGTCTTCGGAAGCCCCGACGCTCCGGCAGCCGTGGCACTCGCCTACGCAATGTCACTGCGCGCCGCCGAGCGCGACGCCGATGAGCGGCGGCTGGCGGCGATGCGCGACACTTTGCAGTCGCATCTGCTCAACGCCGTCCCCGGACTGCGGGTCAACTGCTTCCAAGCATTGCGTCTAGCCGGAAGCCTCCACGTCTCGACGCCCCACCTGCCGGGCGAGGCGGTCGTCGGCCGGCTTTGGGGTCAAGTCGCACTGTCGACCGGGGCTGCCTGCCAGTCGGGTGTGCCGGGCCCCTCACACGTGCTCTCCGCAATGGCCGTTCCCGAATGGGCCCAGGAGGGAGCCGTCCGCATCGGAATCGGCCGCTTCAACACCGAGAACGAGATCGCGCAGGCCGGCGAGTTGATCGCTGGCGCGCTGAACGCAGGCGCGCCCGCACGGAGATATGCATGACACTCGCCGCCGTCCGGCCCCGCTTCAGCGGGCATGAGACATTCGCCTGCCGCTTTGCATGGCTGCCCAAAGCCGTCCGCCTCATCGCACGCGACCCCAAAGCCCTCTCCGACGACGAGCGCGCGATCCTTGAGCTCGGCCTTGGCAAAAACATGGTTCGCGCGCTCCGATTCTGGCTGGAGGCGTTTGACGTGGCGTCGGGGAAGGCGGGAGCTTGGTCGCTGCTGCCGTTCGGTAAGGCGCTGCTCGGCGACGACGGTCTTGATCCCTACATCGAGCGCGTCGAGACACAGTGGCTGCTCCACTGGCGTCTCAGCACAGCGGTCGAGAACCCGCTGTTCGCCTGGCGGCACATCCTCTATCGCCGCATGCGACCCGACCTCACGCGTTCCGAGCTTCTCGCCGAGATGCGCACCGAAGGTGAGCGGCTCGGCTACGAGCACTCCGACGTCACGCTGCTCCAGCACGCCGACGTGTTCATCCACAGCTATCTCGGTTCGCTCAATCCCGCTTCACCCGAGGACGCGCTCGATGGTCCGCTCGTCGATCTAGGCTTGCTCCGGCGGCTCGGCCGCCGTCGCGGTGCCGATCGCATCGAGCCGGTGTTCACACTCACGCGGATCCCGATCGGCGAAATCGGCGGCGGCGTCGTAGACTACGCGATCGCCAGCTACTGGAGTGCGCGTCGTGCCGGCGAATCCGTCGTGACCTTCCGCGACCTCGCCTACGGCGAGGGTTCCCCGGGCGCGACGCTACGCATGGAGGCCGATGATCTGCGCGACCATCTCGAGCGCTCGCCCGCCCTCTGGTCCTACCGTCCATCAGGCGACGCCGGCAGCGTGACCGCCGTGGCGGAACTCGACCCGGCGCGTCTCCTGCGGGAGATCTACGCATGAGCAAGGTGACCATCTCCGATCTGCTCGGCGCGCCCGGCATGTTCTACCGCTCGGTAGCGCTCGAACGCGACGCCGGGGATCCCTCCGCCGGACGCTCGTTTGTCATGACGCCGTGGCTCGAGCGCGGCGCGGCCGCGATTCTGTCGGGCATGAGACCCGGCGGGACACGGCGAGCCTGGCGGATGATCGGCGATTTCGGCGTCGGTAAATCCGCGCTCGCCCTCGCCCTAGTTCAAGCGCTTGATCCGCGCGTGTCCACGCCGGAGATGCCAATGCGGCGCCTTGCCGAGACAATCGGCGACACTCCCCGGATGTTCCCGCTACTCGTCACCGGCTCGCGCGAGGGGCTGGCCGCTGGATTGTCTGCGGCAATCGCGCGGACGATCGGAACAGAGAGCCTTGTGCCGCCGAAACGGGCGGCCAAGCTCGCAAAGATCGCCGACCCGTTCGACGCAATCATCAAACTGCGCGACGCCCTTCGCGAGACCGGCGAGTTCGATGGCCTGCTACTGGTCATCGACGAGATGGGTAAGTTCCTAGAGGCGGCCGGCGAGCAGGAGGGCTTCGACGTCTTCCGCCTCCAGTCACTCGCCGAAGGCGCCGCGCGGAGCGGCGACGCACCGCTTTCGGTCATTCTTATCCTCCACAAAGGGTTTCAGTCCTACGCCGAGGACTGGCGTTCCGCCCGCCGGAGTGAATGGGAGAAGGTTGCGGAGCGGTTCGAGGAGATGGTCTTTGACCATCCGCTGTCGCACACCGCCGCGCTCCTGTCGGTGGCCTTGTCGGTCGACGAAGCGGCGATCCCCGCGAAGGCTCGAAAGGCGTATTCGGCCGCCGTCGAGCGAGTGCGCGCGCTAGGCTGGCTTGGCCCGCGCAGCGGCAAGGGGACCGGGGGCTGCTGGCCCATCCATCCGGCAGCCGTTCCGGTGATGGCGCGCTTCTTCGCAAGCTTTGGTCAAAACGAGCGGTCGCTCTTCGGCTTTGCCGCCAGCGAGGAGCCGAACGGCCTTCGCGCGTTCGCAGAGGAGGCGCCTGCTGCCGGAGAGATCTACGGTATCCGGCATTTCTTCGACTACATCGCGTCCTCGTTCGGGCACAGAATGACCTCGCGCGCCGGCGCCGGTGAATGGTCGCGAATCAGCGCTGTCCTCGACCGCGCCATTGATGCGGATGAAGTCGAGAGCGCGGTCCTCAAGACTATTGGCATCCTCAACCTACTCGACGCGCCGGATCTTCCCGCAACGTGGGACGGCGTACGCGAGGCCCTGGTCCCGGACTTCGAGATCGCCGAGGTCGAGGCGGCGCTCGACCGTCTCATCGTCGGAGGGCTCGTCTTTCGTCGACCCGGCCGCGCCGAACTCCGGCTGTGGACCAGCCGCCGCGTCGACCTGTCCGCCATCTGGTCCGACGCCGAGCGGGAGCTGGACGCCCGGACGGTGATCGAGGATCTGCCGCGCCATCTTGCCAGCCTGCCTGTCCGGCCTCACGTGCTCGCCCGTCGACACTCAGTGACGACCGGGACGAACCGCCGGTTCGCCGTCCGATGCACTCATGCCTCCGCCCTGCAGGGCTATGGCGGCCACGGCAGCGCCGATGGCGGAATAGTCGCGGTGCTGTGCGGTAACGCCGAGGATCTTCGCATCGCCCGCGCCTGGTGCGCCGAGGTGACGAGCGAAGACGACGCAATGATTGCAATCGCCGTGCCTCCGATGGCCGATCTCGGCCATGCGATGGTCGATTTGCTACGGCACCGCTGGGTCGTCTCGAACGCCTCCGCCCTGCAGGAGGACGCCCACGCCACCGCCGAGATCGAACGGAGCATCGGTGACCTGGAGGCACGTCTGGTTGCCGCCATCGAAACGACCCTCGGTCTGCGCGGCCATCCGCCGGCATCTCCGCTCGACGTCTTCTGGAAAGGCGAGGCCACACTACTGGACCGCCCCGTCCACGCGCTGGTGTCGACACTATGCGACAGGATCTACGACCAGGCCCCACTTGTCGAGAACGAGCTCATCAATAAACAAACTCTGACCTCTGCCGGCGCAAGCGCGCGTCAGCGGTTGATCGAGAAAATGTTCTCTGATGCGCACGATCCGGAATTCGGCTTCGCGGAGGGCAAGAATCCGCCGGAACGAGCACTCTACTTGTCGCTTCTGCGGCGCGGCGGCCTTCACCGCGAGCGGGCCGGCAGCTGGACGATCGCGCCGCCTGAGCACGGGGAGGATACGCTCCGCCTGGCGCCGGCGCTATCAGCGATCGACGAGTGCCTGTCCGGTTCGGAGGAGCGCGTGCCCGTGCCCGCCATCTACGCAGCCCTCGAGGCGCGGCCGTTCGGCGTGCGCCCGGGGCTCGCGCCGCTGCTTATGGCGGTGACGCTCGTCGCCGCTGGGCACCGCGTCGCGCTCTTCGAGCGGGGCACCTACTGCCCGCGCATCGACGGCGCCGCGTTTATGCGCATTCTGAAGTCCCCAGAGCACTTCTCGCTGCAGCTTGTCGCGCTCGAGGGCATCCGCGCCGAGGTATTCCGACGCCTTGCCGAGCTGCTCGACCGGCATCCGGAGGAGTCGGGCATTCGAACCGTGGTCGATCCGCTCATCCGCTTCGGGATCGACCTGCCGTTCCACGTCCAGAGCACTACGGCAATCAGCGCGGAGGCCCGCGGCGTGCGCGGCGCGCTCGCCAAGGCCCGCAGCCCGGTCGACCTGGTCTTCAGCGACCTGCCGGTGGCTTGTGGGATGGAGCCCTTCGGCCACGACGCGCGGCCGGATGCGGGCCGCGTCAGCGAGTTCGTTGCCCGGCTCGACGCCGCGATCACCGAGCTGCGCGGCTGTTATCCGAAGCTGCTCCAGGAGATGCGCCAAGAGGTGCTCGAGACGCTGGGCGCCAAGGACCGCGCGTCGCTTGCCGAACGCGCGACCTCCCTGACGTTCCGTTTGACGGAGCAGCACCTCCGGACCTTCGCCCTTCGCCTAGCCGACGGCGGGCTGTCCGAGGAGAAATGGATCGAAGCCTTGGGAGGGGCCATTCTGAGCAAGCCACCAGTCCGCTGGCTCGACCACGACGTGTCGACGTGGCGGTCGCGGTTGGCCGATGTCGCCTCGCAGTTCCGGCGCGTCGAGGCCGCCGCGTTCGGAAAGGGTGAATCCAAGCGCAACGCGGTCCGCGTATCTCTCACCCGCATCGATGGTCGCGAGCACGCGGTGATTGTCGACATCGACGATCTCAGTGAGCATCAGTCTACCGTGCTGGGCGCGATCGAGCGCATGGCGACCGAGGCGAACCTCAGTCTTGACACGGTTGCGGCGCTGCTCACTCTTGAGAGCATGCAGAAGGACAAGAATGTGGAGTTGGGTCTGTACGAAGCGGAGCGAGAGCACGGATGACCCGCCATGTGCTGAGCCTGTCGGGCGGGAAGGACAGCGCCGCGCTGGCCGTCTACCTGCGCGACCGCGTGCCGGAGATGGAATACATCTTCCACGACACGGGCAAGGAGCTTCCAGAAACCTACGACTACATCGCGAGGCTCGAGAGCATCCTCGGCCGGCCGGTCACGCGCACCACGCCCGACGACCCGTTCGAGCATTGGCTCGCCGTATATGGCGACATGCTGCCGTCGAACCACCGGCGCTGGTGCACGAAGATGTTGAAGCTGAAGCCGTTCGAGGCTTACATCGGCGACGATCCCACCATCAACTACGTGGGCCTTCGCGCGGACGAGAAGCGTACCGGATACATCAGCACCAAGCCAAACATCATCGCAGTTTATCCCTTTCAGGAGGACGGCCTGGTTCGTGCGGACGTTATCAAGATCCTCAAGGACAGCGGCCTCGGCCTTCCGCTCTACATGGAATGGGGCCGCTCGCGCTCGGGCTGCTACTTCTGCTTCTATCAGCAGAAGATCGAATGGGTCCGCCTGAAGCGGAAGCATCCTGAGTATTTCGAGCTCGCCAAGGAATACGAGGTGCGAAGCGCGGCGGTCAGCAAGAGCTTCACCTGGTGTAGCGGGGAATCGCTTATCGAGCTGGAGCAGCCCGAGCGGATGGAGCAGATCGAGCGCAATCATGAGGCGGCGATGGCACGGCGCGCGGCAAAGCGCGAGAACCTGCCGCTTTCGGCCGTTCTTGGTGGGGTGGAGGTTGAGGAGGAGGAGCCCGAGGGCTGCCTGATTTGCTCACTGTAACCAAAATGAACTCATTGTTCCGCATCGCGGATCAAAAAGCCTCTTGACCATCCGCAGCTATCCGGGGACTCAAATCATTGGAGGAGGCGAGTAATTGTCTTTCAAAGTCGCAGCGCGAACAGTGCTGGAACTTGGCGCGGAGCTGATCAGCTCCGACGCGGTCGCGATCTATGAGCTTGTGAAAAATGCGATCGACGCTACTTCGAAGAATGGCGTCGTCATCGAGTTCCGAGTGACCCTGCGACACAGCGATTACGTCGACTTTCTTCAAAAGATTGAAGCCTTGATCGGCGCGACGCCCGACGGCCCCACGGGCAAGGCGACGACGCTTTCCGAACTGAAGAAGTCGATAAAGGCTGCACTGGTAGTGGACGCCCCCAGGACCGCGCGGTCGGCATTTGTGGCCTCGCTGACTAAGGCGGCCACACTGCCGGAACTGAGGCAGGCACTCATCTCCGCCTACAAGCAGCACAACTGGATCGAGTTCAGGGATACCGGCGTGGGGATGTCGAAGTCCGACATCCTGAAGAACTATATGGTCATCGGCACCCCGTCCCGACGACTCGACCTTGACGACCGGATCAAACGCGGCCTGGAATCTGTGTATCTCGGCGAAAAGGGTGTCGGTCGGCTGTCGGCGATGCGTCTTGGCACCAATCTCCATGTCGAGACCGCCACCGAAGCTGACACCAACGTCAATCTTCTCGAAGTCGACTGGCAGGACTTCGAGGACCTCGAAAAGATGGTCGAGGACGTGAAAATCGAACCGACGGTCGGCAGACGGAAACCTGCATCGTGGGCCGGAACGATCATCCGCATAAGCGGCCTCAACGGCACGTGGTCGGCGAATCGCATCCGCGACATCGCGACCTACGAGCTAGCAAGGCTGTCTGATCCCTTCTCGAAGAAGAGGCGGCGCTACCGGATCGTCGTGATCTTCAACGACACCCGCGTCAGCATCCCACGGTTAGAGAAGGAGTTGCTGGAGCTGGCGCACGCAACGGCGAGCGGAAGCTACGACTTCGACGCCAAGGGCGAGCCACAGCTGGTGATGGACGTGTCTTGCGGCGACTTGGGCAAGGGCAATCCACCGGACAAGCGTCACATCGTTCTTCAACGAGTGGATCTGCGCTCGATAACGAAGGATCGGGCCAATGAAGTCCCCGCCTCAGCGCTCAAGACTGTAGGTCCGTTCTCGTTCGAGCTCTACTGGTTCAACCGGCAGTTCCTTCGAAAACAGCTTTCGCCCGCAGACTATCGCCGCCTGTCCCCGCTGCAGAAGCAATGGTCCGGCGTCATGCTCTTCCGCAACGGTTATCGCGTGTTTCCCTACGGCGACGACACCGACGACTGGCTCGGGCTCGACCGCAAGGCGCTGGCCTCCGGCGGCTACAAGCTCAACAAAGCCCAGTTCATCGGACGCGTCGCGATTACCCGCACGGGTAATCCCGAGCTGGTCGATCAGACCAGCCGGGAGGGTCTGAAAGACTGCGACGAAAAGACCGTGTTTGTTGAAATCCTCCGCTTCGTCATCCAAGATCGTATGCGCAAATTCCTGGACGACGTCGAGAAGCGGCACGCTCCCAAGGATGTCGATCTCGACGACGCGGACAAGCGCGTCGAGGATCTGCAGGGCCGCATCAAGTCCGCCATCGGCGGGTTGCTGAAGCGACACGCCGATGAGGCACCGCATCTGCGTGAGTTGTTGGCCTTCTTCGAAGAGATGCACGCCTACTTCGCGGCCGCCCGCAAGCGCGCGGGTGAAGTCGAAGACGAACGCGAGCGCATGGTGCAGCTAGCTGGCATCGGACTGATGCTGGAGATGATCGCCCACGAATTGGCGCGATCGACGGAGACTGCGCTGACGCTTCTAACTGATGCGGACGAGGACGACCTCCCAGAGGACGTGGCGTCGCTCTTCAGCACGCTGGCGGACGAGATGAAAACGATGAACCGCCGCCTGCGCGTCCTAGATCCACTCAGCGTGTCGGGTCGTCAGCGAAAGGAGAACTTCGACTTGGCGCAGCTGGTCGGTGAAATTTTCGCCGGTCACCAGGCCCAGTTCGAGCGGCACAACGTGAAGCCTACGCTGAAGATCGCAGGCGACGGAACGTCGGTCATGATTCACGGCGTGCGCGGCATGTATGTCCAAATAGTCGAGAACCTCGTCCAGAATTCGATCTACTGGATGGATCTCAAGGCGGAGGACGATGAAGCCTACCAGCCCAAGATCGACATAATCCTGTCCAACGGCGAGACCCTCATGGACTACACCGACAACGGGCCGGGGATCCATCCGTCGTTGAGGGACGAGGTCTTCACGGCCTTCTTCTCGACGAAGGGTAAGACCCATCGCCAAGGTCTCGGCCTCTACATCGCGCAGGACTGCGCCAAGAGCAACGGAGCCCGCTTGCGCCTGTCGCCGGAGGAGCGGATCCAAAAGGGTCGTTTCAACACATTCCTTCTTGAGCGAGTTGAGGCAAGCGCATGATCGCAGAGGCAAAGGAACTGCTGAAGGCGAACGGCTTCGAGCGGGCCGTGATCGTCGACGACGCGTTTGACCCCGCTCCACTGCCCGGAGATCTCGGGCAGGCGCTCTGGGACACGTTCTTCGACGACTGGACAGAGGACGACGAGGCGAGGATCGCCCAAGACTATAGGGGCTTAGACTTGGCGGAGGCCGATGCACTCGAACTGGCTAAAGATCCCAACTTTGTCGCCTCCCTCTGGCAGGCGCGGTCGGACATCGAGGCTGCAAAACCCCTGTTCGAGGAATACGAGCGCGTTCAGAACGCCAAACGAGCCGAGCTCGCCCCACTGCAGGAACTCCTCAAGACCGATCTCGCGGTCAATTGCGGCACCCTGGGACGAAGCGGAACCGTCGGGCTAGCCGACGCACAAATCCTCTTTCTCGATTTGTATCTCGGCTACGTCGAGACGGCGGAGGCCATCGATGCCGCCATAGCGCGCATCAAGAGCGTGGTGGACCCGCGGCGGGACGATCCACCGATCGTTGTCCTCCTCTCACGCAGTCCCCAGCTCGACGAGCTTGGACCAGACGTGCGCGACAAAGCCGAGCTGCTGGGCTGCCAGTTCCGAATGGTCAAGAAGGGCGACTTGGGCAACCGTTCGGCAATGGCCGAACGCCTTTACGATCTCGTCAAGTCGCGTCCGGACGCGATCAAGCTGAATAGCTTCATCAACGAGTGGGACAAAGCACTGCTTGCGAGCCGAACGCAGTTCCTTAAAAGCATCCGAACCCTCGATCTCGCCGATTACGCAAACACTCAAGAGCTCACTCTAAAGACGGAAGAGGAGCCGCTCGGGGACTACGTCCTCGATTTGTTTGACGTTTATCTTCACAACACGCTCGAAGGACATGCGGATTTGGTGCGCGCAGCCAAGGCGCTGAACCAAATCGATCTTTCAAACTATCCGCCGGGCCAATTCATGCCGCCAGAAGAGCTCGTGCTCATGATGGACGGGACGATCTTCCACAACGAGGTTCGCACGGACACCGAGGCCGAGATCGACAAGGATCCCAGGAAGGTAAGCCTTGGCGACGTTTTCATGGCCCCGGCCGAAAAGCTCAAGACCAAGCCCCATGGTGGAGCGACGGAGTCTGCACCGGCACCAGCAGCCAGGGAGGTATTCGCCGTCCTGACCCAGGCCTGTGACCTCCAGCATGGGAGAGCTGACAAACTCCTGATGCTGAAGGGCAAGGCGCTACCATACGAGGCAGACAACGCGCTCAAAGGCCAAAAGACCGCCGTCATGCGCGTCGATGGTGTCGCCTACCAAGTTAATTGGGACCTATTTTCTCCCGAGACTTGGCCGCTCAACTCACTCAAGAGGCGAATCAATGCGGGGACGCGGCGCGTCCGCCGCTTCCGGATCCACCACGCGCTACAGCTCCAGCAGAGCTTCATCGGCAAGCTTGGACGAGTTGGCACGATCGTCGACCTTCCCGGACGACACGCCGTTGGGTTGAAGGTCTACCTGCGCACGAAGGCGGGTGATGCGAAGCTGCTCCTCCATCGAGACCGATCGCAGGCGGCGGCCGTCGTGCTAACGGGGCGCGTCAAGAATAAAACCGTGAACTGGCTCCTGCTCTCTCCCGCGCTTGTCGATGATTTTTGCCAATCGCTTTCGGACGTGGAGACGAAGGAACTGCCGCAGGGCAAGATCGGCGATGTTCGCGGTGATCCCCAGTTTTACCGCGTTCTCAAGCGTGGCCTTGCCTTCACCCGAGCCGATCGTGGACAGAAGGCGCTCACGGACGGCAAATATGCCTCGATCGTTGAGATTTTTCCGAGCGAGGCGGTCGTTAAGGGCGGCAAAGCGCCTCAGAACGCCGGCCCGATCGTCATGGAGCTGGAGTGGTAGAGGGCTCGCGGAGTTACACTAGGCGGCTGCTTTCGGGCTTTATCAATCTGTGGCTGAGCGACCGAGTTTAGGGCGCAAAGCTGCTGCGTAGGTCCGACGTCTCGAAGGTCCGCTATTCCAATCTGCGCTCCTGAAACGAGCCGTTCCGGAGTGTCGAACTGAACGGACGAGAGGCCATCAAAAAAGCTGTGGCCCTCCACGCCCTCGCCCGAACTGCCACGTGACGTCGTCCAACCGCATCAAACCGGTTACCGTCTTGCCGATCTGTTTTTCGAGCACCGGCCGCCACGGCACGAGTGTAAATTCGCGCGACTTCTCGACGAGCGCGAACCGCCCTCCAGCCAGATCGACACGCCGGGTCAGCCGCCCTTCCACCAAGCCGCCCATCTTCGCTTCGACGAACGGCTTGCCAAGCTCCCCGGAGAGCCGCTCGCCTGCGCCGAGCAGCTCCCGACGCTGCAGCAGCATGATTGCGTTGGCGCGCAGGCGCACCTTTCCACCGTCCCAATCTGCAAGCTCCTGCCCCATCAGCCATTGTCGCCGCGCAGCGAGGGCCAACCGTACTTCGCGGCCAAAGCCGGTGTCCCTCACGGGCACCGGCGTCGGGGAACCGATCTCCCTGTCGAGCCAGGTCGCGGCCTCGGCTCTTTCGAGCCCGGCGATCGACAGCGCCGACAACGTCTCGATCTCGACCGGCCGGTCGCGAAGTCGCCGCGCCTCGTAGGCGGCCGCCTGGTCGAGATGATCCGCACCGATCGTCCAGCTCCCGTCTGCCATACGCTCGACCGCCATGCCCGCGCGCCGCATCGCCTCGAGCCGCCGGACATGCGCCTCGGCGAAAGCCTGGCTGGCTCCGGCATCATGCCGAAGGTGGGCGTCGACAGAATAGCGCCCGCCATTGCGCTCCGCCACCGCCGCGATCGTCCGGTCGACGTCGCGCACGGCGGCACTGCGAGGCGCGATACGAACGATCAAGTCCTTGGGCGTAGGCTCGGTAAGGTCGCCGCGCCCGATATCGAGATAATGGACGCGGCCATCGACACCGTCGATGATCAGATAGTGGCGGTCGCGATGCTCGTCCGAGAAGCCGCGATGGACGACCCGCCCGATGATCGGCTGATCGAGCCGGTCATGAATGCGCCGGTCGACCCCGGCGCGATCGAGTTTCCGCGCAGTCAGCTCGCGCTGCATCGTCCTGATGATGTCCCCGCGCTCGCCCATCCGGCGCAACGTGTCTTCGATACCGTCGTCGAGGCGCCACCGCCCGTGCCCGAGATCCTCCGCCAGCCCCATAGCGCCGAGCTTGCGCAACCGACCGGCCGCGACCGACTGCTGAAACGGATCATTGCTTGCCGCGGTCACCGTCCGGTCATCGTCCATCCGTCGGATCAGGCGACGGTCGATTGCGGTCAGTCGCTCCTGCTCGACGTCGTGGCGCAGCCGGTTCTCGATTTCGCGGTCGGTGCGCGGCCCCAGATCGAGCGTCGCCAGCTCGGCCGCACGCTCGCGGAAACCGTGCGCGATATATTCGCGGGCGATAATCAGATTCTCGCCGCGATCGTCGACTCCGCGCAGCATGATGTGGGTGTGCGGCTGGTCGGTGTTGAAATGATCGACCGCGACCCAGTCGAGCCTGGTGCCGAGATCATGCTCGGCCTGGATCATCAGCCGGCGGACAAAGGGCTTGAGATCGGCATATTCGGCGCCGTCCTCGGCCGAGACGATGAAGCGGAACTGATGCCGATCGCCGTCGCAGCGCTCGAGGAAGGCCTTGCCGTCGGCCTGGTCGACCTCAGGCCCGTAGAGTTCGCCCGGCGCGCCCTCTCGGGTCACCCCGTCGCGCTGGATGTAGCGCAGGTGCGCGCGGGCACCGGGCAGCCCCTTGGCGCCCAGCCGCACGAGCCGGGTCTTCACGATCGCACGGCGGCTTCTGAGATTGGCGAACCGGTCGCGGCTGGACAGCAGCCTGCCGATGCTGGCGCCGCGGCCGATCCGGCTGCCATCGAAGCGGCGGCTGACCACTCCTGTCCTGGCCCCGGCGAGCCGCGCCGCGACGACGATGCGGCTGCCGTAGCGCAGGACCTTCTTGCTGTCCTTGCCCTTGGCGCGACCCAGCTTCGGGGTGAACTCGTCGTCATCCATGGCGGGTCTCGCGATTTCGGGAGAAAAGTGCCGGATTCCGGAGGTGCTCTTCCCGCCTGTCTCGCGACCGGTGCGGCTTGTCTCTCGTAAAAACGACGTGCAGACAATCACTTGAGCAGGGTCGCGAGACACTGCCTTTATCTTGTTTTCCCTTCTTCCCCCCCTCCTGCCCTTCCTCGCTCAAAAAAGGGGGAGAAGCAGCGCCAGTCCGACGCTGCCTCTCCGTGGCCGTTGACCCGCGATCAGTGCGCATCGATCATCGCTTGATGGGCCGTTTTCAGCGACCGGCAGAAGCGTTTTGCCATCGTTCCGCAGGCCCTTCCCTCGCCATCCACGAGCATCACGCCGGCGAACCAGCGCCCATTCAGCCGCCCGCAGATCGCTATCCGGTCGAGCTCCAGGACATCGTCGTCAATGCTCTCGTAGGACCCGAGCCAGCGCGCCTCGATCCGCGCCTCCCAGAGAAAATCGCTCTCTTCGGCTGCGAGAAAGCGATGCGCCAGCGCCTCCCCGGCACCGCGTCCGAACTCGATTTCCAGACCCGCCATCAGCGTCACCATCGCGCGATCGCTGTCCTTCGCCGACGCCGTTCCGATGTTCTGAACCCTGCCCATGATGACCTCCAAGCTTCGCGTCCTCACCATCGAGAACGCCGTTTGAGGGACGGGTGGCGGAGCGGATGTCAGGGCCGCGGAGCGAAGCGCAGCGCCGCGAAGCGGACGCGGGGGGAACCGATTTGCGCAGCAAATTGGGGGGCACCCGCGGGCCTTGAGAGCCGTTCCGCCACCCGTCATGCTGGGTCGATCGAGACGAGCCTCCCACCTCCCGGGGGACCACAAGCTCGCCTCACTGACCATCATGACGCACCGCGAAGAGCGACGCTGGCGACGCCGGGCGAGCGGACGAGTCCGACTGGCTCGTCACCGGATAGCGGACAGCGAACAGGGCTTCGCGCGGTGCCTTGACCGCCGACGACGGCAAGGCGGAGGGCACGCCGCCAACCTTCTGGAGATAGGCGACTGTCTCGCCCGGAAGCGCGCTGCCGGTGGCCAGATGGGCCGCGTACCGCCCGGGACCGGCATTGTAGGCCGCAAACAGTCCCGGGTAGCCGAAGCGGTCGTACATCAGGCGCAGGTAGAAGGTTCCGGCGAGAATATTGTCGCGCGGATCGTCGGGATCGGCACCGAGACCGAGCCGTCGCCGCATCTCGGCCCAGGTGCCGGGCATCAGCTGCATCAATCCGATCGCGCCTGCGCGGCTGCGGATCGGACGGCCGTTCAGCTGCGTCCGCCCATTGCTTTCGGCACGCATGACCCGCTCGATCCAGGCTGATGGAACGCCGAAGCGAAGCGAGGCCTCGGTGATGTAGAGCCGCCAGTCGGCAACGGATTCTGCGTGGGCTGGGGCTGCGGCGGCCAGTGCCAGGGCAGCCATGGCAAGCTTCAGCGGCCCCACAGCAGGCGTGCCTTTCCGATGATGTCACGCCCCTCGGTGACGCCAAGGTAGCGGCCATCGAACGAGGCCGGATTGTCCATGAGCAGGAAGAGCTGACGGCCATGGAGCCGAACGCAGCCCGACCATTTCGGCATCGCCCTCCCCTGCCCGTCGGAGAGCCGGCGCTCGGCCGTCCAGCGGCCGTTGACAAAGATTTCCTGCCCAAGCGCGCAGACCTCGTCGCCGGCATAGGCGACGACGCGCTTCATCAGGGGCACGTTCATCGGCAGGTAGCGGCGCTCGGCCGCAAGGCGCCGGAAGGGCTCGGGAACGCGCGCGGCCACCATGTCGCCGGGCTCGACCGAAGCGCCGGGCGTGACCGCATAAAGGCCGACGGGCGCGCTGGCGCTGGCGTTCCAGACGAGGCGCGGCACAGGCGGAACGGCCACGCTGGCGAGCAGGACGGCGATGCCGGCGCCTGTAATCGCGATCCGCCTGCGCAGCCGCGAGCGGCGGGCCTTGGCGGCGCGGAGCGCATCGCCCCAGGCGAGGAGCGGAGCGTCGCCCGCGCGGTCGCGGCGACCCGTCATCGCCCGATCTCCCGCGCGGCCTGCTCGCCGGACCAGGCATCGAGATCGTCGATATGGTATTGCACGAAGCGACAATGACGGCGGAACACCGGTCCCTTGCCGGCGCGGCGAAGGCGTTTGAGCAGTCGGCTCGAAAGCTTGAGATAGGCGGCGGCCTGATCGGTGTTGAGGAAGGGCGAGCCACGCTTGGCGCGGCTGGCCCGGGCGATATCGTCGTCGGCGTCCATCATGTTCGGCATCCTTCGCGGAGTCGCGACCCTGCGGTCACGGCACCGGAGATGCCGCCGGGAACACCGGCCGGGCAGTGTCGAAAGCCGGCGGGCGATTTTCGACACCCAAGGGAGGCGAGCGGTGCGGGTTACGCCGGAAGGCACGGGTCCGAGGTCCCGTGCGACGGAAAGCGGACACAGGCCGACGCCCGCGCCTGCAAGGTCCCTCGCGCGCTATGGCAAAGCCGGCTCACCGCTCGAGTCCCGCGCGCCGCAGCGCGCGGGACGTCGGGTTCAGCGCGACCAGATGAGCTTGTGCTCGCCGTCGTCGCCCTGCGTGAGGGTGGCGTAGATGGGCGCCGGGAAGGACGGATCGTCGAGCTTGAGGCTCAGATATTCAGCGCCGGTGTCGCGCGCCGCCTTGGTCCAGCCCGCGCCGAACTCGACGCCGCCAGTGCTCACGCGATGGTCCGGGGCTTTGTCGTGCTCGCGATCGACCGGCCGGATGCTGGCCTTGACGCGAAGGGTGAGGGTCCGGATTTCGCCATTGTAGACGCCGCCGTCGCCGCGGGTGAAGCTGCCGATCTGTGCCATGATAACCTCCATTCGATGGGTCGATGCCGCCCCATGCGGCCTCGATGCGGTTGTCAGGCCGCTGGCCTGACGGCGCGCACCGCCAGGCCGGAGCGCAGCGAAGGACGGCGGAGCCCGAGCTTCTTGTCTCGCGAGGAAGGCGCGGGCTACCCGCGCCGGGGAAGAAGGTCGGCGAAGCCGTTGCGCGGCAAAGGAAGGCTTGCGGCAAACCGCAATCGATCAAGGCCGCCGGGTTGCCGAGACCAAGAACGAGGCGGATCGTGCGCAAGAATCCAGCCTGTCATCATGGTGATGGCCGTGCATGCGGATGCCATCATCCTCGCCATGATAGGTCATTGGCGTCCGTACCGATCGAAGCTAGACGATGGGCATGGGGGGGCATGATGACGGTACTGGACCAGGTTCGTAGACTGATCGAGCGGCTGTCGCCGGAACCGATCTGCGACGACTGCATCAGCGAGCGGCTCGGGCTTTCGGTCCGCCAGCACGCCAACCACAAGACGCGGGAGCTTGCCGGCATGCGCGGCTTTGAGCGCCGGAAAGACGCCTGCTCAATCTGCGGCAGCGAGAAGAAGGTGATCTGCTTCCGCACGAAATGACCGGTGGAATTCCGCCTGTGGGGCGTCTTCAATCCCGGACATGTTGGGCATGTAGAGGTCCGCCAGCGACAGCGCCAACACAATCAGCCGCGCGCCGACGCCGGGACGGCGAAGGCGCGCGGCCAAATGTTCGAGGGTCCGAACGGCGGGCGGGGATGGCCCCGCCCGCTCTCGTTCACGCCGCTTCGGCGAACGGCTCGGCCTGCTCGTCCGGCCCCGATGTCGCCCGCAGATCGTGCGCGGCGACGAGCCTGGCGTGGGCCGCGACCGTGCCGACGCCGCCGCGCGCAGTGTACGCACCCGGCGGGAACTGCATCCAGCGCGGCACCCAGCGCTCCACCTTCACGCGGCCATCGGCACCGGCCAGATGATCGCCGATGATGGCTTTCAGGGTCCTGGACTTCTCGCCCGCATTGGCGGTGGCGACGGACAAACCCGCCACCTCGGCGACCATCCGGCCCAGCACCTCGCGGTCGCGGATCAGCCCGAACAGGGCATCGTCGGCCTGCCACCAGTCGGCCATGTCGATGCCGATCTCGGTCCCGACCGCCTCGACGGCGGCGCACCCGGCGGCCATGGTTTCGCCGATCACGACCGCGATCACCTCCATGACAGCGGGGTCCGGAAGCTCGATCAGGCGCAGAAAGACAGCCGCAAGCTGGCTTTCGCCCGCCACGCCCTGATGGGAGTCACGTGCCTGCCCAGCAGCGTCGCCGCTTGCCCCGCCGTTGGGAGGCAGGCGGCTCCCGACAACGGTCGGTTCCTCCGCCGGGAAGCCGAGCAGGTCGAGCACGGCACGGCGGCGCTCGTCGAACACCGTCTCGCCGCGCGATGTCTCGACGCTCTCGGCGACCAGCTCGTTGCGGGTCGACTGCGGTTCGGGGCGCAGAGTCCAGAGGTGCGAGCCGACGACCGCATGGGCGACCATGAGGCGCAGCGCCACCTCGGGACGCGCAAGCAGTGCGGCGCGAACGGCGGCATGGCGGTGCAGGTCGACATAGGTCTGCAAGGTCGAGGTCAGCTCGGGGCGCTGCGACTTCGATCCCTCGGGGGCGTCGCCGCTGGCGGCTTGCGACGCTCTCCGGGCTTCCTTGCGGCTCAGATAGCCTTCGTGGGAGGTCACCTCGCCGGTCGAACGGACATCGATATAGACGCGCCCGCCCCTGCGCTTCGGGGCCTTCTCATATTCCCAGACATGGAAATGCTCGGACGCGGGAACGATCACGACGTCGCTCCAGCCGTCCTCGATATAGGCTGCGCGCCGCGCCTCGATGGCCGCATTCTGCGCGGTCCAGAAGGCGTCGGGGTCCGCAAAGTAACGGTCCTCGCCGAACAGGTCGGCGACGGTCGCGCCCGCATAATTGTCGAGGTCGAACAGCGCCACTTTCGCCGCGATCGACTGCCCACCGAACAGCCACGCCTTCAACTGATGGCCGCTCGGCGCATAGGCGTCGGGGTCGTCGTGGAGCGCCAGCCACGCGCGCTGCTGGCTCTTGCTGGCAAGGGTCAGGTGGCGGACGGTGGTGCGGTCGATCTTCTCGTCGCGGTAGAGGGTGCGGATGCGCGGCAGCAGATTGCCGAGCGCCAGCACACGCCGAATGACGAGGTCCGGAAGTCCGAAGGTGGCGGCGATGTCGTCCACCTCGCGGCCTTCCTTGACCAGCCGGGTGAAGGTCTCCCACTGGGTGACCTCGTCGGGGTCGAGCCGCGCCAGATTCTCGATCAGCGACGCTTCGAGGGCGGCGGCATCGTCGCCCGCCTCCATGATCGCGGACGGCACCCGGCCAAGCTCGGGGTCCGCGCCCTCCTCGGCCTGCGCAAGCCGCGCGGCGAAGACGCGCCTGCGGCCCGCGACCAGTTCGAAGCGGCCTTCGGTGATGCCGGGGCGCAGGATGACGGGCACGATGATGCCGCGCCTGCGCACGGTCGGCAGGATGTCGGACACGTCCGGGGCCTTCCTGCCGTGCCGCATGTTCACGGCGCTGTCGTCGATATTGCCGATGTCGATGAATTCGAGTTTCATGACGTCACTCCTTGTGAGGGTTCGGGAGTCACTTGCCTCCCCTCGCCGCTCCGTCGGCCCTGCAGGGACGGCGGATCGGCTTTCGATTGGCGGCGGACGGCCGCCCGCGTCATCCGCGCCCCTGATCCTTTGGGGGCGACGGAAACTCTTCGGCGGCTGCGCGCCGCAGCACGCCTTCGGCCCGGATGATCGACCCACCCTGCCGCGCGGCGTCCGCCCAGCGGGACAGCGGAAACGGCGTTTCGAACGCGATGTCCCGCTCGATGGCCATGCCGTACGGCAGGCGCAGGGAAGCGATGTCGGACAGGCTGAACGTGCCCAGCTCGGGACAGCCGAAGCCAAGGTCGGCCAGTCCGAACAGGGTGTCGCCATCGCCGGCAAGCTCGGTGGCAAGCCATGTTCCTGCGCTCAGGGGATTGAACAGCTTGACCACGGGCGGCGGGTCGAACGCTGCGCCCTGGCTCTCGCAGGCACGGCGATTGATGTCGTTCGCGCGCAGCGCGAAGCGAAGATCGGGGGTCAGGAGGATCATGCCGCCGCCCTCCGCTCCGCGCTTTGCGCTCCGGTCAGCCTCGCCTCCTGCGCCTGCGCATAGCGGGCAAGCAGCCAGTCGGCGGCCTTGGTCGCCGCGCTGGCGGCGCGGAAGATGGCGCGATTGTCCTCGCGCAGCACCTCCAGCCATGAGCCGATATAGTCGGCATGGCGGACGGTCGGCACGATGCCGAGCGCGGCGCACAGGAAGGCCGACCCCAGTTCGGCGACATATCCTGACAGTCCAGCCCTAATTTGAATTTTTGGGGGTCGA
>CAZJCT010000003.1:0-78685 GCA_964544675.1 uncultured Sphingobium sp.
AGAAAATCGGCCATCCGACGTCGGGTGCGACGACAGCGTGGGTGCCGCCGCCGACCGCCGCGACGCTGCACGCCACCCATTATCACCAGATCGACGTCTATGCGCGTCAGGCGGAACGGGCGAAGGAGCCCGTCGCGTCGCTCGACCGGCTGCTGACGGTGCCGCTGGCTGCCGGCCGCAACTGGTCGGAGGCGGATGTCACCGCCGAACTCGACAATAATGCGCAGGGCATTCTTGGCTATGTCGTCCGCTGGATCGACCAGGGCGTCGGCTGTTCCAAGGTGCCCGACATCCACGATGTGGGCCTGATGGAAGATCGCGCCACGCTGCGCATATCCTCGCAGCACATGGCCAACTGGTTGCTCCATGGTGTCTGCACCGAGGCGCAGGTCGATGCCGCGTTCGAACGCATGGCGGCCAAGGTCGATGGGCAGAATGCGGGTGATCCGCTGTACCGCCCGCTCACCGGGAACAAGGATACGAGTCTTGCCTATCAGGCGGCGCGGGCGCTTGTCTTCGAAGGCGTCACCCAGCCGAGCGGATATACCGAGCCGCTGCTTCACGCCTATCGCCAGAAAGTGAAGAAAGAGAATGCGTTAGGCTGAGGTCACGACATTTGACGCGCCTACCGCTGTCCGGTAGGCGCTTGACATGGCCGCCGGGAGTCTATGGGCACGACCCTGACCCCGGCGGCCGAATCGCCGGGCATGGGGGTGCAAATGGGGCGGCAGTGGGGGAATCGGTCGGGTTCGCTATGTTTGGCGAGCGTTCTGGCCATGACGGTCGCAGGCTCGCCGGCGGTAGCGCAGGCGGTCAATCCGCCGGCGGTCCCCGAAAGCGCGTCGCCCACGCGCGACGATCTCCAGCCGGTCCAACCCGCGCCCGTTCAGGACGCGCCGCGCCTTTCGGTTATCGACGATATCGAGCGTTCGCCCTGTCCGCTCGCCGATCCGCGCTTCGCGGACGTCACGGTGCCGGTGAACGATGTCGTTTTCAACAATCTGAAGGGTGCCTCGGCCGAGGAGATGCGTCCGGCCTGGGCCGAATATGCGGGGACGACCCAGCCCATCGCCGTCCTGTGTGAAATCCGCGACCGGGCCGCGACGATCCTTCGCAATCGGGGTTTCCTGGCGGCGGTCCAGGTGCCGACGCAGCGGATCGAAGGCGGCGCCATTCGCATGGAGATGCTGTACGCCCGCATCACCGCCATCCGCGCGCGTGGACAGACGCAGGGCGCGGAGGGGCTGATCGCCCGCTATCTCGCACCGCTGACCCGCGACGAGATATTCGACCGCAACCGGGCGGAGCGCTATCTGCTGCTGGCGCGCGACCTGCCGGGCTATAATGTCCAGCTGACGCTCAAGCCGGCCGGAACAGGGCCGGGCGAGCTGATCGGCGAGGTGACGGTCCTGCGCCAGTCCTATGTCGCCGACGCCACCATCCAGAATCTGTCCTCGCGCAACGTGGGCCGCTGGGGCGGGCAGGTGCGCGCGCAGTTCTTTGGCCTGACCGGCATGGGCGACGCGACGTCGATCTCCTTCTACTCGACGTCGGATCTGGAGGAGCAGAATATTCTCCAGCTCGCGCACGAGTTTCGTGTCGGCGGCGAGGGGCTGAAGATCGGGGCGCAGTTCACGCATGCCTGGACCGAGCCCGACACGGGCGATCCGGCGTTCATCCTGCAGGCGCGCACGCTCTTCGCATCCGTGAACGCGAGCTATCCGTTGATCCGCCGCCAGTCGCACAGCGTCACCGTCGGCGCCAGCTTCGACGCGGTGAACCAGAAGGTCGATTTCATCGGCCTTGCCCCGATTTCGCGCGACAAGCTGCGCGTGCTGGGCCTGCAGGTTTCGGGTCAGGCGATCGATCTGGAAAGCCGGTTGCCGCAGTGGCGGATGGCGGGCGATGTCGAGCTGCGGCAGGGGGTGAACGTCCTTTCCGCGCGCGACTGTTATGAACCGGGCTGTTTCGTCCTCGGCGGGATCCCGACCAGCCGGCCCGACGGCAAGGCCGAAGCCGGCCTGATCCGCGCCTCGGGCGTCGCCGAGTTCGCGCTGCCGCTGAACATGACCGTCGCAGTGTCGTCGCGCGTCCAGTTCGCGTTTGACCGGCTGCTGGCGTTCGAGGAGTTTTCCGGCGGCAACTACACCATCGGCCGTGGCTTCGATCCGGGTACCATCTCCGGCGACAGCGGCATCGCGTCCAGCGTGGAACTGCGCGCGCCGACGTTCGAACTGCCCGACCTGCGCAGCGTCGATTTCCGACCCTATGTCTTCGTGGACGCGGCCCGGGCGTGGAGCGTCGGCGGCCGGATGCCGACCGACGGCAGCCTGGTATCGCTCGGCGTCGGCATCAGGACCGAGATTTCCAACCGGTTCCGGATCGACGCGATGGTGGCCGCGCCCACCTATACCTCGGGCTTCAACGGCAGCGACCGTGCCCGCTTCCTTGTCAGCATCACAACCCGCCTGCTTCCCTGGAGTAACCGCTGATGGCTCGCCGTTCCGACTCGCGCTGGCTCGTCCGCTCGTCCGCCATTGCCCTCAGTTTCGGGTGCCTTGCGATAGGCGCGATGGACCGGGGATCGGCGCAGTCGTTCAACGGTACGCCCACCGTCGTCGCTGGTCAGGTGGACCAGTTTCTCACCGGCTCCGGCACCACCGACGTCCTGATCAACAGCGTGTCGCCCCAGACTGTCATCAACTGGGTGCCTACCGACACATCGGCAGGCGCATCGCCGATCGCGTTCCAGAATGCCGGCACCACGACGACGTTCAGCCGGCTCGGCGGCGGTGATTTCGCCGTCCTCAACCGCATCCTGCCGACCGGCGCGGCTGCCGGGCGCAGTGTGCTGCTCAACGGTTCGATCCAGGGGCAGATCAACACCGGTACGCCGGGCGGCCGCGTCTATTTCTATACGCCCAACGGCCTCATCATCGGCGCCAATGCGCAAATCGACGTCGGTGCGCTGGGCCTCACCACGTCGGACGTGCAATTCACGCCCGGCTTTGGCGGCGGCTTCATCGATGTGAACGCGGGCGGCGTCATTACATTTGCGGGCGCCAATCCCGGTTCGTTTGTGGTGATCCAGTCGGGTGCGCAGATCAACGCGACGCAGCAGGATCTCAACAATTACGTCGCGATCTTCGCGCCCTATATCGAGCAGAACGGGACGATCAACGTCAACGGATCGACCGCTCTGATCGCCGCCGAGGCGGGCACGATGACCTGGTCGAACGGGCTGTTCGACGTGCAGGTGGCAACGGGGACCGACGGCGACCTCGGCAACCGGGCGATCGTCCACACCGGTAGCACGGGCGGGCCGGCGAGCGGCGGCTCGGGCGACAACCATCGCATCTACACCGTCGCGGTACCCAAGAACACGATGATCACGACGCTGATCGCGGGGGGAAGCTCGCTGGGCTTCGATGTCGCCGGGGCGGTGGATGTGGTCGGCAATGCGATCATCCTGACGGCTGGCAATGACCTGGGCGGAGGCTCTCCGGTGCCCTCGACATCCGGCGGCTCGTTCCTGTCGAACATCCAGGTCACGAACAGCGCGGTCACCTCGTCGCTCTCGCTCTACGCCTCGGGGACGGGATTGGTCGAAGCGGTGGGCGGAGGGTCAACGACCCTGTTTTCCGACCTGTTCGTCCGTGCTCCGATTGCGTCACGGATCGAGGCAAGCTCCGCGGGTGCACTCAATATCGCGAGCAATGTCTTCCTCGACGCGCGGCGGGATGTGGGCTCCGGCAATGTCACCGGCGGCAATGCGTACCTGACCGCAGCGGGCGGCGCATCGCTCATCATCGGTGGCTTTGCGCGCCTCGACGCGGGCGCGAGCACTGGCGCAGGCGGAACCGCCACCGGTGGACTGGCGCGGGCGGTGGTGGATACCGGCGCATCGCTGAACGTCGGCGGCAGCCTCTCGCTGGCGGCGACCGGATCGGTCGGCGAGTCCCAGACCGGCAATGCAATCGGCGGAACCGCCGACATTCGGATCAACGCGTCGGGCTCCACCGCGCAGATCGGCAGCGATCTTAACATCGACACCTCTGGTCTGGGCGGCGGCGTGTCTGCCGACCTGACGACCGGCGAGGCCGGCGGCAACGGGACGGGCGGCAACTCGGTCATCGCCGTCGATGTGGGTCCGAACAGCCTGACTGTCGTCGGCGTCGTGAATGTCGTGGCGAACGGTCACGGAGGGGACGGCAATCTGGCGGCATCTGGCAGCGGATTCGGTGGCTCGGCGACGATTTTTGCCGGTGCTGACAGTCTGATCGACCTTCAGTCCGACGTGCTGATCGAAGCCGTGGGGACCAGCGGTAGCGTCGCTTTTGGCTCCAACAGCCTGATCGCCAACGCCACGACCGGCGGCAGCGCAGCGGGCGGTGTCGCCAATCTTTCGATTGGGGGGGCGAACGCAGTCATCTCGATCGGTGCCGACCTGACGATGGACGTGGGCGCGACCAGTGACGGAAGCGCACTTGCCGGAGCGACCGGGGGGCTGGCGCAGGGCGGTCTGGCGGATATCATCGCCCAGGACGGATCGATCGGCGTCGCCGGCTTTTCGACCGTCACCAGCGTGGCCCGCGCAGGCAGTGCAGCGTCGGGCAACAACGGTGCAGGCGGCGGCGTGACCGCAAGAGCGATCAGCGCGGGCGCGCTGACCTTTCATGGCATCAACATGGTCGCCGATGGCTTCGGCGGCGCCGAGGCGGCGGATTCGGTGTCCGGGGACGGCCTTGGCGGCGCCGCGCGGATGATCTCCGGCGACGCGGGCAACATCACCGTGGCCGGGTCGCTGTTGCTGAGCGCGACGGGCACGGGCGGCGCGGGCGACTTCTCCCCGGGCTTGCTTGCTCCCGGCAGTGGTGAAGGCGGGCTGGCGGAGCTGCTGGCGACGAACAGCGGCGCGATCACGGTCAATGGTTTCGCCACGATTGCGGCGGACGGCCTCGGCGCCAGCGCCGAAACGCTCTCAGCGGTCGATAACGCGACCGCCGGCACCGGGCGGGGCGGTGTGGCGCGGGCCGTCGTTCAGAACGATGCGGCGATCCAGATCGATCAGGATCTCGACATCTCGGCTTATGGCGAGGGCGGCATAGGTTCCGGCGCGCTGGCAGGGATCGCCAACGGCGGGGTGGCTATCGGCGGTACCGCAGAAGTCGATGTCGGCGGCGCGGGCAGCACTGGATCGCTGGTCGTTGCAGCAAGTGTCTTTGTCAACGCTGACGCGGTCGGCGGCAGCGCGATTTCGAATGGCGCGGGCGGTGACGCGATCGGCGGCACGGCGAGGGTTCAGACGGTCGGTGGATTGGCCACAATCCAGACCGGAGGGGCGGATACGGTCTTCAATGTGGACGCCGGCGCGTCCGGCGGTGCAGGATCGGGCGCCGGCGTCGGCGGTGCGGGCATAGGCGGAACGGCGGAACTGATCGCGAGCGTCGGCAACGTGACGATCGACAGCCTCGTCGCCATCTTCGCGGACGGTGGCGGAGGCGATTCGGTCGATGGCAATGCAGGCGTGGGATATGGTGGCATCGCGCAGGTTGCGTCCGATGCGGGCGCGCTGCTGACACTCACCTCGAACGCCGGCATTCCATCGCTCGTCGATCTGGTCGTTGATTCCTCTGGCGCGGGCGGAAACGCCAGCGGCTCGGGCAACGGCGGCAACGGCAGCGCGGGCCAGAGCACCGTCGCGACCTTCACCGACAGCGCGATCGACATCATCGGCGACGTGCTGATCACGGCCGTGTCGGATGGCGGCGACGGCTACAACGGCGGGATCGGCAACGGCAATCTCAACCCGGCGCTCAGCGAAATGGCCTTCGCGGGTCTGGTGGCGAGCAGCGGGACCATCGGCGTATCGGGTGTCACGCAAGTCATCGCGGCGGGGGCGGGCGGCGACGCGCTGGGCCTGGGCGGCACGGGCGGCGGTGCCAGCGGCGGGTTCGCCAGCATCTTCTCCAACGCATCGGGCACAGGGGCGACCATCACGCTGGGCCAGGCCACAGCCGAAGCGTCGGCGTTCGGCGGCACCGGTGCCTCAGGAGTCCTCGGGAGCAATGGCGGTGCCGGCGGTTCCGCTGCGGCGGGCGTGGCCAGTGTTCTGGGCACCGCGAACAACGGCGATCTGATCACGGGCAACCTGAACGTTTCGGTGATCGCCTCTGGCGGTTCCGGCGGCAATGGCGGCGACGATTCCGACGGGCCGGGCGGCGATGGCGGCGCAGGTGGCAATGCTATCGGCGGTGCCGCCATCCTGGGGCTGTTCGATGGCACGACGGCGGACGTCGGCGGGACCGCGATTTTCGGGACCGTTCTCGTCTTCGCGGGTTCGCAAGGCGGCACAGGCGGCGACGGCGGCATCAGCCTGATCCCTGGCAGCGATGGGAACGGTGGTGCAGGCGGATCGGCGACTGCCGCGAACGCCGGAACGACGCCCTCCGGTCTTTTCAACGAAGGCCCGACCCAGATTTTCGCAGTCGGTGGGTCGGTCACCATGGGTCAGTTCATCCTCGATGCCTCCGCGCGCGGCGGCGATGGCGGTAGCGGCCTTGTGAGCGGCCTCGGCGGCTTTGCGTCGTCGGGCGGATTCGACATCTCCGTGAAGTCGGGCGGCCTATCCGGCCAGCGCGGCAGCTTGTCCGGCAATGACGTCGTCGCCGACCTTCTGGCGACGCCAGGTTTTGGCGGAATCAGCTATCGCGGTTCGGGGCCGCGCGTGATGCTCGACGGTGGCGATGCCGTCTTCGCCAACCTGACCGTGGTGCAGGAAGGTAGTCAGCCCGCACTGTCACCGGTACCGGCGATGGGCGAGGTATCGTTGAACGACAGTTCGCTTTCAGCGGACATCCTGTCGATCATCACCAGCGGGACCATGTCGGTCCTTCTCGACAATTCCGCCATCCTGACCCAGACGACGGTCCTGAACGCCGGCAACTTCGCGCCCAACGCGGCCGGCATCGTTCCCGTCGATCCGGGCGTGATCAACAGCACGATCGGCGTTACGGTTTCCAGCGGCAACGACATCATCATCGACGCCAGCATCGCAAGCGCCACCGACATCATCCTGAACGCGGCGGGATCGGTGCGGACCTATGACCTGTCGTCCGGTTCCAATGTCACCGTCGGCGCGGTCGGGTCGATTACTGTCCGGCAGATTTTTTCCGGCACCGACGTGGGCCTGACCTCAACCAACGGCGCGGTGAACTTCGACAGCATCATCGCGATCGAGGACGTGGATATCCTCGCCGCGCAGGCGGTGGGGGGCAACTCTGTCCAGGCTGGGGATTCGGTCACCATCGAGAGTGGTGACACAATCAGTATTGCCGGGCTGATCGACGCCGGCGTCGTCAATCCGGTGTCGGCCACGGGTGCAGCATACAGCGTCGGCCTGCGCGCGGTGAACGACATTGTCGTGAACGACGTCAGCGCAGGCAACGATATCGGCATCGCATCGATCAGCGGCAGCGTCGGGGCGGGAAGTGTCAGTGCCGGAAACAACGTGCTGGTCCTCGCGCAATCCGGCGCTACGATCGGCAGCATCAGTTCGGCCGGCGCCTTTGTCTATCTGGCCGACAGTTCGATGCTGAGCCTTTCGCCGGGCAGCCCCTTCGATCCCGCACCGATCTTCGCCGCCCCGCCGGTCGCGATGGCTGGCCCGATCTCGATCGGCGATATCGTCGGCGATACGGTCGTGCTGGCGACGGCCGCAGGCCTGACCCTGGGTGACGTCACCGCCAGCAACAGCCTGCGTGCGCGTGGCGGGAATATAACCGCGCTGGATCTCAATTCTGCCGGTTTCCTTGGTCTTGAGGCGACCGCAGCCAGCGGATCGATCTCCACGGGTTTCGTTGTCTCCGGCACCGATGTCGATATCCTCGCCATGAACGGCGGGGTGAACTTCCAGAGCATTTTCGCCGTCGAGAATGTCGATGTGCGCGCCGCTCAAGCCGTGACCGGTACCAGCGTCACGGCCGGGGATTCGGTTTCCATAGAGAGCGGTGACACGATCAATATTGCCGGGCTGATCGACGCGGGCATCACCAGCCCCTCTTCAGCCACGGGCGCGGAGTATTTGGTCGGCCTGAACGCGATGAACGACATCTTCGCGGGCGATGTCAGTGCCGTGAATGGGATCGGATTCGCATCATTGACCGGCAAGGTGGAGGGCCGGACGCTGTTCACGGGTGGTGACGTGCTGATCCTCGCGCGGTCGGGCGTCGCTTTCAACGCCATCGACGCCGTCGGCGGCGCTGGCACCAACGTCTATATCGCAGACAGCTCGATGTTCGGTCTGTCACCCGCCGGCGCTTTCGATCCCGCGCCGATCTTTGCCGCCGCGCCGGTCGCGATGACGGGACCGCTGTCGGTCGGTGGTCTGATCGGCGGTCGCGTGGTCCTGGCGACGACCGGCCTCCTGGTCGTCGGCGACCTGCTCGCCGAAGATAGCGTGTTCGCAATCGGTGGCAGCGTGTCCGCAGGCGAGATCGACGCGGTCGGCTCCGTCAGGCTGGAGTCGAGCATAAACATCGGTCTGACGACGGTCTTCAGCGAGGCCGGCGACGTGAACCTGCTCGCCGGCGGCAACGTGTTCTTCAACGGGATTTTTGCGGGCGGAGCGCTTGCTGTGCAGGCCGGGCAGGACATCGAACTGTTCCCCTTCTTCGATGGTGAGGGTACGAACCCCGCCTCGATCTCCGTGGGACAGGCGGCGCGGCTGGTTGCCCTTGGTGGGTCGATCTATGATAGCGGGTCCGCCATCGACACGACCAATCCGACTGCCGACATCACGGCGGGAGGCGAAATCCTGCTGTTGGCCGGCAACAGGGTCGATCTGGACACGCTGACCTCAAGTGCCGGCGTGATCTATGTCGCCAACAGCAGCATGGCCGCGCTGGGCGGCACATTCGACAATTTCCAGATCGGCAACCTGCTGGAGAGCGCGCCGGCGCCCGTTGGCGGGTCGATGAGGTTGCGCGCCGTTTCCGGCCCGGCATTCCTGGCCGCCAGTGACGGGCCGTTCACGATCGGTAGCGTGAACGCGAACAGCTTTGTCTATATGCAGAGCCGGAACGGGCTTCTGTCGATCGACGGTGCCGTCCGGGGCGCCAACGTCTTTGCCGCGTCGAGCGACATCGCGATCGGCCAAAGCGGCAGCATCACGGGGTCCGGTGAGGGTCTCGTCCAACTCGTCAGCCTGAACTCCAGCGGTGCCCGCATCGGCGATGGCTCAGGTGCGGTGGGCTATCAGTTGAGCGCCGCCGAACTGGCGCGCGTTTCCGCGGGAGAGGTCGATATCATCGCGCCCGATGTCGAAGGGCTTCCGATCGACATGGTCATCGGCGATCTTTCGGTCACGGGGCCGCTGGCCGGCAGCACCGTCGAAGCGGCGAACGGCGCGCTCAGCTTCATCACCGGCACCGCCAGGACCAACGTGCCTTCCGGCGTCATTCGCGTCACCGGCAGGCTTGCGGCGCGGGGCTTCACCCCGACCAACCGGCTTGGCTTCCTGACGGGCACGCTCCAGCTCGACGCGAACAGCGGGCTGATCGAGATACTGGACAACGGCACCCAGCGTTCGGGCGAGGTCCTGCTCGAAGTCGATCGCTTCCACGCGGCGCAGGCCACTGTTCTCGACCGGCTCCTCGAAGATCCGCTTTATGCGGGCAGGGTAAGCGACATCAACACGCCGCTCGCCACGTCGCGTCCTGATGGCATCGTTCGGGCTGGCGGCATCGAGATCGGGACGCTGACCCAGTTCCTCGTCCAGAACACAGGCACGGTCGAACTGCCGGCTGGCATCCTCGTATTCAGCGAGGGACCGATCGAACTGGATTTCCAGCCGTCGCCCAACTCCATCGATTTCATTGTCAACGGCCAGACGACGACCGAAAGCGGCACGCTGACGGGGACGGCCGTGTTTGACTTCCTTATCAACGACAGCAACCGGTCCTTCTTCACGCCGGGATCGACGATCAACAGCTGCCTCATCTCCGCTGCCAGCTGCGATGTCATTGAGCCCGAGCCCGAGCCCGAGCCCGAGCCCGACGTCACCGAAATGGATGCCGGATTCCTGCCTTCGGACAGCATCACGCACTTCACCGAGGAGCCGGCGCAGGAAGAGCAGGCGGTCGATCCCGAGGAGCGCGAGGAAGCGGAGGAGGAAGCCAAGCGCGCGCCCATTCCGCCGCCGACGCCGATCATCAGCACCCAACCGCTCGCGCCGGTCATCGACGTCGATGAACCCGTCGCCGGTGCCGGCAATCCCGGCTTCATTTCGTCAGCGCCCGCGCCCGCCGGGCAGGGAAGGGAGACCGCACAATGAGCGCCCGTCCGACACGCCGTCTTCCCGGGCGAACCGCCGCATCCGCTATCGCCCTGATCGCGGCGGCGATCGGCGCGGCGCCCGCCGTTCAGGCGCAGCCCGTCTCCATTCTCGACAGCTTCCGGGTCGGCGACGCCGGTGTGCTCTGCACGGCGCAGATCGCGCCCGCCGACCGGCGGCTGAACGGCCTGTTCGACCGCGCCTACCGGCTCGCCTGCCGTGACGCGGCCGGATCGGTCGGCTCGGTGATCGCGGTGCGCCGTTCGGTCGATCTGGCGGCTGCGGACATCGGCATGGGTGGCGCCGCACTCCAGTGCGCTGCGCCGACCGAGGTATCGCTCGACCATATCGGGCCGGTCTCCAGCCTCACGTGCCGCGATGCCGGGCGACAAGTCGACTATCGCCGCTATCTCGTGACCCGGGGTGACACCAGCTATCTGGCCGAAGGATTGGCTGGATATGATCCCGCGCTTCGCCTGGCGCTGGCCAGCATCGTCACTGACAAGCGCCAGCCCGGCGAAGTGAAGGTCGCGTCGACTGAGATCACCGACTCGGTCGCGTTCGCACGGATTCAGGCCGGCGAACTCGATCCCGCCGCCGCCCGCGCGGAGGCCTATGCGCGCAACAATGACGGCCGTTTCGCGGAAGCGTCGGCCTTTTTCGAGCAGCTTGCCGCTCGCACCGACAACCAGTCGAACGCCGCCGAACTGCTCGCCAACTCGGCGCTGCAACAGTCGAATCTCGGCAACTTCACTGCGGCTTACTCGCTGCTGCTCCAGGCGGAGAAGGTGACGCCGCAGCGTGACGGGGTGACGCGGCGGCTGGTGCGCAACTATCGCGCCATCAACCTTTTGAACCAGCGTTTCGCCGATGCCGCGATCGAGGTTCTGGATGCGCCCGCCAGGGATGCGGCGCTGGAATATGACGTGACCAGCGTCCGGCAGGGGCTCGTGTCGGAGCCGCTCGCCGAGCAGATCAACCGCGAGAATGAAGGGCTGGCGCGGCTCGGCGGCGTGCTGTCGGTGCTCAAGCCCTCGGAGCGCGAGGCGATCCTTGACGCGCAGGCGAGCCAGCTTCGCGGCCTGGCCTTGCTCCAGAAGGGGCAGCTCGACGCATCGGTCAAGGCGCTGTCCAAGGCGGACTCGATGCTTCAGGCGGTGCGCGGTGGGCGCGTGACGTCGGCCAACTGGCTGCGCTCGCAGATCGCCATCGACCGCGCTGCCATTGCGGAAGCGCAGGGCAATATGGAGGCGGCGGCCGGCCAATTCGGAACGGCGGTCGACATCCTCCAGAAGAGCTATCCGCAGACGCCGCTGCTGCTGGCGGCGATGGCGCGGCAGGCGGCGTTCCTTGGGCGGTCGGGCAAGCCGCAGGAGGCCATGGCGCTGTTCGCCAGCGTGGTCGAGGGAAGCGAACAGGTGCCCGACAGCTCCTCTGCGCTCCGCGACCTGCTCGGTCCCTATTACGCACTGCTCGTCGACAGCGGCACGGCCGATGCGCCGGCGGCCCTGTTCCGCGCCGCCCAGTCGCTCCAGCGGCCCGGCCTGGCACGCACGCAGGCCGTGCTTGCCCGTGAACTGAGCGAAGGCGATGACGAGGCGTCGTCGCTGTTCCGCCTCTCCGTTGCGCGGCTGCGCGAGATCGGGCGGACCGATGTCGAGATCGCACAGCTCGGCGCGATCGACAGTCCGAGCGATGCCGACCGCGAGCGGCTCGCCGCCGCGCGCGAGACGCTGCAGGCGCTTCGCGCCGAGCAGACAGCGCTGACCGCGCGGCTGGCGCAATATCCCCGCTACAAGGTGCTGTCGCCGACGACCGTGTCCCTCGCGGAGCTGCAGGCGGCGCTCAAGCCCGGCGACGCCTATTACAAGCTGATGATCGTTGGGGACGAGGCGTTCGCGTTGCTGGCGGACCAGCAGGACGCGAAAATCTTCCGGGTTGCCGACAACCGCAAGCAGCTCGAGCAGAAGGTGGCGCAAATTCGCGACAGCATCGTCGTGATCGAGAATGGGGAGGTCCAGACCTATCCGTTCGATATCGCGCTGTCGCGCTCGCTCTACGCCTCGCTGTTCGAGCCGGTCGCCGACCGGATGACCGCCGTCAAACATCTCATTTTCGAGCCCGACGGCCCGCTGCTCCAGCTGCCGCCGGCCGTGCTCGTGATGGATGACGAGAGCGTCGAGCGGTACAAGGCGCGCATCGCCAGGCCCAATGCCGACGAGTTCGACTTCACCGGGACGAACTGGCTCGGCCGCGATCGTATGACGTCGATCTCGGTCAGTCCTCGCGCGTTCCTCGACGTCCGGACGATCGCGCCGTCGCGCGCGAGCAAGGCCTATCTGGGCCTTGGCAGCAACGCCAAACCCGCCGCCATTCCCGCCTCGGCGCCCATGGACGATTGCAGCTGGCCGCTCGCGACCTGGCAGGACCCGATCGACCCGGGCGAGTTGAAGCTCGGTCAGTCGATCATGGGCGCGTCGCGCAGCCAGATACTGACCGGCGAGGCGTTTACCGACACCGCGCTGCTCAAGAGCGACAGCCTCGACGATTACCGCATCCTCCATTTCGCCACGCACGGCCTCGTCACCGCGCCGCGTCCCGAGTGCCCCGCCCGGCCCGCACTGGTGACGTCGTTCGGCGAGGGTGATTCGGACGGGCTGCTCAGCTTCCGCGAAGTGTTCGACCTGCGGCTCGATGCCGATCTGGTGGTCCTGTCGGCCTGCGACACCGCAGGGATGGCGACCGCTGCGGCCTCGCGCGAGGCGGGCGTGCCGACCGGGGGCAATTACGCGCTCGACGGTCTGGTGCGTGCGTTCGTGGGCGCGGGCGCGCGTTCGGTGATCGCCAGCCACTGGCCGGTCCCTGACGATTATGACGCGACCAAGACGCTGATCAGTGGTCTGTTCACCGCGAAGCAGGGGCAGAGCATCGGGCGGCTGCTCGATGATGCGAGCGTGAAGCTGATGAACGGCAAAGAGACCTCGCACCCCTTCTACTGGGCGGCGTTCATCGTGCTGGGCGACGGGGACAAGCCGCTGTTGCGCGCCGGCCGCGCGGCCGGTGAGGACGGCAGCGGGCGACAGGTCGCTGCGGCGCGCTGATTCGCGCGCGAACGGCCGTCAGAGAAGGCCGGCGGCGCGGAAGCTGAACTGCGCGCCGTCGCCATGGATTACGTGATCGTGGAGGCGCACGCCCAGCAGCCGGGCGGCCCGCCACAGGCGACGGGTGACCTCCACGTCGTTGCGGCTCGGCGTCGGGTCGCCCGACGGATGGATGTGGGCCAGGAAGGCCGTGGTCGCGCGCGTCCGCGTCATCAGCAAAAATATTGCCCGCAGATCGAGCGACAGGCTGGATGCCGTGCCCTCCATCACCATGGTTGCAAGGCAGGCGCCGCCCGCATCCCACAGGCTGAGATGCGCCTGTTCATGCCGCAAATGGTCGAACGGGGCCGCGCTCAGCGTCCACTCGTCGGCCATTCGGGCGCTTTGCGCTAGCATCTGTCCAGATTGGCCGCCCGGTCGGCGCTTCGCCAGCAGAGTTCCCTCGCCTTCGGAGGGCCGCCTGATCCGTTTCGGATGAAAGGGACACTCTTCGCAGCCGCCCCGAGCCGCGATAGGAGGGAGGCATGACGCACTATGAACAGCAGTATCTCGACCTCATGCAGCGAATCTGGACGACAGGCGACGAGCGCATCGACCGGACCGGGGTCGGCACCCGGTCGATCTTCGGGGCGAGCATGCGCTTCTCGCTCGCTGACGATGCGGTACCGCTGCTGACCACCAAGCGCGTTTACTGGAAGGCAGCGGCGCGCGAGATGCTGTGGTTCCTGACCGGCGACACCAATATCCGCCCTCTGGTTTCACAAGGCGTGCATATCTGGACCGACTGGCCGCTCGACCGCTATCGGCGCGAAACGGGCGAGACGATCGACCGTGACGCGTTCGAGCGGCGCGTGATCGAGGATGACGCCTTCGCCAGGCGCTGGGGCGACCTCGGGCCGGTCTATGGGCGCCAGTGGACCGACTGGCCGCGCTACGAGCCTGTGGGGGAGAATGGGGGAGAGGCGCTGTTCCGGCGCGTGTCGCCCGGGCATAACCAGATCGCCGATCTCGTCCACGCGATCCGCACCAATCCGGGCTCGCGGCGGCTGCTGTTCACCGGCTGGAACGTCGATGAAATCGCGGGCATGGCGCTGCCGCCCTGCCACATGACCTATCAGTTCCACGTGGCCGACGGACGGCTGAGCGGCCTGCTGTTCCAGCGGAGCTGCGACGTGGCGCTGGGCCTGCCGTTCAATCTGTTCGGGCTGGCGATGATCACGCGCATGCTCGCGCAGCAATGCGACCTCGCGGCCGGCGAAATCGTGTGGCAGGGCGGCGACGTGCACCTCTACCTCAATCATGAGGAACTGGTGACGGAGCAGCTCGCACGAACGCCGTCAGGTGCGCCCCGGCTGCGTCTCAACCGCCGTCCCGACAGCATGTTCGATTATCGCATCGAGGACTTCGCGATCGACGACTACGCACCCCAAGCGCACATTCCCGCCCCGGTCGCGGTCTGAGGCGGCCGTCCGGGCGGCTTTCAGCCCTGTCATGCGCAATATCGCCGTCGGGTGACGGCGAGGGGGAAAAGTGGCTCCCTGAGTTGCAGCCGCTCGTCATGTCTAGTCCCCTGTATTAGCTCGTGTTTTCCTATTGGGGAGGGAGAAGCGTACCCCCAGATTTACCCCCGCCAAAAAGTTGTTCAGGCGAGGGCTTGGGCGCGATTCTCGACCCAGTTTTCAATTTCGCTGCGCTTCCAGCCGACGGCTCGGCCTCCGAGTCTGTACGGTCGCGGAAACTCGCCGGCGTTGATCTGGCGGTAAATCGTCGAGCGGCCGAGGCCGGTGACCGACCGAACATCTGTGAGGCGCAGATATGCGTCCCGCGTCAGCGAGTGGGTGCCGAAGTTCATGGCTGAAGTTCTCCGTTGATCGAAGGGTGAGGCATCCAGGTGCGAGGCGCGGGTCATCGGCCCAGCCCCCTGTCACGCGCGGCGTTCAGCCGAGCCATGGCAGCGTCGCTGCCGCCCTGGTCCGGATGTGCGGTGCGGGCCTTCGCGCGATAGGCCGCGTTGATCTGGTCGGGGTCAGCATCCGCGTGGATGCCAAGCACCTCCCACCATTGTTCGGGCGCGGGGAGCGCCTGGTAGCCGGCGAACGCCTGCGCTGCCGTTCCGACGCCCCACCGCTCCATGCCGCGCATGGCTTCGATATGCTTGGCGATCGCCACGATATTGTCGGCAACCCGGTCCCACTTGTCGCAGGCGAGCGCGACGTCCTGTCCGAGCAAGCGGAAGTAGACTGCGGCGCCGGGATCGGTCGGCTCGCGCTGCCCCGATCGCGGTTGGCCATCCAGGCGCGTCTCGAGATTGCTTGAGAGCGTGACATAGCTCGCACGGAGCAGGTCGAGCTGTTCCTGGAGCCGCGTGCATGCCCCCGCGACCGTGACCTCGACCTTCCAACCCCGATTGTCCGTCGACTTGAACGTGGCGCTCTTTCGCGATTTCGCACGGGGCCACCCTGCAGGCCATTGAAGCGGAAAGACATGTGTCATGGAAAGGCCGCCCGCATCTTGGGCTGGTGCCTGCAACCGATGTCGCCGCGCACGCCGCACTTGAAGCAGGGCTCGCGATCGACGCGTTGCAGCTCGCCAGCATCGACCGGACGCGCACTGACGACGCGATGGGGCGACCGGCGCTCGCCTGCCTGGAAGTTGTTCGGCGGAGCAGGTGGAATCGGGTCGCCCGCCAGAAGTGCTGCCACGCGGGCGATCGTTCGCGGCTTGGGCGTGTTGTAGATCGGCGTTTACCTGAGCCATTTGCGCGGATCGGACGAGATCAGGCGCGCCAGCATGAAGGGGCGCACGCCCTGTTCGGCGGCGCGGCGCTCGATCGCAGCAACGAGGTCGGCGCCGGTGGGGTTGGGGGGGAGCGTCATTGCGCCGCCTCCGTCATCCGTCGCGCGATCGCGAAGAGCACATGAGGCAGGTCGTCGGTGGTGAAGAGCACGTCGGCGCCGCCGTTCTGGTATTGGGGGTTCCGGACCAGCAGGGTCAGCTTGACCCCCGGCTTCCACAGTTCCTCGATCGCATGGAGATGCGATTCGATGGTGGTCGCGACTTCGTCGAGGCGGCTCACTGCACCGTCCTCCGCCGCGCGAGCTGCTCGTTGAACTCGTGCAGCGCCGACATCATGCGCATCTGCAGATCGGTGGTGCCGGTGAGCCATATCCGTTCCTGCGTGGCGCCGGGGAACATCTGACCGAGCATTGCTATCGCCTTTGCACCGGCGATCGCCGCCAGTTCGAACGCCACCGACATCGCGTCCTGCCGCTGTGCGGCCTGATCGGTGGTCGGGAGCGCCACGACGTCGTCGAAGGCATTCATCAGCAGCTGATTCAGTTCGGTCTCGTAGCGCTTGCCGATCTCGATCGCGGCGTCGGACATCGGGCGGTGGAGATGCTCGGTGCTCATTGCGCGGCCTCCTCAAAAACGGCGGCCAACGATCCGGAGTCACGCGCCTCCGGATCGCCCGGCACCGCCGTCGACGACCGAAAGCGCAGGATCGGGTGGATCCAGTCGCGGACGCCCGCGAGGGTGCGGGCGATCGGGGCGGAGAGGTCGCGCGCCTTCATCTTTTCCCAGGCGCGGAAGACGGTGGCGGTGACGTGCGGGCGCACGAGCTCGAGGCGCTGAGCGCGCGGAAGCAGGTCGAGCAGCTCCTCGGTCGGTTCGCACCAACTGTGAAGCAACGCGGGGTCGGCCGCGCCCGCCCTGCTTGCGACGAAATCGTGGAGAGGGATGCGGTAGCCGTCCGCCTCGGCCGAACGCTCGAGCGCCAGGCCGGCGACAACCGCCGCGGCCTTGCGCTTCCAGAAGGCGTCCTCGTCGCACCAGGCGGCGAAGGCGGCGACGAGGTCCGCTTGCGCCATCGCCGGGTGCGCCTTGAGCTCGTCGACGGCGGACTGCCAGATCCGGTGCGCCTCGGTGCGCTCGACATGCTCTGCCGCTTCCGGTGGCGGACCCCCCTGCCAGCTCAACGCGAGCCCCTTCATCCCCCGGTCCTGGGCGTAGCTGTCGCGCATCAGCGCATCACGGGCGAGGTTCCAGAGCAGATAATCCTGCGCTGTCTCGCCGCGCATGCCGTGGTCGGCATCGTTGACCAGCGCGGCGCGGAGCAGCTCGCGCCGGATGGAGCGCATGATCTCCAGCCCCGCCTGGCTGAGCCCCTGATCCTCCTTCACGACCGCAGCCGCCTGCTTCGCCGCCGGTGAATATTTGTCCTTCAGCGCGTCGCCGTCGCGGATCTGCGCGGTGCGATCGGCGGGGGTGTTGATCAGGGTCCGGTTCGCGCCTTCGAGTCCCTGCGCCGCGCGCATGGCCTTGCGGCTCGCCCACCAGAATCGGGTTTCCAGAAGCCCGTCTTCCTGGATGATCAGCGTCGCGAACAGGTCGCCCGCGGGCAGCGTCAGCGCCTGTTCCGCCTCGAGGGCGGCGAATTCCAGCTCCAGCGGGACATAGACCGTGTCGATCTCCGCGATCGCGGCCGCGCGTTCGGGCGTGTCGGGCTGGTCGAGCAGCTTGTCGGCGCGATGCTCGAGCTCGGCCATTTCATTGGCGATATACTCGAGACGTTCGGCCTTGTCGGAAGGCAGCCCGCCCCATGCCGGGGTTATTTCCAGATCGTGCGCGGTGCCGCCGTAATTGCCGTCGCGGGGGTACTCCACCTCGAATCGCAGGTCGCGCGTGGGCTCGGTTCTGCGCAGCTGGGCGCGGAGGGTTTCGCGCGCGGCCTCGAGCTTCGCGTCGGCGAGCTGGACGAGAAGCCCTTCATCGACGACGCGGCCGCGATGCTCGGCGGCGTCGGCGAACAGGTCGAGCTCGTAGCGGCCGCCGGCATCGGCATAGGCCTTCTCGCTGACGAAGCGCAGCAGCCTTGCCTGCTCGCGATCGCCGATCTTCAGCAGGCGGCGGATCGCGCCGACGGAATAATCGGCCTTGCGATCGTAGGCGCTCCAGCCCTGGAAGATCGCGAAGGCGTGGAGCTGAAGCGCGTGGTCCTCGGTCGCGGCGAAGGCCATCGCCTGCGCCTCGCTGATCCGCTCCTCCTCGAGCGCCTGAAAGATGGTTGGTTCGAGATTGCCGAGGCGCGCCCATTGCGCGATCGCGCGCTGCGACTGGCCGGTGCCGTCGGCGATGTCCCTGATCGTGCGTCCCTTTGCCAGGGCGGAGGCGACGGCCGCGAAGCGCTCATAGGGCCGCAGATCGAGCCGGACGAGATTCTCCGCGAGCGAGATCTCGCGAAGCTCGCCCTCGGTAATTCCTTCGCGGACGATGACCTCGATCGGCGTGTCGGCGGGCAATCGCCCCTGATCGACCAGCTGGCGGAAGGCGCGGTAGCGGCGGCCGCCGGCGAGCGCGCCCCAGATTTGTTTCTGGCGGCCCTTACGTGGCATGGGATGCACGACGAGCGGGTAGAGCTGGCCGCGGGTGAGGAGCGATTCGGCCATGCCGGCGACGGCGTTGGCGTCATGATGGTTCGAGCGGACGTTGAACGGGGAAACGCATAGCTCGTCGACGGTGAGTGTTCTAAACGACATGGACGTTCTCCGGATGATGGAGGGCGCCCCCGCCGCCGAGTGAGGCGGTGGCGGGGGATCGGGACGCCGGCGGGTCCGGCGGACGATTTCGGGGAGCAGGATCTGTCGGCCTTCGCGCGGGAAGCGCGCGTCGAGTGCGCGGCAGTCGCCGCAGCGGCAGAAGGCGGCGCGGCCGGTCATTCCTTGATGCCCTGGAGCACGGCGAAAGCCTTGATCATGCGCACGACGTCGCCGCTGCCCATCGACACGATGCCTTCGGTGATCGCCGTTTCCATGAGCGCGATCGCCGGTTCGAAGAACCAGAAGTCCTCGCCGCGAAGTGACTTGTAATGATCCTGCAGGCGGCGGACGCGGTTGATCTCTTCGGGCAGGGCCTGGGCGAGCGAACTCATGCCGCGATCTCCCGCTCCGCCAGTTGCTGGATGCGGAGGATCTCGAGCGCCTCGTCCAGCGTCGCGATCTCGGCTTCGTGGCCTTCGACAAACCAGACGCGATCGACGGTGCCAGCCCTGGCGCCGTTGCGACGGCGGCGCTTCCAACTTGTGTCGCAGAAGACCAGGCCGATGGGCGCGCCGGTACGGCGATCGACGACCTTGCGGCTCATCTGGTGGCAGTCCTGCATCGCCACGTGGCACATCAGAACGGTGCCGGCGTGCTCCTTGATCCAGTCGTGCGTGATTGGCTCGCGGATCATCGGCGCGGCCTCCGCGACCGGCGACAGATCCACGTCATCACCGCTGCGGTGAAGATCGCCCAAACGAGGAAGCCCCAGGTGGCCGGCGTCATCATGCCGCTCCCGTGCCGGGTTCAAGCTGCTCGACGATCGACAGCAGATCGCGGGCGAGGCCCTCGATCCCCTCGCGGCTCATCTGGACGACCAGCCTTTGCATGCTGGGCGCGTTGGGATTTCCGCCCTGAAGAAGCAGGATCGCGGGTCCGTCCAGCTCGATCGGCGCCCAGGCGATGCCGAGGCCGATCGTCACGGGTTCGAAGGCCAGGGCGCCGTCGATGAACGCGTCGGGCATCCATGCATGGCGTTCGTCGATGACGAGCGGGAATGGCATGGGGGGCAGGCGCTCAGCCATGACGCACCTCGCGGATCGCGCTGAGCGTTGTGCAGAACATTGCGAAGGCAAAGATGTGGTCGTGGTTTGCCTGGGGCCAACCTAGAGCCTTGTTGAGGATCAGGTCAGCCAAAACAACGACTGCATAGGTCCCCAGGAATCTCAGGATGTCGCGCCCGGCCATCATTCCATCCCCAGCGCGGCGAGGTAGGTCTGGAGGATTGCCTCCATCTCCTGACGATCGTGCGGCGGCAGTTTCCGCAGGGCCACGATCTGGCGCATTATCTTGGCGTCGTAGCCGGTCGCTTTCGCTTCCGAGTAGGCGTCCCTGATGTCGTCGCCGATGCCCTTCTTCTCCTCCTCGAGCCGCTCGATCCGCTCGATGAAGAGGCGCAGCTGGTCGGCCGCGATGTTGCCCTGGCTCATAGTCCCACTCCGAAAATGCTGAGGATGCCGGGGCCGCCGACGAACCAGTCGACGAGCTGTGCGGCGGCGAGGCCGAGCGCGAGGCCGGCGAAGGTGTGGCTGGCCCAGCGGTTGGCGGCGACGGCGCGGCGGATCAGGGAGGGCGAGATCCGCTGATTGCGGCATCGGCGGCAGCGGCAGCCAAGCGGGTGGATCGTGACGCGCGGGGGCGCGGCGTCGAGGGTCCGGGCGATCGGGCGGGCGCGCATCATGCCGCCTCGGCCGCCGCTGGAGCGCAGGCGGTGCACAGATCGTGGTCCGCCCATCCGCAGGTTGCGCCGTGCTCGTCCTCGCACGGGTCGAATTCGCTGCAGGCGCATGTCCGGCAAAGCCGGGGCGCCTCGAGCGTGTCGTCGCACGCGTCGGCCAGGGCGATGAGCTCACGAAGCACCATCGCGTCCATGGGCACGCAGACGGTGAGCACCGCGAAGACGTCGAAGGTTACGGGGGAAACGTCCGCCTCGATCCGCTGAAGCCAGGCGATGCGGTCGACCTCGCCAAGGCGTGGGACCGTGGCGAGGCTGATCGCGACGTCGTCGATCGAGAGGCCGGCGGCGGCGCGGCGTTTGGCGATGTACTGGCCGGGTGTGAGGATGGCCATGCGAAGTCTCCGGGCAACAGAAAAGCCATCCCGGCCACGCATGTGCGCGCGGCGGGCTGGCGGAACGGGCGAATAGGCAAGGGGCAGGTGGGCTTAGGGCGGAGCCCCGCCAATCAAGGCGGGGCTCTGCTATGCTCCTCGGGCGCGGCCGCGGGGGCGGTGACCTTGAGAAGCGCGGCGCGGATCGAATCGAGCGCCTGCATCAGTTCGCGTTGGGCGATCAGGCGGTCGCCGGGACCGGCGTCGGGAAGGGCAAGGCGCATCAGCGCGGCCTCGGCGTCGCCGGTTTCCCTGGCGACGTCGATCGCGCAGCGAAGAAGATCGAACTGGTCGATGAAGCGTTCGGCCATGCAGGCGCCGACGAGCAGGCCATAGGCGTCGTAGATCGGCTGCCCTTGGCCGCCATGTTGCTGGAACAGCGTATCGAGCGCGATCGCGGCGCGAAGGTTGATTTCCTCCTCCGCATCGGCGTCGCCCCATTTGCGGACGGTGCGCTCGGCATAGCCGATGCTGCGCGCCATCGCGGCCCAGCCCCCCGGCACCTGGCCAGCGATGCGCGCGAGGGCGCTGTCGATGCTGAGCGGGGCGCGGGGTTTTGTCACACTCCGGCTCCGCGCGCGGCGATCGCGCTATGGAGGATTCGCGCGCGGTGGGATCCGGCGCGCGGCCAGGCGCGGACGGATCCGGGGCGGCCGGAACGCCCCATCGAATAAAGGGCGGCGCCGCTGGGTTCGGGGGGATGCGGCGCCGCAGGTGCGCCCGGCGTGGCAAAGCTGATGGTCGCCGGGCGCTCGGGCTGGAAAGTTCGGAGGGCCTTGGAGGCCGGGACGACGGGGCTAGCCGATTCGTCCCGGCCTCTGCCGGCGTTCGTGCAACAGGCAAATTGCGCACGAAGAGGGTGGGGGAGGTCAGTCCGCATTTTCGTATTTCTGCCGCATGGCAGCGCGCACCGAAGACATAAGCGGGCTCAACGCCTTGACGAAGTCCAGGTATGTCTCAGCGCGTATGACCACGGCCGCCGGATCGCAGGCTTGGTCATGCGCCAGGCCGAGGATCCGAAGCCGGATACGCTCTGCCTCATTTCGGGACAGGGCGGTTTGCGCACGGTTTTGCCCGAGGCGGAAGGCGGCGAGCGCGATAGCGCCGCCGGTGAGAAGCAGCAGGGGGCGAAGGGCGGATGGGGCGATCATGGGCGGACTCCTTCGAGGCGGTCGGGGGCGATCCCCGCAGAGGGGGCGGTGTCCTCGACAGGGTAAAGGTCGGGGCGAAGCTCGTGACGCGAGATGCCGGTGGCGGCTTCGACGGTGAGGACGTGCTCTGCGGGGAGGGGCTTCTGCTTTCGAACCCAATCATGAACCGTGGACTGATTCTTGCCTATGATTCGGCCAAGCGCCGACTGTCCTCCGAGCGCCTCAATGGCGCGGACGAGGCCGCTTTGCGCGCGGGCGGTGAGAGAGCATCGAACCGTCATGTCGGTAGAGCTACCGCAACTGCGGTAGATGGTCAACCGACTCGGCGGAATATATTTCTACCGCAACTCCGGTAGAGTTCCCGTATGAGCTTGGGCGAGCGAATCACTGAACGTCTGGAGGCGCTGGGGATCAGCCAGTCCGAGCTGGCCCGGCGTGCTCGTGTCCCGCAGACGACGATCAACAGCCTGATTAAGGCAGGTCGTCGATCGACGCCCCACCTCCTAAAACTGGCGCGGGCGCTTCGCACCACACCTGCATATCTGACGGGTGAGACCGACGATCCTACAGGCGACGAATCCAATTTCATCGGGCTCGACACCCAAGATCGCGAGCTGCTCGACAGCTTCCGCGAGTTGGATGCCTCCGATCGCAAGGCCGTGCTCCGCATCACGAGGGCGCTCGTTGCGGCGCAATCGATAGAGCCAGCGACGCTGCATTCACGCTCCAGCACATTCCGAGGTTTCGACAGTGAGTAGGGCAGGCAAGGCCGCGATCTTTGCGGTGGGGGCCGTGGTGCTCCTAAGCGGCTGTGGTGAACGATCCGAGGCGGTGAAGGACTGCGAGCAGCGCATCCTTATGAAATTGCGGTCGCCAGCCACCTACAAGGCGGTGTCGATCAACGAGTTTCCGCCTCTCGGCGATGAGCCACTCTATCAGGTGTTCATCAACTACGACGCCGACAATGCGTTCGGCGTGCCGATCCGGGGCATCGAGCAGTGCAAGTACGCCATGAGCACCAATGGCGGCGTCGACCTAAGCAGTTACGTCAACGGGATTGAGGAAATAGACAGGCAGGTCGCTGACGAGGTCGCGAAGATCGAAAACGACGTGATGGCCGTGATGGAAGAAGAACAACAGTCGCCTCGATCTGACAGGGACGACCGGAGGCAGCAGATAATCGACGATACGATGGCCGATGTAGATGCGGCGATTGCAGCCGGCGAAGAAGCAGGCCGTCGCTCTTCGGAAGCGTATGAGCGGGCGGTGGAGCAGGCAGCGCGCGATGCCGACGCCGATCGCGCCAGGCTTGGCCTGTAGACACCGCCTCCCATGTCGCTCCATAACCCCTTCGCGGACTGGACGTCGACAGGTGGTATCTCGTGCTGATCGTGCTTTCGATGATCGGGCTGGTCGCATCGATCGTGGCCAAGGAGCGGGTTTATACCGGGCTGTGTTTCGGCTTTGTGCTGATCGGCATGGGCGAGCTGATCAATTATCCGCTGCGCAAGTCGTTCGGCAACGGGTTCGAGTATGTCAGCCGCACGCGGATGTGGCGGCCGCATGGCATTGCGTTCGATCTGGCGGGCATCGCGCTGGTCGGGATTTTCGGATATCGCTTGGCGATGATGTGATCGCCGGAACCCAATGCTCGCTCTCCTCCTCGCCTGCGCCGCGATTGACGGCGACACGATCCGTTGTGGCCGCGAGCGCATCCGACTGATCGGCATCGATGCGCCCGAGCTGGCGGGGCACTGCCGCAGGGGGCGGGTGTGCGTAGAAGGTGACGGGGAGGCGAGCCGACGCAGCCTCGCCGCGCGAATGGAAGGCTGGCAGATCACGGCCCGGCGCTTTGGCCGCGACCGATACGGGCGGACGCTCGCGCTCGTCTATGCCGGCGGGGTGAACCTCTCCTGCTGGCAGGTCATGCGCGGGCAGGCGCAATATGTCCCCCGTTGGGACGAGGGCACCGAAGTGAGCCGCTGCGTGAAGCAAGTTGGATCAAGTCTAAGGAAATAGAGCCATTATGGCGGCGATTCACTTTTGCCACATGGCGTTCGCAACTATGGCCACCCGGTAATCGGGGGGACTCATCATGAACGAACATCGGCTCGATCGGCGGGCATTTCTTCTGTCGTCTTCTGCGATGGCGATCCTCACCACGGCGTGCGGCAGCGGATCGATGTCGGACGATGACGGGACCGTCACTATTCCCGAGCCGCCTGCGCCTCCACCGCCACCGCCGGAGCCAGAGCCAGAGCCAGAGCCGGCGCGCACGCCGCTCGCTGGCCCGAATCGCTACATGTTCTGGGCGTCGGGCGCCAAGATGCCTTCGGGCAACCCGGTCACCGCAGCAGCGAACACGACGCATGTGATGACGAAGCTGATTTTCGGGTCGCCGCAATATGCGATCAACAATCTGCGCCTGCACTTTTCCGGCTTCGCTTCGACCGAGGGCGGTGCCAGCCCACAGGAGACGGTCCTGCCCGGAAACGCCACCACGATTCTCGGCGTATGGGTCGAGGTCGGGGGCACCGCGACGCGGGCGACATTCGACGGCGCCAACGGCACCACGATCGCCAGCGGCAGTCTGGGCGCGTGGACCGACGATCTGGACCTGACCGCTCACATCCCCGCAGAGTCGCCGGTCACGATCTATACGCTCTACAGCACGGCGGACGGCGAGGTTCAGATCCCCGTCTACCAGGTCGAAAAGCATCGCGGCGAGCGTGTCTGGGCAGCGAACAATGCTGCCACGCTCGAGGCCATGATCGGCAGCAGCTCCAACAGTTCACCCGCGCTCGATCGCGATTACGGCCATCCTATCCGGCAACAGATGGTGTACGGTCCCGACTTCATGGTCGCCAAGGGCTGGGACGGCAGGCCGGTGCCGCTGGTCGTCTGTGATTCGATCGGCGAGCGTCAGAATGATGGCCCCACCGCCGCCGATGCGCGCCGGAACAAGGGTTGGCTGCGGCGCTGGCTGGACCGTGACGGTTCGAACGGTCGGACGCCGCACTGCATCATCGGGCTGCCGGGTGCATCCTCCGATCGCGAGCTGGCCGCAGGCGCGACCCTACGTTGGGACGTGCTCGACCAGATTGTCGCGTTCAACGGCAGCCAGCGACCCTTCACCTGTGTCGCCAACCAGCACGGCCGGAACGATTTCGCGGCGACGCTTGCCGACATGAAGGCGAAGTTCAAGGGCCTGAACGACAGGATCCTGGCGCGCCATCCGGGCACGCCGATCATCGGGATCGGGCAGGTCGTCCATTCGAACTCGACCGACAGTTTCCGCACCGTGGCGAACCAGGGCTATCAGACCGGCGGCGAGTGGCCGAACGGGCTGCGGTACCAGTTCGAGGCGGAGAAGGAGTCGCTGATGGACGGCACACTCTCCGGCTATGTCGAGGTCGTGCGCGCCTGCGGCCTCGACACGCTGCAGGGCAAATGGCCTGCGCCGTTCTTTACGACGCGGCTCGCCGCGGCGGTTGGTGCGGGCGAAACCGAGCTGGTGCTCGAGGATGCGCCGATGCTGGGCGAGTTCGTGCACTACGGGAGCGATGCCAACCCGGCGGCTGCGAACATCGTGGAGATTTCGGGAAGCGCCGGCGCCTGGCGCTGCAAGGCGGACCGCACGCTGGTCGCGACCAGCGCGGGCGCCGAGGTGTTCGCGCCCAACGCCAATGACGGTACAGGCAATCCCCGTACCGGCACGCACCCGCGCCCGCGCATGTCGATCGCGATTTCGGAGCGCGTCCCGCAGTCGGAGAAGGCGAAGCTGCGCTGAGGCATTGTCCTAACACGCTGGCGCAGCAACGACTTTCGCCATATGTTCTCCCGCCAGCGGGAGGGCCGGTTGGCCGATCAGATCAAAGCGTCGCGCCTGTCACCCGTCATGGGGAGCAGGAAGCTGCAGGTCCTCGAGTTTATCGAGGCCTATTTCCGGCTGCGCGGCGTCGGGCCGAGCCTGGGCGAGATCGGCGCGGGCGTCGGCATCAGTCCCAATCATGCACACAAGCTGGTCAAGCGCCTGGCGCACGACGGACGCATCGTGCGCGCGCGCGGTGTGCCGCGCGGCATCCGTCCGCTGAGCGCGCGCGAAGAGGCTCTGCGGTTGCTGGCGGCGGACGGTTATACCGTTTTCCACGACGACAAGGTCATCCTGCCGCCCGGCGAGGCGCGGGCGGGACACGGCAAGGGGCCGGGCAACGGGTTGATGGATGAGCCACTGCCGCCGGTGTTCGATCTGGACCATGATCCGGCCTCTGACAGCGCGATCGTGGGGATGGGCAGGCATGAAGGAACTGACGCCGGTTGAAGCGAAGGTGATGCGCGGGATCATCGCGCGCGAGCACCGCAAGGCGCGCAGCCAGCGGGCCGGCAGCGATCCCGCCGCGGTCGCTTCGTCCATCAAGCCCGTGAGTCGCCAACCCAAAGTCAAGCCGCCGGCGATCAGCGCGGCCGAGCGGCAGCGGCGCAAACAGGAGGCTGATCGGGCCGCCGAGCGCCATCGCAAATGGGCGGAGCGGCATCCGGCGCTGGCCGCAAAGGAGCGCGCGCTGCGCAAGGCGGGCATCGATGCGCTCAAGCGCTTCGGCCACAAGGCCGGCGGCACGGCGCAGACATTCGCGCATGTGAACCGCCCGCGCGAGGGTGCGATTGCGCGGCTGTACCGGACGGGCGCGATCGACAGTCACGAACTGGCCGCTGCCGAGGAAATCCTGGCCGTCTATGAACGCATTGCGGCCGACGTGACGGTGAGCGTCGCCAGCATGGAAACGCGCGTCGATGTGTCGCGGCACGGCGACGCGTTCTTCGAGAGCCTGACCCGCGTGCGGATGGAGGTCGCCTATGGCCACTGGCGCGCGGCGCTGCTGGGCGACGCCGCGATGGTGCTCGACATCATCGTTCACGGTGTCGGCCTGGTCGAGGCGGCGCGGCGTCATGCGATGAGCAACCGGCGCGCGAAGGGCAGGTTGATCAATGCGCTCGACCTGTGGCTGCGCGCCTATTCCGAAGCGCGCAATGAGGTCGATCCGGCAACGCTTGCGGCTGCGCAGGCGGGCGTCCTGTAGTCTGGAAAATCGCAGGGGGTGATGGATCATCCACTGCAATCCGGTCACCGAATGCGCCAGAACGACCCCGCCACAATTGTGTCCGGCCCGCTTCCCCAATGTCCCCAGGGGTGGCGGGCCGGTTCGTTTCCGGACCCCCGCCATGGCGCGTACCCCAACCACCCGGCGCGTGATCGCCGACGAGCTCGAGCGCGCGAGCGCCCGGCTTGACGAGCTGATCGGGCAGGCGCGGCTCGGCGTGGGCAGCCACCGCCAGTATGACGCGATGGAGGAGGAAGCCCAGGCGATCGCCGGACAACTGATCGGTGCCTTTCGCGGTGCGCCGGTCGCGGCGCCGTTGGCGATCGAGCGGCGGGGCGAGCGGACGGTCGCGATCTTCTGAAGGAGCGCATGATGGTCGATATCGACAAGATGCGGGCGGTACTCGCGGGGAAGCACGGCAAGGATCCGCTGACGGTCAGCGTCGATTGGGTGGCGACGGTGCTGGCCGAGCTTGAGGCGGGCAGGGCGAGGCGCGAGGATAATCGGGCCGCGCTCGACAGGCTGGCGCTCTCGTGACCGAGGTGCCGAACGGCCGCCGCGAGCTGGACGGCCATGTCTATTTCATCAACGGCGATGGCGGGCTGATCCCCGAGGCTGCGGTCAGCGCCATCGACCAGCTGCAGGACGAGTTCGTCCGCAAGATCGTGGGCCATGCGATCCCGCTGGCGGCCACGGTGGCGCGCTTTCGGCAGCATTGCTTCGACGACGTCGACCAGTTCGTCGCGCTGCTTGAGCAGCACTACAAGGCAAGGCGGGGCGGGTCCAAGGGCAACCTGACCTTCACCAGCTACGACGGCCTGCTGAAGGTCGTGGTGCAGGTGACCGAGAGGATCGTCTTCGGCCCCGAGCTGCAGGTCGCCAAGGGCCTGGTCGATGACTGCCTGCGCGAATGGTCGGCCGAGAGCCGGACCGAGATCCGCGCCATCATCACGCGCGCCTTCGACGTTGATAGCCAGGGGCGGATCAACCAGAACGATCTGCTCAGCCTCCTGCGCCTCGAGATCGCGGACGAGCGGTGGCAGCGGGGCATGCAGGCGATCCGTGACAGCATCCGGCCCGTGGGGTCGAAGCGCTACATCCGGATCTATCGCCGGGCGAACGGCAAGGCGGCCTGGGAGCCGATCTCCATCGACATGGCGGCGGCCTGACGCCCGGCGGGCAGCGACGGGCGCGAGGCCCCGCCGGAGCCCGCTCCTCCCCCGGGGGGCGGGCTCCCACCCCCCCCGGTCTGGGTCCTTCCTGACCCCACCCCCTATGCGGGGGGCGAAGGCGCGAAGCGACGGCAGCTACGGATTCTGAAAGGTGTCCGCACCTAAATGTCCGCAGATGCAGCGTTCGTCAGCATAAGGGAATTCGCGCGCCTGGATGGGTGCGACGATGCACTTGTACGCAGGGCTATCAAGTCCGGAAAACTGCGGGTTTCCGAGGACGGCAAGGTTGCAGTCGATCAGGTCGGGACGGGGTGGCGGCGGGCCAATCGCAAGGCTGAGAAGCCTGCGGACAACGGTGCGGACAGTCCGAAAAAGTCCGCACCCGCAGACGTCGAGGCTGATCTAGCGGCGCTTGGCGATGAGGATTTCATTGCCGAGGTCCTCGCCGGGCGATTTCATACGATCGTCGGCGCGGAGCGCATCAAGGAGAATGCGCTTGCCGCCAAGCACCTGCTGGCGGCGCGGCGCGATGCCGGCGACGTTGTCGACATCGAGGTCGCGGAGGCGGTGCTGTTCGACCAGGCGCGGCAGTATCGCGACGCGCTCATGAACTGGCCCGTGCGCGTGGGTCCGCTGATCGCGGCCGAGCTCGGCGTTTCCGCCGACCCGGTCGTGGAGCAGCTCAACATTCATGTCCAGCAGCTCCTCAACGACCTTGGCGAGCCGGACCCCGATTTCGCCGGAAGCGAAGCATGAGCGGCTGGCGAAGGCCTGGCGTCGGGGGCTGACCCCGCCGCCGAGGATCAGCGTTCCCGAATGGGCGGACCGGTTCCGTCGCCTGGCGAAGGAAGCCGGATCGACGTCGGGCAAATGGCGGACCTCAACGGTCGAGGCATCGCGTGGTCCGATGCTGGCGGTGACCGAGCCCGGCGTGCACATCATCTCGCTGATGGTGTGCACGCAGCTGATGAAGACGGCGTTCATCGAGAACATCGTCGGTTATCACGCGCATCTCGACCCGTGTCCCATGCTGCTGGTGCAGCCGAAGGACGAGGCGGTCGAGGGTTTCAGCAAGGAGCGGATCACGCCGCTCATTCGCTCGACGCCGGTGCTGCGGGCGCTGATCGGGTCGAAGAAGAGCCGCTCGGCCGACGAGACGCTGACCTATAAGGCGTTTCCGGGCGGTTTCCTCGCCATGGTGGGCGCGGGGTCGCCGGACAACCTGGCGCGGCGGCCGGTGCGGATCACGCTCTACGACGAGACAGACAAATATGTCGTCACGCGCGAGGGCGACCCGATCGGGCTCGGCGACGAGCGCCAGGCGACCTTCGCCAACTATCTGTCGGTCAGGGCGTGCTCGCCGACGATCGAGGGCGAGAGCCGGATCGAGACCAGCTTTCTGGACGGCGATCAGCGGCAGGCCTCGGTCGAGTGCCCGCATTGCGGACATCGCAATTTCCTGGAGTTTTTCCGTCACGTCGAATGGGACAAGGATCCGGACAGCGGCATCCACTTCCCCAAGACCGCGCGGATCTATTGCGAGGCTTGCGGCACGGGCTGGAGCGAAGGCGAGCGACTGAAGACGCTGGCCACGACACGCTGGCATCAGACGCGGCCGTTCCTGTGTTGCGGAAGCCATCAGGATCCGATGGCCACCTATGAGGAGGCGTGGCGATCGCCTGATCGCGCTGCGGATGCGGACCCGGTGACGATGGTCTGGGACTGGTGGGCGAGTGATCGTCACGCGGTCTATCGGGCGCGCTGCCGATCTTGCGGCAAATGGGCGGTCGATAACGAGCATGCCAGCTTTACTGCCGGCAAGCTGTTTTCGCCCTGGCCGAAGGATGCGCCGCACCATCAGGCGGCGAAGTGGCTGGCCGCAAAGGACGATCCGGACCTGCGGGTCGTGTTCGACAATACGCAGCGGGGTCGGCCCCACAAGCGGCAGGCCGGCAAGGATCTGAAGGCCGAACATCTCGCGGCGCGTGCGGAGCACTGGCCGGGCGAGGTGCCGGACGGCGTGGCCGTGATTACGGTCGGCGGCGACACGCAGGACGATCGCGTCGAGCTGGAGTTCATCGGCTGGGGCGAGAACGAGGAGAGCTGGACGCTCCAATATGTCGTCATCGAGGGCGACACCTCGACCGACGAGCTCTGGGATCGCGTCGACGAGCAGCTGCTCCGGACATTCCGCAGGGCGGACGGCCGCGAGTTCACGGTCGAGGCCGCATGCATCGATTCGGGCGGCCACCGCACCCAGGAGGTCTACAAATTCTCCAAGGCGCGGCTCGGTCGCAAAATCTGGGCGGTCAAGGGCGCAAAGGAGCAGGGCGGGCAACGCGCGCCCGTGTGGCCGACGGTCAAGCCGTCGACCCGCAAGCGCGCGCAATTCAAGCCGGTGATGATCGGCACCAACGCGGCGAAGGATACAATCCGGTCACGGCTGGCGCTGGTCGAACCGGGACCGGGCTATTGCCACTTTCATGCCAAGCGGGATCTCGCCTGGTACGAGCAGCTGCTGTCCGAGCGGCTGATCCTGAAGATCACCGCCGGGAAGCGGTTCACCGTCTGGGACTGCCCGAAGGGCAAGGCCAACGAGGCGCTCGACTGCCGGGTCTATGGCTATGCCGCCCTGCAGGGCCTCATCCATTTCGGGCTGCGGCTCAACGACCGGGTCGAAGAGGTCGCCTCGCGCTGGATTCCGCCCGCTGTCGAGAGCGAGCCCGCGCGCGAGGGCTGGGGCGACCGGGCGGACGGCGGGTGGATCGGCGGCGGCGATGGCAGCTGGCTTTGAAGGATCGACGATGACGCTGAGAATCGACGAGGCTGAGAAAGCCGCGCGAACTGCACGTTTCAAGCTGCACGAGGGCGAGGCGGCGATCGCCGCGCTCAAGTGGCTGAACGAAAATGCTTCGGGTGCCGATCTGGCGGTCAACTGCCGGACCGGCTCTGCGCTTCCGGGCCACAAGGATGCCATGGCCTATCTGAACTTCGAGCTCTCCCAGGTCATGGGTGAGATCATTGAAAGGGCAAAGCGCAACGCGCAGCGCGACATGGACCGCTGCCTCGGGACGCCGACCTGATGGCCTACACGCAAACCGACATCGATGACCTGAAGGCGGCGATCGCGAGCGGGGCGCTGCGGGTCCGTTATGCGGACGGGCGCGAGATTCAGTACCGATCGCTTGCCGATATGCGCGAAACGCTGAGCATTATGCAGGCCGAGGCCACGGGTAGCACGTCGAGCAGCTCGCGCAGCTTCCTGGTTGGCTTCTGATGAATTGGCTCGATCGCACCATCGGCTGGTTCGCGCCGGCGACCGGCATGCGCCGGGTCGCCGCGCGCCGGGCATTGGAGATCCACGGCCGCGCCTATGACGCGGCGCGGCTCGATCACCGGTCATCGAACTGGCTCGCGGCCGGAGCGAGCGCCAATGCCGAGATCGCAACCGCCGAAGAGCGGGTTCGCAACCGATCGCGCGATCTGATCCGCAACAACGGCTATGCGCTGCAGATCGTCGAGACGATCGCCGATCATGTGGTCGGAACCGGCATCGTCAGCGCGCCGGTCGGGCTGAAGGGCCGGAACCTGAAGCGCGCGCGCGATCTCTGGACCGCCTTTGTCGAGAATTGCGATTTCGACGGCGACCAGGACCTCAATGGCATGATGTGGCTCGCCGAGAAGGCCAAAAATGAGAGCGGGTCGGCGATCCTGCGCTTTCACCGCCAGCCATTCGACGGTTCGACGACGGTCCCGCCGCTCAAGCTGCAGCTGATCGAATCCGACTTCGTCGACACGATGAAGAACGGCACAACGGCAGCCGGAGGAATCATCGATCGCGGTATCGAATATGACGCGGCTGGACGGCGGGTGGCCTACTGGCTGCTGCCGGCGCATCCCGGCGACGTCGCGAGCTGGCGTTCGCTGCGGATGGAGAGCAGCCGCGTGCCGGCGGACGAACTGGTCTATCTGTTCGAGAAGCTGCGGCCGGGTCAGGATCGCGGCATGCCCGTGCTCGCGCCGGCGATCATGACGCTGCAGGATCTGCGCAGCTACTTCGCCGCCGAGCTCGTCCGCAAACGGGTCGCGGCCTGCATGGTCGGCTTCATCACCTCGCAGGACGAAAACATCAAGATCGGCGTAAATGACGACAAGCCCACCTATGGCCGTCAGGATCAGAAGTTCGAGCCGGGCCTGATGTCTCGATTGCTGCCGGGCGAAGACATAAAGTTCAATACGCCGCCCAACGACAGCGGCGTCGATGTCATGGCCACGCAGTATCTGCGCGAAGCTGCGGCGGCCGCCGGCGTCATGTTCGAGCAGGCGACGGGCGACTTCCGGCAGGTCAACTATTCGAGCTTTCGCGCGGGTGGGCATGGTTTCCGACGGCGGACCGAGCGGCGGCAGTGGAATTTCGTACACAAGGTTTGCCGCCCGGTGTCGGAGCGATTCACCGAAGCGGTGATGGCGGCGGGCATGATGCCGGCGCGGACGAGCTGGCGGCACACGCCGCCCGGCTTCATTTCGGTCGATCCTGATCGGGACGCCAAGGCGGACCTCGCGAACCTGCGCATGGGCAAGGTGACGCTGAGCGAGCTCGTTGGGGAGCGGGGCTACGACTATGTCGAACATCTGCAGCGCTACGCCGAAGATCTGAAGGTCGCGGCCGAAATGCTGGGATCCGGCGTCATGTTCGACGGAGATCCGCGCAAGGTGCTCAACCAGGCCAAGCCCGCCGAGGCCAACGACGGCCAGAAGGCCGACCAGAAACAGGATGCGGCCGCAGCGGCCGATTGATCTTCGGAGATATCATGACCGAAAAACCGAAGGCGCCGCGGGCGCCGGCGACCGCGCCCGTGCGTACAGGCGCCTTCATTCACGTTGCGCCTCGATCGCCGCAGGTTCTTCGTGAGCTTCAGCGCGATATCCTGACCCGGAACAGCCCGCCGCCCGGTGGCGATCCGGAGGAGCGCCGGCAACCGCAATCGGGTGGACGCGGCACGCGCGCGCTCGACCTGGTCGCGAGCAGCTATGACAGCTCGGCGCGCACGGTCGAGGCGGTGCTTTCGGCCGGAACGCCGGTGCGGCGCTATTATTTCACCGAAGAGCTGGAGATCAGCGAGGCGGCGATCGACGTGTCGCGCGTCGCCGGCGGCATCTGCCCGCTGCTCGACAGCCACAACCAGTATCAGCTCGACGCGGTGCTTGGCCGGGTGCTGTCGGTCCGCTTCGAGGATGGCAAGCTCATCGGCCTGATCGCCTTTGCCGATACGCCGGCGGGCCGCGACATGGAGGCGCGGGTCGCGAGCGGCGAGCTGCGCGCGATCTCCATCGGGTACCGCGTCCGAAAATGGCAGATGACCGAGGAAGACGAGAACGGCCACGAAACGTGGCGCGCCGTCTCCTGGGAGCTGCTCGAGGCGAGCCTCGTATCCATTCCCGCCGATCCGAACGCCGTGGTTCGGTCGGCACCCGGAACCATCGATCACGGAAACCAAGAGGAAGACGATATGCGACGCAACCTCCCCGGCGGCGCGGCTGCGGCCGCTCCCGCCGAACCGACCACTGCTGGCAACCCCGCTGATGTCCAGCGCCTGGCGCCCGCCAATCCCGCTCCTGTCGACCCCGCGCAGCAGCGCCAGGTGCAAGCGCCCGTCCAGCAGCCGGCGACCGTCAGCGGGGCCGACGTTCGTACCGCCGCGCGCAATGCCGGTCTGAACGTCGACGCCACGATGGAGCTGCTCGAGCGCCATGCCGACGCTCCCTTCACCCGCGATGCGCTGATGGCCGATATCGGCCGCCGCTTCGCCGAGCGTGACAGCGGTGCGAGCACCGTCAACCGCGTGCAGGTCACGCGCGACGCCGGCGACACCATGCGCCGCGGGATGGGCGACGCGATCTTCCATCGTATCTCGCCCGGTGCCGAGCTGAGCGACGTCGGCCGCGCCTATCGCGGCATGAGCCTGCTTCGCATGGCGGAGGATTTCCTCGGCAGCGAAGGCATCAACGTGCGCGGCATGACCGCAGTCGATATCGCCGAGCGCTCGCTTCATTCGACGTCGGACTTTCCGGCGCTGATGGCGAATGCCATGAATCGCCGCCTCCGGTCCGCCTATGAGGAAAATCAGCCGAGCTACCGCCGCTGGGCGCGCCGTGCGCCGAACGCGCCGAACTTCAAGTCGATCGACGTCGTGCAGATGTCGGCGCTGCCCGACCTCCTGAAGGTCAACGAGGGCGGTGAGGTGAAGTACGGGACGATCTCGGACGGCAAGGTCAGCTACGTCGTGCTCACCTATGCCCGCGCGCTGGGCATCACCCGCCAGACCATCGTCAACGACGATCTGCGCGCGCTCGAGCGTGTCGTCACCGGCTTTGCCGGGTCGGCGAGCCGGCTGGAGAACCGCACGGTGTATGCGCAGCTCACCGCCAATCCCGTGATGCCCGACGGCACCGCGCTGTTCCACGTCAATCACGGCAACCTGGCCGGCGCGAATGCGGCGATCGCCGCGGCTTCGCTGGGCGCAGGTCGCACCGCAATGCGGCTGCAGAAGGGCCTGCAGGGCGAGGAACTGAACCTTGCGCCTGCCCATCTGATCGTGCCCGCCACGCAGGAGCAGCTGGCCTATCAGTTCACCTCGAGCCAGTTCGTACCGGCCAAGGCTACCGACACGAACGAATTCCGCGCCGGCGGCCGCACCGCGCTCGAGCCGATCGTCGAATCGATCCTCGATGCGAACTCGACGACCTCCTGGTACCTCGCTGCATCGAACAGCCAGGTCGATACCGTCGAGTATTGCTATCTCGAGGGCACCGAGGGCGTTCAGATGTCGAGCCGCATCGGCTTCACCGTCGATGGCGTCGAGGTGAAGGCCTCGCTCGATTTCGGCGCAGCCGTGATCGACCACCGCGGGCTTTGGAAGAACAACGGCGCATAAGTCGCCAGAGTCCTCCTCATCATCATCCACATCCTAGCGTCAGGGCGGCTTCGGCCGCCCTTCGCTTTTCGGGAGTTTTGCCATGAAGAACTACACGCAGAAGGGTGACACCCTCACCCTTACCGCGCCCTATGCCGTGAGCTCGGGCGCCGGCGCGCTGATCGGATCGATCTTCGGCGTCGCCGCCACCGATATCGCCAACGGTGCCAAGGGCGAATTCGACCTGGTCGGCTGCTTCGACCTGCCACGCGCGACCGGCGCGGGCACCGACTGGACCGAGGGCACGAAGCTCTATTGGGACAATGCCGCCAAGGTGATCACGAAGACGTCCGCCGGCAACACGCTGATCGGTGCTGCCACCGCAGCCGCCGCGGTGGGCGACCCCAAGGGCAATGTCCGTCTGAACGGCGCCTTCTGATGAGCCGGGGGCGGCCGAGCGCCGCCCCTGCTTCTTGATTCACTCTTGATCCGGAGACCCCGCGCCATGCGCAAGATCATCCTTCATTCCCCCCAGGTCGATCGCCAGGGGCACTGGCACGATGCCGGGTCCGAGCTGACCGTCGGCGCGGGCAAGGAGCACGACCTCGATGTCGCGACCGCCGATCGTCTGGTGGCTTGCGGGCGCGCGGTGGTTCCGGCCTCGGCGCCGGCGCCCGACTCCAAGAGGGCCTGAGGCCTTGCGCCCACATGCGGCCGGTCTGTTCGGCATTCGCCGGACCTATGAGGATCCGATCCTCTACACCGGCGGCACCATGACGGCCGAGCCGCTGCGGGCGATCTATTCCGAGGAGGAAGCCCCCGACTTTCAGGGCCAGGGCAAGACGCTGCGCACGGTGCGCTTCGAGATCTCGCGGGGCGAGCTGCCAGCGCGGCCCCGCAAGGGCGACCTGATCGAGCATCTCGGCACCGAATGGACCGTCGATGACGTCACCGCCTTGACCGAGGTCGGCGCGTGGCTCGTTGCGGTGTTCGAGCCATGACCGCGATCCGCGAGCAGATCTTCGGCTGGATTGCAGAAGAGCTGGGCGCGATCGCCGGCGTTCAGCTGGTCGAGCGGATGCCGAGCGGCGATCCCGACCGGTTCCCGGCGCTCGAGATCTACGATGGCGCGCAGCGGACCACCGAGGTCGAGGTCGGGTCGACCCGCTACATTCTGACCGTGCGGATCGAAGGTTATGTCGAGGGCGGCGACGGCACCGCAGCGCATGCCGCGATCAACGAGCTACATGCCGCTGTCGTCACCGCGATGATGGCCGAGCCGCCGATCGGCGGGCTGGCCGAAGACGTCCAGGAGGGCGATGCGCGTTTCACCGTCGCCGAGCTCGCCGCGCGCAAGCGCCTCGGCTTTTCGGCCGCCTTCGACATCCAGTTCGCCACCGCGTTCGGCGATCCCTCCCAACCTGCCTGACCTCCGCCAGATTTCCCGAAGGAGCTTTCAATGTCCGATCCCGTCATTCGCCCCAAGAACGGGGTGCTGCTCATCGCGCTGCAGTCGGCCGAGGGCACGCCCGCCGTTCCCGATCCCGCGCTTCACGCCGTCCCCTATGAGGCGGACAGCGAGAGCTTTAACACGCCGTTTCGTACCGAAGATTCGACCGAGGTCACCGGCTCCAGCGTCGCGTCGGCGCCGCTGATCGTGGGGCAGCCGGCGACCTTTGCCTTTCGGAGCCGCCTGAAGGGTGCCGGGGCAGGGGCTGTCTATTCGAGCTCGGTCAAGCCGCCGCTGCATGCGGCCCTGCAGGCATGCGGCATGCGCGGCCAGTTCACGGCCGCGATTGCTGCTGCTGCGCTTACGGCCGGCACCACCTCGAGCGCGACGCTTGGGGCCGGCTATGCCGGCACCGCCGAGCAATATCGCGGAATGCCGCTGATCCTCTCGGTCGGGCAAGGTGCGGGTCGCATCCCGATGATCACCGGCTACACGGCGGGTAAGGTCGCGACGCTGTCCGATCTGTACGGCGCCGCGCTCGACAACACGACGCTCGCGGCGCTGCCGGCGAACTGGACCTATGCCGGGACGTCGCCCGCCGACCTGTCTGCCCGAGCGACCGACGAGCCGTTCGCGACCATCCGCTATTATGAGGATGGCACGATGATCGAGTGGATCGACTGCCACGGCACGGTCGACTTCGACGGCGCGTCGGCCAAACCGGGGATCGCGGCGTTCAGCTTCACCGGAGTTTACAACGGCAAGGTCGATGCGGCGCTGCCCAACGCGGTCGTGGCTGGTCATTCGGCGCCGCTGCTGCTGAAGGGTCAGGGTCTGCCCCCGGCCTTCCAGATCGGGCGGCGCGGTCTTCCGATCAGCCGCTGGTCGCTCCAGAACGGCAGCCAAATCGAGAGTCCGGAGGATCCGAACACGCCTGCGGGCTTCGCCGGCGGCCAGATCACCGATCGCAAGCCGATCTTCGAATGCGACCCGCTGTCGACGCAGGTCGCTGCGCGCAATGTCCTGGCCGACATCGCCGCTTTCTCGACCTATCCGGGCGCCCTGCAGTTCGGCACCGCAGCCGGCAACCGCGTCGCGCTGACGCTGCCGCTGATTCAGCCCATCGAGTCGACTCCGGGCAAGCGGGGTGCGCTGCGGTCCGAAACGAACCGCTACCAGTGCCTCAACCCCGGCGACGATGCCTATGGGCGCGACGGCGACCGCATCCTTTGCTTTTATTGAGGGAAATGGCATGATCGCCACCGACACCGCCACCGCCCATCGTTTCACGCCGAAATGGAGGGAACGGGAGGGATCCGCGCCCGTCTATCTCCTCCGCGCGCCTAGCGTGATCGAGCGCGGGCAGATCGAGGCCGAACTATCGGGCGAGCATGGCGCGGGCCGCGTGTTCGAGTTCGAACTGATCTCGGCATTCCGCAATGGCCTTCTTGCCCTCCTCGAGGGCGATCCCGGTCTGGACAGGCTGCTCGAACTGGTCGACCGGGAAGCCGAGGGCGAGACGCTCGCGGCGGACGACCGGCAGGCGCTGATCGAGGCGCGGGCGGTGCTGGTGAAGCACTGGCCGGAATATCGCGAGCTGGTCGCCCAGCGTGACCGGCGCCGAGAGATCGCGCCGATCGTCGTGTTCCGCCGGCTCTGCATGGGCTGGGAAAATATCGACGTGCCGTACAGCCGGGGCTCCGACCGGATGATCCCCGACGGCACGCTGATGCGCATCGACCCGCTCGAAATGATCTCGGCCGGCAATTTCGGCTATGGCCTGATGTACGGCGCGGCTGATGAGCGAAATTTTCCGCAGCCCTCGCCGTCCGCCGAAGACCCGGCGACTTCGCCGAGCGACACGTCGAGGGTGGTTGGGAAATCGAAGGGCAGCGCTGGGCGGAAAACCCGCGCGTCGCGCTCCCGGCGTGGATCTGGAGCGTCATCGACCTCTGGCTGACGGCGCAGCGCTATTCGAGCCCGCTGGGCGGCGCGTGCCTGCCATGCCCCGGATCGACGGGCGAGCAGCCGGCGGCTCTGATGGACGCCATGGCGCTGCTCGATCATCTCGCGAGGCCGAAGGATGGCGGATGACGGCCTGACGATCGAGGGCGTTCTGCAGGCGCGGGACGCAATTGAGCGGAAAGTCTATCGCGCTGGCACAGCGATGATCCGGGAGAGCACCCGGGCGCTCGAGAAGCGCATCGAGGGCGCGATCCGGGGAGCGGTTCCGGGGCGTTTGTGGCGCGCAATCGCATCGAACGTCTATCCCAAAGGCGGGATCGCGCGCGAACCCGTCGGATCGATCTATGTCAACGGGGGCGAGCGCTCGAGGGGTGCAATCCGCTTCTTCACGCAGCCGGGGCGGATCAAGAACGACGATGATTTCTTCCTGGCCATTCCGTTGCCGGCGGCGGGATCGCGCGGTCGCGACCGGCTGTTGACGCCTGGCGAGTGGGAACGGCGCGAGGGCGTCCGCCTGCGCTTCGTCTATCGGCGCGGTCGTCCGTCGCTGCTGGTGGCTGACAGCGCCGTCCTGGGCGCCAAGGGCACCTTCCGCCGGGTCACGTCGGTCCGCACCAAGGCCGACGAGCGGCGAGGCTTCGCGCGCGGCGCGACGACCATACCGATTTTCGTTCTCTTGCCCTTCGTGCCGTTTGCCAACTCGGTCTCGATCGAGCCGCTGGTCCAGCAGAGCCGCGACGATCTCGTCGTTGGCTGGGGCAGGGCGATGCGTGCCGAGGGCGGCCGCTGATCTGAATTCGAGGTGACCGATGGCCGGCAATACCGCTGAAGTCATCGCCCGGCTGCGCCTGTCGGCGGACAAGTTCTCGGCCGACAGCGTCAAGGCCTGGTCGGATTTCGAGGCGCGCGGCGAGAAGGCGGGGAGCTCGATCAAGACATCGATCGGGCGCGCCCTGTCGGAGGTTGCCGCGTCGGCCAAGGTCGCGCTGCAGCTTCCCACGCTGGACAGCGGCCAGATCAACCTCAACACGCAGGCGCTGCGCAATCGTGCCGACGCCGCACGGCAGGAAGCGATCGTTCTTCGCGAGGTCGCGACCGCCGCCGAACGCGCCGCCAATTCGCAGGATCGAGCGACCGACGAGGCGCGCGCCTATGCCGTGGCGTCGTCCCAGCTCGCGCAGAAGGCGGAGGAGCATGCCAGCGCGCTCCGCCGCGAGGCCGATGCGCTCGATCGCGTCCAGGCCGAGCTGGGGCAGACCGCGCGAAGCTCGGCGGTATTCGGAACCCAGCAGAAGGCAGTCAACGACAACGCGCGCACCAACCAGCTCGCGATGCGCAATCTGGGCTACCAGATTTCGGACGTGGGCGCCTCGCTGGCCAGCGGCGGGAACCTCTTCCAGATCTTCGGCCAGCAGGTCGGGCAGGTGGGCGGTGCGCTTTCGGATATGACCGGCAAGGCGGGAGCGTTGGGGCGCTTCCTGACCAACCCGTGGGTCGCCGCGCTGACGACCGCCGGCATCGTCGCCGGCATGCTGGCGAGCCGCATCGGGGAAAGCGCTGACGCTGCGAAGAATGCCGACCAAGCTGCTCAGAAGTATGCCGAGCAGCTCGACTTTCTGAAGATCGCGCACGACAAGCTCGCAGAGGCAATTGATCAGCAGGTCAAAGCGGCGCGCGAAGCGAATAAGGTTTCCGCCGCATCAGAGATCGCGGCGCGCAATGCGGCCCAAGCCAAGCTGAACGAGGCGATCGCGACCGAAAAACTGCGCGAAGCCGATCTCAGGCGCCAGCGCGACGAGCTGCGGCGGCGTGACAGCGCGATTGGCGGCGGCGACCCGATGACGGGCGACGTGAATCGCGCCCAGTCGGCTCTCGCCATTCAGCAAGCAGAGCGGGACCTTGAGGACGCCCGCAGGGCCATCAAGGGTCTTCAAGATGTGCTCCTTCAGAAGGGGATCACCGTTGCCACGTCGGAGGCACGTGCAGCGGGTGATCCCGTGGCCGCTGAAAACCGGCGTCGGGATCTGGCGGAAGCAGAGCTGAAGCGAGAGGTCGAGCGGGGGACCATCTCGGTCGAGAAATACCGCGCCGAGCTCGAAAAGCTGAACCGCACGTCAAGGGAAACGATCGACCGGATCCAGAGGGAGAATTCCGCCCGATCGACAGGCGGCACCAGCGCTACCGACGACGCCACCGTCGCGCAGGTCCGCAGTATCCTGGTCGGCGCATTCGGGGGCGTCGTGACATCGACCACCGGGGGCAGGCATGTCCCCGGCAGCGATCACTACAAGGGCCGCGCGATCGATTTCGTACCGGCGGGCGGCGTGGGCAGCATCACGAAGACCGAAATCCGCGCGGTGCTGGAGGAAGCCGGCCTGCAGGTGAAGCGCAATGCAGCAGGCGTCGAGCAGCTCTTTGGTCCGGGCGATCGAGGGCACAAAAATCACTGGCATGTCGCCTGGGAGGGCGGAAAGGGCGCGATCGACAGTGCGCGTGTCGCGGAGCGTATCGCTGAGCAACGTCAGCGCCAGGACGAGGCGCTCACCCGATCCGCCGACGCGCTGATCAAAAAGTATGACGAGAGCGAAGCGGCACTTCGCGACTATGTCGATCAGCTTCGCCAGATCGATGAGGCGGTCGCCGGCGGAAAGTTGACGCCGGAACAGGGCGACCTGTTGCGCAACGAGGCATCCCGGCGCGCGCGCCAGGCCGACGAACAGCGACAGCAGGAGGTGCGCGATCGTGAGCTGAAGCGTATCATGTCCACGGTGCCCGATTCCGCGGCGGAGTTCTCGGACGAGCTGGAGCGAGGCGCTCGCGCGCTCGAGGAATCGCTGAACAGCGGCGTCGCGGTGATGTCGGGCTTCTTTGGGAGAGACCTCGCCAGCCTGCTCAAGCGCGCAGCGGACCAGTCGCTCGGGCCGAACCAGAATTCGGCTTCGGTATTCCTGTCGTCGATCGGCAGCGCACGCAAGGATGCCTATGACGAGATCGGCCGCGAACTCGGTAACGGGTTCGAGAAGGTTCTCGGCAAGAAGCTCGCCGGGAGCGTCGGCAATACGATCGGCACCGCTTATGCAGGCTATGAAGTGGCGGGCGGCATCAACAGCCTGCTGCTGGGCAGCAAGGCGCAAAGCAAGGGAAGCCAGATTGGCACCGGGCTGGGTTCGCTCGCCGGTGCCGCAGTCGGCGGACCGATCGGCTCGGTCATCGGCGGGATAATCGGTGGCACGATTGGCGGGCTGTTCAGCAAGACGAAGAAGGCCAGCTCCACCCTTTCTCTGGTCGATGGCGAAGTGGTCGCGGGCGACGCGCGCGGCAATTCCGGCAGCTACCGTTCCAATGCGAACAAGCTCGGCGGCGGGGTCAGCGATGTGCTGAACGATATTGCCCACCGGCTCGACGGCGAGCTGGGTGGCAGGCTGTCGGTCTCGATCGGGCAGCGGAAGAAGAACTTCGTCGTCGATCCGACCGGGCAGGGGCGCACCAAGGGCGCCGGCGTCCTGAGCTTCAAGGATGAGCAGGACGCGGTCGAGGCGGCGATCAGGGACGCGCTGAGCGACGGCGTGCTGCAGGGCATTTCCGCGGCGTCGCAGCGGATACTCAAGTCCGGCAAGGATCTCGATCGCGCGCTCCAGAAGGCGGTGACGATCGAGAGCATTCCGAAGGAGCTGAAGCGCCGGCTCGACCCCGTCGGCTTCGCCATCGATGAGGTCACCAAGCGGTTCGCGGATATCCGGAAGACGCTGCTGGAAGCGGGCGGATCGGCCGAGCAGATGGCCGAGGCGCAGAAGCTCTACAATCTGGAGCTTGCGGACGCCAAGGCATCAGCCGGCGGCGCCGCCGACAGCCTGAAGGATTTCCTGCAATCGCTGAAGGCGGGGTCGGGCTCCTATCTCAGCCTTACCGACCAGGAGACCAACGCGCGCGCCGCGCTCCAGCCCTATCTCGACCAGATCGGCCGCGGCGAGTCGATCGACCAGCAGAAATATCTGGAGGCGAGCCAGACCTTCCTCGACATCGAGCGGGAGCTTTATGGCTCGACGTCGAAATTCTTCGACGCGCTGTCGGAGATCCAGGCCGCCACCGGGAAAGCGATCTCGACGATCGACAATGCGGCGCCGATCCGAACGACGTCCGATCCCTTCATCCAGGAAACGGCGCAGGCGGCGAAGGCGACGGCGGCATCGGCCTCGAACCTCCAGACGCTGATGGCGCAGGCCGTGGGGCTGCTCGACCAGATCGCCAGCCAGGGGGGCGGAACCGTGAATGACTGGCTCGCGCAGCAGCGGGGATTTGCCTGATGGCGGCGGCAGAAGCGCTCGACATCTCGGCGGGCACGCGCGCGGCCGTCGTCGTGACATGGTCCGATGCGGCGGTGAAGGCGCTGTTCCCGTCGGCGAGGGACGGCGAGCTCAGCCCGGCGGAGGGCTTCTTCGACAGCGCAACCGATGCGCAGGCCTGTGTGAACGCACGCGGCGCGCTCATCGGCGCTTTCCGCCGCCGCTTTGCCGTGACGGCCAGCGAGCTTACCTGGCTCGATCCAGTGACCGGCCTTCCCGCTGCGCGCCTCATCGATGTCGAGCAGGCGGTCGACCAGGTGCTGCTTGTCGGACGCGTCGAGCTCGACCTCGAGGCGGAAACCACCACAGTCGAATTGTTCGGATAGCTCATGGCAAAAGTGTGGCTGCTGAAGCCCCTCCCGATCGCCGCCGCAAGCGCGAGCAGCACCGCTGCGGGCTACGACCCGACCTATGTCGGCAACGATCATCTGGGCATCGTCTGGCGATCGGGCGGGGTCGCCAATCCGGCGATCGATATCGACGTTGGCGGGGACAGCCCGATCGATGCCGCGTTGCTGCTCGGACTGACCGGCGCGACCACGGCCTGGGATCTCAGCGTCAAGGCGGCGACCGCAGCGCAGGGGGCGGCATTCGGTGCGGGCAGCTATGCCGGCGCGTCGCAGGATCTTCTGGCGGGCACGGAAATGCCGACCAGCGGGCGAGGAATCGGCCTGTGGGCACCGGGCGATGCGCCCGCGTTCAGTCGCTATCTTCGCTTCACGGTCGCGCAGGGCGGGACGACGCCAGTGACGATCGGCCGCATCGTCGCTGGCAAGCGCCTGATGCTCAGCCGCAATTTCAGTTTCGGCGCGGCGATCGGCGTGCGCGACCTCGGCAAGCTCGACTTCTCGCGGCGGGGCATCCTCCTGCGCTCGCGCGGGGCCAGGCTGCGAACGGTCGGTCTTAAGTTCACCGCCGCGCGGCGCGAGGAGGTCGAGGCGGCGATCCTGCCGCTGATCGAGCAGATTGGGAACACCGATCCCGTCGCGCTGGTGCTCGACCCTGATCCGCACACGCAGCGCCAGCGGCGAATCCATTTCGGTTATCTGGTCGGCGACCTTCAGGTGATCTGGGCACGGGCCGATGGCTTCGAATGGGCCGTCAACCTGGTGAGCGTCGTCTGATGCCCGTCCTCGTCCGCATCGATGCCTATGACCCGGTCGCCGCTGCGCCGGTGACGCTGCGCGCCGCGAGCGAGGACGACGACCGGATCTGTCATCTCGACGGCACCGCCTGGTGGCCGGCGATCGCCGAGTTACCCAAGCTCCGCTACGATCTGTTCGACGGCGACTTCAGCGGGCGGATCCAGACGCCGGCGTCCTCGATGCGGCTGTCGATCGAGCCATGGCCGCTGTTCGGGCGCTATGCGCTGGCCGACGCGAGGATCCGCATCTGGACTGGCGATGCGGGCGCGAGCTTCGCGTCCTGGACCCTGCGCTTCGACGGGCGCGTGACGGCGCAGCCACGGATTGCGGCGGGGGTGGCCGAATTGCCGTTCGCGGTCGATGACAGTTGGCTCGATGCGCCGCTGCTGTCGACCTATGCCGGCACGGGCGGCGCGGAGGGACCGGAGGCGCTGAAGGGTTCGCCCAAGCCGCTGGCGATCGGCGCGCCACGCTATGTTGCGGGCGTGCTGGTCGATCCGGTCAAGCTCATCTGGCAGGTATCGGCCTATGGCCCGGTACAGGGGTTCGAGGACGCGCTGGACGGGCTGGCGCGGTTCGGGACGCCCGCCGCCGACCACGCGGGCTTTGCGGCGCTGGAGGCGGCGACGATCGCGCCGGGCGATTGGGCGACCTGCAAGTATGCGGGTCTCGCCCGCTTCGGCGCGCCGCCGAACGGGCAGATCAGCTTCATGCTGTCAGGCGACGCCGCCGGCGGATGGTCGCGCAAGCCCGGGCAGATCATCCGGCGGATCGCGCAGATCGCCGGCGGCACGGGCAAGATCGAGGACGCCTCGCTCGACGCGCTCGATCTGGCGCGGCCGTGGGACCTGTCGGTCGCTATCGGCTCGCAGATCACGGCGCGCGAGCTGATCCAGCGCATTGCGGCCAGCGTCAACGCGGTCGCCGGCATGAGCTGGACGGGCAGGCTGTTCGCGGTGCCGATCGGGATCAACGCCTCGCAGATGACGCTGGCTGCGGACGGATCGATGATGCCGCAGGTCCGCGAGGTCGAACAGATCGCGGTCGGCGCGCCCTGGTGGCGTCTGACCACGCAGGCCGACCGGACGTGGGAAGTCCATGCGCCGGCGGCGGTTCAGTATTCGGAGCCTGCGGAGCCGGGTGCGACGAGGGGCGCGCCGACGGGCACCAGCGTCGCGGGGCGATCCGCCAGCCAGGTCGTCGCCGATCTCGACCAGAATGCGCTCAACATGCTGGCCGAGCAGACGCTGGCATCGACCTGGCGCGTCGAGCGCGACCAGCTCATTTTCATGGCGGACGGCACGCCGGTTCGCACTGTGACCGAGCAGCTCGGCATCGAAACCGACGACATCCAGCTTTTCGTCACCGAGGTGAAGGAGGTGAACCCGGTTTCGGGTGAGTCCAAGTTCCTGCTGGCGGCCAATGCCGATGGCGTGATCACCGGGATCTACGGCCTATCCGGGTCAAGCGGCCTGAGCGAGCTGGGCTTCATGGCGTCGCGGTTCCTGTTCGTGGACGACAGCGGCCTGAACCCCGTGACCGCGATGGTCTACGAGGGCGGCGTCTGGAAGATGAAGGCGATCGAGGTCGATACGCTGAAGGTCGGCGCGATGGACTATGAGTTCGTGCTGAACCAGACCATCACTTCAACGCAAGGCTCGCAGAAGTTGCCGGGCGGCGTTGTGATGAAGTGGGGCCGGTACCGCGCTGCGATCAACGACGAGGTCCAGCTCAGCATCGTGTTCGATGATCCATTTCCGACTGAATGTCAGAGTTTCGTCCCGGTCCCCTACCTGTCTACCTTCTCGAACTACCGTGATCTGTGGCTCCAGAATGTGGGGGCACTGACCCGCTTCGGCGCCACCGTGGCAACACAGGCCGCCACATCGAACGCCCAGGCCATCGACGGCTTCGACTGGCTCGCGTTCGGCATCTGAGAGAGCTGAAGTGCCCGAACCCACCTGGTCCGAAATCGCCGCCGGCATGCAGGGCCTGATCGAAAGGTGCGATCGCATCGCCGACAAGTTTCAGGCCTGGTCGACCGGCGCGGCGAATGGCGGCCCCAATGGCGACGGACGCTATCCGCTCGAAGGGGCGGGCGGCGACGTGCTCGTTCCTTGCCCGGCGAAGATCGAGGCGGGCGGGTTCGACAAGGAGTGCCTTGTCCTCGCCTGCTTCAGCGACCTCTCGGTCGTATCGCAGGGCACCTCAGTGGCGCGGATGCGCGCGCCCTGGCCGATGAGCGTGACCGGCGTCCGGGCATCGCTCGCGGTCGGGAGCATGGCCGGGAACCTGACGATCGACGTGAAGGTCAACGGCGCATCGATCCTTTCGACCAGGATCACCATTCTGGCCGGGCAGATCACCAGTCGCGCCGCCGGCACCACGCAGCCGGTGGTCTCGGCGGCGGCGATTCCCGACGATGCCGAGATCACGATCGACGTGATCGCCGAGGGCATGGGCGCGCGCGGGCTGAAGGTCAGCCTGATCGCAAATACGACGGGATGAGCCAATGACGATCGCCATCGCCGATGCGAAAATCTGCGGGAATCATCTCGATCTTGATTGCGCTGGCGGCAGCTATGTCCTCGGCGACCGCGCATGGCCGTCGATGGCTGCGGTGCCGGGGGTGACGCTGCTATCGGGTGGGGGTGTCGCGTTGCTCCCCGATGGATCACTTCGGAACTTCGCGGCCGGCACACCGCGTCAAGCGGCCGGGGTCGGGCTATTGCTCGAGCCGGCATCGTCCAATCTGCTGAGCCAATACAACACAAAGCCCTCATCGATCAGCGGGTGGGGTCTTCTTTCCAACCGCCCTGACGGCGCGACGCTGACGATCGTCAATGACAATGCCGCGCTGTACGCCGCGACTGATCCATCCGGGGGCGGGTACATCTTCCGGGCGCTGATCGACGCCGGCGTCATGAACGGGATGGTTCTCCAGGCCTATAATCCCAGCGCCACCGAGGATTTCATCGTTCCCTGTTTCAACCGGCCCGCTGGCGAGACGCATGCGTTCAGCGCCTATGTGCGGTGCGTCGCCGGATCGGGCTATCTTACGATCACCGGCGGTGGCGGATCGACACCGGACTTTTCGGGGGCGGGCTGGCGGCGCGTTGGCCGAGTCCATCCGGCGACCGCCGGAGCGGGGCAGGTGCGACTGGTCGTCAGGCCGGAAAGCACGGTTCTTGTCATCCTCGCATGCCTGGAGCCTGGCGGGCAAATCACAAGCCCGATCGTGGTTCAGGGGCGGAAGGCGGCGCGCGCGGCCGACCGGTTCGACCTGGTCGCGCCGGGGTTTCTGTCGCGGCCGCACGTCGCGGTCGTGGACGCGACGATCGGTGCGGCCGACTTTGTCGATCGCCGCCTGCTGACGATTGCGGACGATCGCGCGCTGCGCGAGATCACCGTCACGAGGCTGGGGCAGAACAATCGCCTCGCCACGACGATGACCGGGGCTGTAATGACGCCCTATCTTCCAAGGGTGCAGGGTGCCGGTCGATTGCTGGCAACGCTGCGGGTCCAGGCGCGCGAGCGAAGCATGGGCTTCGGCGGCGCGCTTGCGCACGATCCGTTTTCGTTGCCCCCCAAAAGGTTGCAGCGGATCGTCCTGGGATCAGCCCAGGACGGGAGCGCCGCACTGACGGGCTGGATCAGGCGCCTGTTGGTGACACCGGAGCGCGACGACGAGCAGCTGCGCGCGATGTCGGTGCCGCCTGCGGGTTCGGTGGCGATCGACATCTTCCGCTACATCGACCCGGCGGGCAGTGACGCCAATGATGGGCTTTCTCCGGCGTCGGCGTGGCGGACGCTGGGCAAGATCGCGACCGGTGACGTGCCGGGCGGGGCGCATGTGCTCCTGAAGCGCGGCGGCAGCTGGTCGGAGACCTTGCTGCCACTCGCGAGCTGCACGTTCGGCGCCTATGGCGCCGGCGCTCGACCGAGGATCGGGATCGGGCAGCAGTTCGGTGTCGATGAGAACGGCGCGAGCTATTTCCGGCTCGAAGACCTGCACGTTACCCAATGCACTCAGCGGCCCTTCAACCAGAACGGTTTCGGCGGCACGCAGATCGCGCGGTGCGAGTTCAGCTACAGCGGCGGCACGGACCCGAGCGCGCTGGCGATAGCGTTCCGAAACGGATCCAACTTCATGGTCCGCCTGTCCTACATCCATCATTGCCGCGGTGACGGCATTTTCGTCCAGTTCGCAGGCGGCGCGAAGATCATCGAAGGCAATGTGATCGAAACGCCGACCGGCAACAACGATGCTGACAATATCCAGATGTCACGTGACGACCCGGGATCGCGGCAGGTGGTCCGTTTCAACTGGGTTAGCATGCGCACCCTGCCAGGCGTAATCTCCGGAAAGGGTGGCATGGTGTTGGAGGGACCCTGCGAATGTACCGACAATCGTGTGATCGGCATGAATTTCTGCATCGGATTCAGTTTCGATGACATCTATTGCGCCCGCAATCATGTAAGCGATGCCGATCTGAACGATTACAGCTGGGGGATAGCCGTCTCGAACGATACCGACAGCCATCGCGTAACTTTCGAGGACAACATCGTCGAGCGCGTGAATCGCGGGCTTGCCATTACAGGCCAGGGCGGATCGCCGACAACGGGTCCGAAGCGGATCGACCACGTGATCCGCCGGAATATCGTGGAAGACTGTCCCGCAGCGCTGTTCGTCAATCGTCCGGTGAGCGGGCGCTTCACCAACAATCTGATCCAGAATTGCGACGAGCCCTTCGACCTGCCGGCGACGATCACCGTCGCCACCGGGGGCCGCTACACCGACTTTCGTCTGATCGGCAACCGCGTCGAAGCGGACTGACTCTCCCTCCACCGAAAGGCCATGACGTGAAAACCATCCTGCTGTGGGATCTCCGGTTCCCGCTCGCCGCCCCCGTGCTCCTGACGATCGCGGACGAGGTCGCATCGGCATTTGTCCGGGCGGGTGTCGCGGCCGCTGCAGATCCCGCCGACGCCGGTGCCTTAGCGGCCGGCGCGCCGATCGACCCTGCAGAGCCGACCGGAATCGTCATCTGGTCGGGCTGGCCACCTCGACCGGTCCACGTCGTCGTGCCAAGGGCGGCGGCGGCGGCGGCGATCGATGCCGGCGTGGCTGCGATCGGCGGCGGCGACACCCCTAGCAAGCTGGCGACGATAGACCTTGACCGTTATCTGTTCTGGGCCTCGCGCGCCCGCGTTGCCGCGGGCCCGCTGGTGACGGCGGCGAGCGGCACGAACTTTGTGATGACCAAACTGATTTTCGGATCGCCGCAATATGCGGTGAACAAGCTGCGCCTGCATCTGTCGGGCTTTGCCTCGACCGAGGGCGGCAACAGCCCGCAGGAGACGATCCTGCCCGGAAATGCCATGACGATAAATGGCGTCTGGGTCGAAGTCGGCGGTGTCGCAACGCGCGCGAAGTTCGGCGGGGCGAACGGCACCAGCGTCGCCAGCGGGACGACGGGAGCGTGGACCGACGAGATCGTCCTGCCCTCCGACATTCCGGCGGGGACCCTCGTCGCGATCTACACCAGTTATTCGACGGCGGTGGCCGAGAAGCAGATCCCGGTCTATCAGGTACAAAAGGAGCGCGGCGAGCGCGTGTGGGGAGCTGGGGATGCAGCCAGTCTCGATGCGCTGATCGGCACATCGACCGTCTCCACCGCCGCGCTTGATACCGGCTATGGAGCGTCATCACAGCCCTTTTACTATGGTCCCGACATGATGGCCGCGAAGGGATGGGACGGCCGTCCGGTGGCGCTGGTGGTCGGCGACAGCATCGCCGAGCGGCAGAGCGATCATGTCTGCGCTGCCGACGCACGGGGCAATATGGGTTGGCTTCGCCGCTGGCTCGACAAGGCCGACCCCACCTATGGCCGCACGCCGCATTTCATGCTCGCTATTCCTGGTGCATCGTCCGTCCGGGAACTTTCTACCAGTGCCACGCTGCGCTGGGACGTTCTCGACGAGCTGATCGCGCTGAATGGCGGCAAGCGGCCCTTCACCTGCGTCCTAAACCAGCATGGTCGCAACGACTACAATGCGACATACGCGACCATGAAGGCCAACTGGAAGGACCTCAATACCCGCATTCTGGCGCGTCACCCAGGCGTCCCGATCATTGGCGTGGGACAGGTCGTTCACCCCAATTCGACGGACGCGTTCAGAACGCTTGCAAATCAGGGCTATCAGGCCGGCGGAGAGTGGCCGGGCGGCGTCCGCTACCAGCTCGAAGCCGACAAGGAAGCACTGATGGACGGGACGCTGTCAGGCTATATCGAGGTGGTACGTGCGTGCGGCCTCGACGCTCTGCTCGGCAGATGGCCGGAGCCGTCCTTCGTCACCTCCCTCGCCGCCAACACGGGGTCGAGCTACAGCAGTATCACTCTCGCCGACGCGCCGATTCTGGGCGACTTCCTCCAGTGGGGCGGCGGGGCGACCCCTACCGGGGCGAATGTGGTTGAGGTGACCGGCTCACCGGGTGCTTGGGTGGCGACTTTGGACCGGACTCTTGGCACATCGTTCGTCGCTGGAACGGAGGTCTTTGCGCCGAACGCAAACGACGGATCGGGTACCCCACGGACCGGAACGCACCCACGGGCCCGAATGGTCCGGGCCATCGCCGATGCAGTGCCGCAGAGCGCGAAAGCCGTGCTGAAGTAACCGCCGCACGCCTCGCGGCCATTCGAGGAGTCACCAATGAGCTTGCATCACCGCCACGTCGATGTGGCGGCGACCGTCGCCGGGCCTGGCGCGGCCGCCTTCATGTGGGCGACCGATATCGCCCAGACCCTCACCATCTGGCTGGGCCTGTTCACCGCCGCCGCGTCCGCGCTCTGGTGGGTGCGGCGCTACTGGAAGGCTTGGCGTGCATCAGGGCGCACATCAGGGAGTGCACGGTCGTGACGCCCTCCGCTCCACCGTTGCGCAAGGGCACCCTTGCGGCCGTGGTCGGCGTGGTCACCGCCGGGCTGCTGCTCACCAGCGTTCCTGAAGAGGAAAGCGGCCGGAAGGTCGAAGCCAGGGTCGCGGCAGACGGGACCGCCACGGTGCGGCATATTCGCGGCAGGCAGTATCTGACGGCCTATCTCGACATCGTCGGGGTCGCCACGGCCTGCGACGGCATCACCCGCTACGGCTCGCGCAAGATCAGGCTGGGCGACCGCTTTACCGAGGCGCAGTGCGCCGCGATGCTCGAGCAGGAGCTGATCGCGCACGCCGAGGGGGTGATGCGCTGCACACCCGGCCTGTCGCTGTCCATGCCCCGCCGGCATCATGCCCGCTTCGCTGCCGTCTCGCTCGCTTACAATATCGGCGTTCCGCGCTATTGCCGATCGACCGCTCGACGCCTGTTCAATGACGGACGGGTCGGCCCCGCCTGCGATGCGCTGCTGCTGTGGAACAAGGCCGGCGGCCGCGTCGTGAGCGGCCTGGTCAAGAGGCGTGGCCGCGAGCGCGCCGTTTGCATGAGGGATGCATGATGCCCGGCTGGCTGAGACCCTTCCTGCCGCACATCGCAGCCGTCGCGGCAATCCTGAGCGTCATGTGGTGGCTGGACCATCGCGGCTACAGCCGGGCGAAGGAGGACATGGCCGCGCAGGCCGCGCGGATCGAAAACAGGGTGCGCGCCGAATTGCGGGCTGCGGAAACCCGCCTGACCGATCAGATGGCCGCCAACGACCGCGCCGTTGCAGGGCAGATCGCCGCGATCGATGCGGTCCACCGCACCGTCATTCAACCGACCATCATGAGGGAGCTGACCCGTGAAAAGCGCTTTACCGATCCTGCTTCTGGCATCCCTGACAGCGTGCGGGGCGAGGTCAACCGGGCCATCGCGGCTGTCGCCTGTACCGCCACCGCTGACGGCGGCATTAGCTGCCCCTTGCCCGCCGCCGCCCCCGCTGGCGAGTAACGACATCCTGGCGCTTGCGCTGAAGGCGGCCGAGCTGGGCGAGGCGCTGGCCAAATGCGCGCGGACGCATGCTGGCGTCGTGAACGCCTATCGCGATGCGAGGTCGGCGGCAGAGGCGTGGAACGCGGGGGAATGATCAGGCGAAGGCCTCGATAGGATCAATGCCTTCCGTCGATCTCGTTGCGGGCAGCCTCCGCCAGGAACGCGCTGCGCGTCAGGTTGCGTTCGGCTGCCGCCGCGTCGATCGCACCGAGGATGCCGCGATCGAGCGAGATGTTGATCCGCGCCGACCGCCCTGCGCTGGTGTAATAGGGCACCGCGATCAGAAATGCGCCCTCGGCAAGCCGGTCGGCCACCTCCTCGCGGATCGCCTCGATTCCGCGCGGCTCGACCGGCTCGGCATCCTCGAACCAGAGGTCGAGGGCCTCGCGGGCATGGGCCACGACATCCTCGATCCGGTCGGCTGCCGAAAAGCAGCCGGGGAGATCGGGAAAGTCGACGCCGAACGCGCTGTCCGCGTCCTTGTGAACCAGGGCCTGGAAATATTTCATCGTCTGTCCTTTCCGGGCTGGCTCAGAGCCAGCCCGCTTGTTTTGCTATGCTTCGCGCCGTCCCCAGCGGCAGGTCTTTCTTTGGGTGGGGGACGATCACGGTGAGGTTCCCTTTACGGAATTTGTGGTGTGATCCCTTTTGCCCGACCAGCTCGAAACCTTCGTCGAGGAGCCGCTTCACGATCTTTTTGCTGTTCCGTTCCATGTGTAATTATATACACAATGACGGCGGGCGGTGCAAGGGGTTTGTGTATTTATTTACGCAATATGTTAGGTGGGGCTGGGGTATCGAGTGGGGTACGCCCAGCGAATTGCACCCGCGCGAGGCGTGCATTTCCGAGGCCTTCAGGATCGCGTGACGGAGGGGTTGTCCGTGTTTATGCGGGTTGTTCCAGCTCCTCAGGCACAAGCTCTTCGATAGCCACGACTTGTGAAAGATCGACATTTACTTCGTGCTTCTGATCCACAGTGAATCCTCGCAAGGTGTGATCGTTCTCCAGAAGGCTGACATGGATCAGAGTAAACTTGTGGACCCCGGCATAAATCGTCATCACTTCACCCGCTCTCGACCGGCCTTCCGCCCAGCGCGCTATTGCCAATTGACCGGAAGTTACTGACATAGAACTGTTCTCCAACTGATCGACTGGTGAAGCCGAGCATCTTTTTGATGGCTAGTGAGCAGCCATCAGCTGCGAAGGAAAGGGCACCGCGAGCGCCAGCGCCTCGTCGGCGGAGCCGTTCAGCCAGGTCGCATAATTCGCCTCGTCGAGCACAACGGGCATCGCCTTGGGGTGGAGCGGCGCGACCAGGCTGTTGGGCTCGCAGGTCAGGAAGGCGAAGACCTCGCCGTCCTCGCTTGCTCGCCAGATGCCAGCAAAGGCGGCGATCGGCCGGTCGACGACGGTGAACCAGTGCTCCGCGCGGCCGCCGCCGATCACCGGCTCGGCGAAGGTCGCGAAGGGGACGAGGCAGCGCTGGGCCGGATCGTTCAGCATCGACCGCCAGAACGGGCTGGCGAGGTTGCGCACGTTGGTGACGTGGCGCTTGAGCTTCGTTCCCGGCTTCTTGCCCGGTACCGTCGTCGGAACGCCCCATTTCAGGACGTCGACCGCAGCGATGCCGTCGACCGTGCGCACCACGGGCGCCGGATATTTCGGCCAGATATCGCCGGCGGGCAGTTCTCCGGCGCGTACCGAAAAGCCGGCATATTGCGCCCAGGTCGGGATCTGTTCCGGGTTGGTCCGATAGTGATTGCACATGGGGGCGGAGCCTAGCGCGGCCGCGCCCGATTCCCATCAGGAAAAATCGACATGCTCACCAACGCCGCGGTCAAGGCCGCGCGGCCCCGCGCGCGCGCCTACAAGATCTTCGATGGCCGCGGGCTCCACCTCTTCGTCGCGCCGACCGGGCTGCGCGCCTGGCGCCTGAAGATCCGCATCGATGGGCGCGAGCAGCTGCTGTCGATCGGCCATTGGCCCGACGTCACGCTCGACGAGGCGCGCGAGCTGGCGGACGCGACGCGGGCCGCGATCGCGCGGGGGATCGATCCGCGCGCCGCCTCAAACGAGGTCGCAAAACATAAACGCTTCGAGGAGGTCGCGCGCGCCTGGCACGCCGATCGGCGGCATCGCTGGACCGATCGGCACGCGGCCGACGTGTTGGCGAGCCTCGAGCGCGATCTTTTTCCGGGTCTCGGAGCAATGGGAATCGGCGACATCGATGCCGCGGCGGTGCTCGCGGCGATCCAGTCGATCGAAGCGCGCGGCGCGCATGAGACGGCCCGGCGGGTGAGGCAGAGGATCGACATGATTTTCGGGTTCGCGATCGCGCGGCAGCTGGTCGACCGCAATCCTGCGGCGCTGATCGCCGGCGAGCTGGCGGCCGCGCCGGCGCCGCGCCGCCATCCCGCGATCACAGATATCGACGAGGCGCGCGCGCTGCTTGCCGCGGCCGAACGGGCAGGCGGGCCGCCGATCGTGCGGCTCGCCTCGCGATTCCTGGCGCTGACCGCCGTGCGGATGGGCGCGCTGATCGGCGCGGGCTGGGGCGAGATCGAGGATCTCGACGGCGCGGCGCCGCTCTGGCGCGTGCCGGCGGCGCGCATGAAGCTGAAGAAAGCGCGAAAGGCCGACTCGTCCAACGATCATATCGTGCCGCTGAGCGCGGCCGCGGTCGATGTGCTGCGGTGCGCGCGCGAGAATGGGTATGATGGCCGGCTTCCGATCTTCCCGATCCGGGCCGCAGCGATCGGCGCGCTGTACGATCGCGCGGGCTGGCGCGGCCGGCATGTGCCGCATGGCTGGCGCGCGACATTCTCGACGATCCTGAACGAGGCATTTCCGGAGGAGCGCTTCGTCATCGACCAGGCTCTCGCGCACAGCCCCAAGGAGAAGGTCGAGGCGGCGTACAATCGCGCCGCGCAGCTCGATCGCCGGCGGCGGCTGTTCGACGCCTGGGGGGAGATGCTGACCGAATGATCTGACAGATTCCAGCGCACCGGCGCCGATCGGCGCCGGGAGCGGGGGTTCCGGACGGCAATCCGGGAAACCGACGAGCACGCACTCGCCACGACACAGCTGGCCGACTGGCCGCCCCGCACCCGCGCATACGGGCGGGGTCGTTGGAGCGATTTTGCATGTCCTCGTCAACCGCTAACCAAATCGAAGCCATTCATTGTGGAAACTGCCGGGCGCTGCTGTTCAAGGCGGCACCGGGCGCGATCGCCGCGACCATCGAGATCAAGTGCCGCCGCTGCGGCAGCATCAATTCACTGAGGCCGCAGAGCCCCAATCCGACCGCCTTCCGAGCGGCGAATGGAGGCCTGCCTTGTGGATCTATGTACCCCCGTCGCGCCTGAGCTGCGCGGTATCTCCCTCTGCTCCGGATATGCAGGCCTCGACCTCGGCCTGCATATCGCCGAACCCCGGTACCGGACTGTGGCTTTTGTCGAGCGGGAAGCTCACGCTGCGGCCGCTCTCGTGGCGAGGATGGAAGACTCGTCCCTGGGCATGGCGCCTGTTTGGGACGATCTGCGATCCTTTGACGGCACGGCTTGGCGTGGCCGCGTTCATCTCGTCTCTGCCGGTTATCCCTGCCAGCCCTTCAGCCGCGCAGGCAAGAGACGCGGCGCCGACGACCCCCGTCATCTCTGGCCCGATGTCGCCCGCGTCATCGGGGAGGTCGATCCGGAATGGGTCTTCTGCGAAAATGTCGAGGGGCACGTCGATCTGGGACTTGCCGAAGTCCTCGACGAGCTGGGCCGAATGGGCTTCAGCACAAAGGCAGGCCTGTTCACGGCGCGAGAAGCGGGCGCAAGCCATCGCCGGCGACGGATCTTCATCCTGGCCCACGCCGACCGCGAGCGACGCGGGCTATTTTCCGGAGATCCTGACGGGAGCCGGGACCTACCGGCTGGTGTCGCCGTTGGACATCTCGCCGGGGAGCTGCGGCCAGTTCGCGGTGAACAACGCGGCCCGGGTGTGGACGCTCCAGTGGATGGCGATCGCGACCATGGGACTGGATCCAGCGACGGCGACATTCCCCTCTTCGCCCCCGGTCCGGCTCGCCTTCAAGCATGGTCCCAGATCCTCGCTCAACGACCTGATCTCCAACCCGCGCTTCTACGAGCATCTGATGGGCTGGCCGATCGGGTGGAGCGATCCCGCGCAGCCGGTAACGGGGTTTGCAGCCTGGCTGCGGCGCTCGCGTGGCGCACTCTCAAAGCTGCCCACACCGGCGCCGGAGCTATCTGTCCAGCCTTTGACCTGATCGCCGACTGATCGTCGACGTCCGCCCGGCGTTGGCGAACGTCGGGCGGCATTCGCACAGGCGGCGGACGCGGCCGCGCGGAGTATCATCGTTCATGTTGTTGGAAATTGAAGCAATCTCTCCAGTTCGTCCTGTCTCCCCCGCCGCGCCCTATATGGGCGGCAAGCGCAATCTCGCGCGGCGGATCTGCGATATCATCGCCGCTGTCGACCATGACGGCTATGCCGAGCCGTTCGTCGGCATGGGCGGGATCTTCCTCCGTCGCCACGCGCGGCCGCGCTTCGAGGCGATCAACGATATCAGCGGCGACGTCGCCACCTTCTTTCGTGTGCTCCAGGAGCACTATCCGTATTTCATCGACATGCTGCGCTGGCGCGTGGCGAGCCGGGCCGAATTCGGCCGCCTGATCGGGCTGGATCCGTCGCGGCTGACTGACCTGCAGCGGGCGGCGCGCTTTCTGTATCTCCAGCGCCTGTCGTTCGGCGGCAAGATCCGCAGCCGCAATTTCGGGGTCGACAGTCGCGCCGGCGCGCGGTTCGATATCTCGAAGCTCGAGCCAATGCTGGCCGACATCCACGAGCGGCTCGCCGGCGTCGTGATCGAACAGCTGCCCTTTGCCGACTTCCTGGCGCGCTACGATCGGCCGGGCATGCTGTTCTATTGCGACCCGCCTTACTGGGACTGCGAAGGCGATTATGGCGCAGACGTCTTTGGCAAGGATGATTTCGCCCGGCTGGCGGAGTTCATGCGCGGCGCGGCCGGCAAAGTCCTTCTCTCCATCAACGACACACCCGAGGTCCGCGCCATCTTCGCCGGGCTCAACCTGACGCCGATCGACACGACCTACACGATCGCGACGGCGACGACCGGCAAGGCCAAGCGTGTCGGCGAGCTCCTCATCAGCAATTTCGCGCTCGGCTGAAGCCGAGCCCGGGCAACATCGCCGCCGGGTCGCACGTTGGCGACCCGGCACGAACCTTGCCGGCTATCCCCTGGATAGCCCAAGGACCGGCCAAAGCCGGTCCGCCCCCGTCCGGCTGCGACGTGGTGAGACCGCCTTGCGCGGGCGTCTAGCTGTCTGTGGTGCCCCGATATTGCGCCTGGCGAAGCCAGTCCTTTTCCCCTTAATCCCCTACCTGCGGATAGTGCCTGTTTTATGGACTCGGGCGGGGCCGGTTCTCGACCGCGTCGCCGAGGCGGGCGAGGGCGGCCTCAAGGGCCGGGTTAGCGGCCATTGTGGGGGCAGGGGGCTTGGCTGGCGGGGCGCTTCCCAGCTTGCGCAAGTTGCGGGTGAGGGCGTGCAGGAAGGTCTGCCACACCCTTTTCGCCATGCGCTGGCGATGGTTGAAATAGTAGGCGTTGGACGTCTGCTTGCGCGAAGGGCCGTCTTCGTCCTCGTTCCGGATCGACCTGCGGACCCAATCGATAAAGCCGTGGGCCTGGAGCCGCTTGATGGCGTCGATCACGACCTGGCGACAGACGCCGGCCTTCGCCGCGATCGTCGCCTGGCTTGGAAATAGCTCGCCCGTTGCGAAGTTCAGCAGGGACAGCATCGCGTCGAAGACGAAATAGTCGCTGCGCTGGAGCCGGTCGGCACCCTCATAGCCCTCCTGGCGCTGTTGCTTGATCAGCGCCTTCAGCGTTTCCCGAAGCGCACCGGTGTGCGCAAAGCCCTGGGCGGCCGAGCCGTCGCCGATCCGCTTGAACACCTTGGCGCGCGGATCCTCCACATCATAGCTGTTCCGCCGGACCGGATCGTTGCGGCGAGCTGCGTAGGCGATCGCGATGTCGCCGATCGAGCGCGCCGTCATGCGCCCGCTCCCTTGACGGCAGCAGTTCCTTCAGCGGAACCGCGTCGAGCAGCAGGATATCGGCCCACTCCTGCGCCAGCTCGCGCCGCCGCGGCATGTAGGCATAGCGGTTGTAGATGGGTTCGACGCCGTCGCTCATATGCGCGAGCATGAGGTCTATGACCTCGCGATCCTCCTTGCGGTTCCCCACCGCCGCGATCTGATTCATGATCGTCGAGAAGGTTGCCCGCCATCCGTGCGGGACGTGGCGGCCGGCATAGCCCGCCGTGCGATAGAACTTGCTGATCGTGCTGTCGGTCAGGGGGCGATGCGTCGCCCGCGTGCCGAAGAAGAGGTAGGGGCGACCGCCGCCCGCGCCGATCGCCGCGTTTACCAGCTCGACCGCCTGCCATGAAAGCGGGACCACGAACTCGAAGACCGTATCCTCCTTGCGCTCCCGCGTCAGCTTCATCTTGGTCGCAGGAATTCGCCAGATTGGCTCCTCGCCCTCGAGATCCTCGAACTCGTCCGGCTGCGCGAGTCGAAGCACCCCCGGTCGCACCGCCGTCAAAGCCAGCAGCCGCGACGCCAGCTTTGTCATGAAGAAGGCGTCGGCCTGGCATTCCACCGTGCGAAGCATGGCCCGTGCCTGTTCGATCTGGAGCATGGCTGGGCGCAGCTTGCGCAGGCGCGGCTTCAGCGCTGGCCGCACGATCGCCGCCGGGTCGCTTTCCGCTAGACCACAACCGATCGCGAAGACGAACACCGACGAGATATGCTGTCGCACCCGCTTGGCCATCTCGATCGCGCCGCGCGCCTCGATCGAGCGGAGAAGCGCCAGAACGAGCGCCGGCGTGATCGATCCCGGTGCAAGCGAGCCGATCGAGGGGAAGACGTCGGCTTCCAGCCTGTCGAGGACCTGGCCAGCATAGCGATCGGTCAGGATTTCCTGTTGGGATTTGTGCCAGTCGCGCGCGATCGATTCGAACGTTCCGCCGGTCGCGATCCTGCGCTTGGCTGCCTTCGTCTTCGCGACAAGGCCGGGATCGGTACCGGCGTTCAGGAGCTTGCGCGCATCCGCCGCCACCTCGCGCGCCTCGCGCAGCGACACCAGCGGGTATGGGCCGAAGGTGAGCAGCTTCTCCTTGCCGCCGTAGCGGTATTTCATCCGCCAGGTCTTGTTGCCGTTCGGCTTCACATGAAGATAGAGACCGTGGGCGTCGCCCATCTTGTATGGCCGCGCCTGAGCCGGCGCAGTCTTGCACCGCGCATCGGTCAGCATGGCACGCTCCGGGGCGTACCCCCAATTGCACCCCCAAATGTGCCGGGACTGTGCGGGATGTTGTGGGACTGCATAGGCTCGCCGTTCGCTGGATTTCCAGCGATTCGCAAGCAGCGCGGGACCTGTGGGAACCGCCGGGAAAGAGGTGTTGGCTCCCTGAGTTGGATTCGAACCAACGGCCGCTCGATTAACAGTCGAGAGCTCTACCGCTGAGCTATCAGGGAGCAGCCCGCTTTCGCGAGCGAGCCGCGCCTATAGCAGCGGCTTTCGCGGTTTTGCAAGCGGGGTCAGACGATAAATTGCTCGGCGGCGATCCGGTCGTCGAGCGTGTGTTCCGGATCGAACAGCAGCGTCAGCGGACTTGTGGGGTCGGTGGCCACCTCGACCGATCGCACATCGCGCACCTCGCGCTGGTCCGCCACCGCCGAAACCGGCCGCTTGGCCGAATCGAGCGCGTTGAACCGGATGCGGGTCTTTTCGGGCAGGATCGCTCCGCGCCAGCGCCGGGGACGGAAGGGACTGATGGGGGTCAGTGCGACAAGTCCGGAGCCCAGCGGCAGGATCGGGCCATGAGCTGAGAGGTTGTACGCCGTCGAACCGGCGGGAGTCGCGACGAGCACCCCGTCGCAGACCAGTTCCGGAATCACCACCCGGCCGTCGACCGACACTTCCAGCTTGGCGGTCTGCCGAGTCTCGCGAAGCAGCGACACTTCGTTGATTGCCGGCAGGTGGAATTGCTCGCCGTCGAGGGTCGTGACTTCCATGCGCAGCGGCTGGACCCGCACGGGCTTGGCACGCTTGAGCCGCGCCTCCAGCCCGTCCAGCCGCCATTCGTTCATCAGGAAGCCGACAGTGCCGAGATTCATGCCGAAGACCGGCTTGGTCTGCCGGGTCTCGAGCATCTGATGCAGGCTCTGCAGCATGAAGCCGTCGCCGCCCAGGGCGATCAGGCAATCGGCCTCGTTCGGCGCGACGAAGCCGTACTCCGCGCGAAGCTGCCGTTCGGCCTCCCGCGCCTGCGGCGTGGGCGACGCGACGAGCGCGATCCGTGGTTCGCTCATCAGCCGCCGGTCACGCTCATGTGACGCCGGGTGGCCGGACCGGCACCTCCGCCGATCTGGAAATCATGGCGCAAGGGTTTCGCCATCAGCGCCTGGTCGAGCAGCGCATCGAGCGCGTCCGACCCGCCGTCGCGCAGTGCGGCCATCATGTCGACATGATCCTCATGCCCCAGGCACATATAGATGCGGCCCTGGCAGGTCACCCGCATGCGATTGCAGCCCGAACAGAAATTGTCCGACATCGGCGTGATGAGGCCTAGCCGCGCGCCCATGCCCGCGACGCTGAAATAACGCGCCGGGCCGCCGGTGCGATAGTCGGTCGGAATCAGGTCATGCGCCGCGCGGATCGGGGCGATCGCCTCGTGCAGCGGCAGATAATGGTCGGTGCGGTCATCGGCGACCTCGCCCAGCGGCATGGTCTCGATCAGCGTCAGGTCGTGCCCGCGCGCGTCGCACCAGCGCAGCATGTCGAGCGCTTCCCCATCGTTGATGCCGCGCATCATCACCATGTTGATCTTGACGGCCATTCCGGCGGCAGCAGCAGCGTCGATCCCGCCGAGCACATCGTCCAGACGCCCGACACGCGAAACATGGGCGAAGACGTCCGGCCGCAGGCTGTCGAGGCTGACGTTGATCCGGCGAATACCGGCATCGTGCAACTCCTCCGCAAAGCGGGCGAGCCGGGTGCCGTTGGTGGTCAGCGTCAGTTCGTCGAGGCCGTGACCCAGATGCCGGCCGATCCGGCGGGCAAGCTCGCCGAAATCGCGGCGCACGAGCGGCTCGCCGCCCGACAGCCTGATCCGGCGAACGCCGCGCGCGATGAAGCGGTCGGCGATGATCGCCAGCTCCTCCAGCGTGAGGATCTGGCTGCGCGGCAGGAAGCTCATGTCCTCCGCCATGCAGTAGCGGCAGCGCAGATCGCAGCGGTCGGTGACCGACAGGCGGATATATTCGATGCCGCGACCAAAGCGGTCCGACAGCGAGGGGCGGGGGGCCATCGTCATGTGCAAGACATCATAAAGCTGTTTAGGCCCATTGGAACGGTGGACGAGCTGAGGCCCGGGATGGTAGCAGGTTCGTACCGAATTGCGAGCATGACAAAAAGGGAAGCGCGGCAATGGCGGATCAGGACGGGCGCAGTCGCCCGATTGCGGCCCGGTGAACCGGCTGAGCGAATTTCCGACGCCGGATGCGTTCGGTGCGAGCGATGCCGTGGTCGAAGCTGCGCCCGTGTTCATCCTGTCGCCCGATCATCGCGAGGAGTTGTACGCGCTGGCGCTCGACGCGGGCTGGAAGCCCCTGGCGGCGCGTCGGCGCGAGCGCGCGGAGAGCCGGTATCTCGGCAGCCTGGCGCGGACCGCGCTGGTCGATATTCGCGGCCAGGACGAAGCGGCGGCGAGGGAACTGATCCTCTCGCTGGCCGATGCGGTGGAGGCGTCGGGCGGCGCGATGCTGCTGCTGGTCGATGCGGGTCAGGAAGCCCTGGTTCCCGACTTCATCGCTGCGGGCGCGACCCATTTCGTCGTCGCGCCGATCACGCGCGAACGGCTGACGGCGGGCCTCGCCTCTGCCGATGCGCTGGCGGGACGGCTGATCGGGTCGCTCGCGAGCATGCGCAACCGCCATGCCGTCGAACGGCGCGACTCGCTGTTCTGGCGGTGGAGCAGCACCGACAGGGTGCTGTCCGCCAGCCCGGCGCTGATCGCCTTGGCGCAGGAGATCGACCCGCATTTTCACCTCCAGCGCGCGACCGTGGCGCGGCTGGTGCGGTTGCTCCACCGCTCCGAACGCGCCGGGGCTATCGCCGCGCTCCGCCATGCGATCGACGACCTGATGCCCGCCGCCTTCGCGCACACTGTCGGTTCCGCTCCGGGCCGGCGCCTGGTCCAGCATATCTATCCCGACAGCAACGGGTTCAGTGGCGAGACCGAGCTGCTGGACGCCAGTCGCCGTGCCGACAGCCGTGACACCGATTTCCTGACCGGCCTTGCCAACCGGCGCGGCGCGCTCGCCTGGGTGGCGCAGACGCTGGCGCAGGGCGGCGGGGTGACGATGCTGCTCGTCGGGCTGAACGGGTTCGACCAGATCAACACCGCTTATGGCCGCATCGTGGGTGACGCGATGCTGAGCCGGATCGCGCTGCGCCTGTCGCGGCTTGCGGCGAGTGCCTCGGGCGAGGAGCCGCTGGTGGCGCGGATTGCCGGTGCCGAGTTTCTGGTGGGCTTGCGCAAGGACGCCGACGGACCGGAACGTCTCGTCATCGACAAGGCCGGGTTGATCGCTTCCCAGCTGGTGTCCGATGTCGAGCGGCCGTTCAATGCCGGCGACCATCTGATCCGGGTGTCGGCGCGGTGCGGAATCGCGCTGTCAGGCGCCGACGACAGCGCCGAGGCAATGCTGCGACGGGCGAGTTCGGCGCTGGCCGATGCGCGCCGCGCGGGCGCGGGGGGAAGCGTCCGCGTCCGCCATGCCGACGGGGCGAGCCATGTCTTCCATCAGGAGAGGATCGACAGCGACCTGCGGCTCGCGCTCGATCGCGGCGAGATACAGATATTGTTCCAGCCGCAGTTCGCCATGGCCGACGACCGCATCACGGGGGTCGAGGCGCTGGCGCGCTGGCGGCATCCGGTGCACGGCGAGATCGGGGCGGGCGCGCTGTTCGCCATCGCCGAGCGGTCGGATTTCCTGGTCCCGCTGTCGGATCACATCCACGCGCGCGCGCTGGCGCTGGCGGCGCAATGGCCCGTCGCGCTGAGCCAGCTGCGGATCGCCCTGAACGTGACCGCCGCCGATATCGGCCAGCCGGACTTTCTCGAAAAGATACTGGAACAGATTGACACTGCGGGGATCGACCGGCGGCGGATCACGCTGGAGATCACCGAAAGCGGCCTTATCGAGAATCTGGCGCATGCGGCCGGGCTGCTCACGCGCCTCAGGGGGGAGCGGCTGGCGGTGGCCATCGACGACTTCGGGACAGGCTATTCGAGCCTCGCCTATCTCAAGGCGCTGCCGCTCGACTATCTCAAGATCGACAGCACCATCGCCCAGGACATAGCGGGGTCGCCGCGTGACCGCGTGATCGTGCGCGGCATCATCGACATGGCGCGGTCACTGGGCCTGTGCGTCGTGGCGGAAGGGGTCGAGACCGAGCAGCAGCTGGTGCTCCTCGCCCGCGCCGGCTGCGACAGCTATCAGGGGTTTCTGAGGGCGCCGCCGCTGGAGTGCGATGCGTTGATTCAGCACGTCGCTGGCGGCGACTGAAGGGCCATCAGGTCGCCACCGGCCAGCAGCCGGCTCGACAGTTCGCTCCAGGAGCCGAGGTTGAGCGCCGCCTCGTCGCCTTCGCCCATCACCTGATCGTCGCGCAGGCTGTCCGACAGAACAATATCGACGGGATCGATCAGCTCGCCGCGAACGAGATCGAAGAATGCCCGCACCCTGGGACGGCTGTTGCGCTGACGGTTGGGCAGGGTGACGGCGAGCCGCCGGCTGCGAAGCTCGACGAGCAGCCCCGGAGGGAACACGCCGACCGATCGCATGAACTGGAACAGCAGGGGACGGTCGAAATGCCCTTCCCAGGCGAGCATGTTCGTCAGCGTTTCCACGGGCGTCCAGCTTTCCTTGTAGACCCGGTCGGACGTCAGCGCGTCATAGACGTCGCAGATCGCGCCCATGCGCGCTTCCCTCGACAGCTGATCGGCGCTGAGGCCGAAGGGATAGCCGCGCCCGTCCATCCGCTCATGATGATGCAGGCAGACATCGATCGCCTCCCGCGGCACATCGCTGTCGCCACTGATCAGATCGCGGCCACGTTCGGGGTGCGATTTGATCTCGGCGAACTGCGCGTCTGTCAGGCGGCCGGGATGTTCGAGAATGTCGATCGGCACCGCCGCCTTGCCGACGTCGTGCAGCAGCCCGGCAAGGCCGATCGTGCGATGCTCCCGCTCCGGAATGTTCAGCGTCCGGGCGAGGTTGACCATCAGCGTGCAGACCGCGACCGAATGCATATAGGTATATTCGTTCTTGTCCTTCAGCCGCGCGACGTTGAGCATCGCGGTCGGGTGGCGTTCCACCGATTCGACGATGTCATCGACCACGTCGATCACGTCCTTGACCTGAACCGCGCGGCCAAGCCGGGCCTGTTCGAAGGTGCGAAAGACGACTGCCTTCGACCGCTTGATCACCGTCTTGGCACGCTCGATCTCCGCCATGTTGCGGTCATGGTCGGTCACCGGCGGAACGCGCGACGGTTGCCGGACAGGCTCTCGCGGCGGCTCCGGTTTCCGCTTGGGCGGGGAGGGGGGCGGGGTACTGGCGGCCGTCTGCTTGGCGGCCGGTCCGGCATCCTCGACAATGACGCCCTCCAGTGCACTCGCCTGAAGTCGCTCCAGCATCTCGGTATCGTCGAGGACGAAATTCTTGCGCCAGAAAGGGTGCTTCCACCAAGGGTCGGTGAAGCCGATCACGCGCATGCCCATGCGCAGTTCTGACGGGGATACGATCTTCGACACGCCTCTGACGCTGCTCTCTTATCGTTGCCGACGAGCGACCATGCTTCATATTGTTGAATCGACGCTTAAAGCACCAGAATGACGCTTTCAGGTCCTCTGCTGCTCTTTGTCCATATTATTACTTCAACTCAATGACTTGGCGAGTCCGCGCGAGAGTTGAAGGGCGCCGTTGAGCCGCGATTTACCGTCTTTCCAGCTCCGCTGGATGACAAGCTTGCTGTCGGGCCGCAGCCGTGCCGTCTCGCCGAGTCGGTCGACATAGGCGAGAAGGCCCGGAATATTGCTGCACTGGTCGCCCTGGAAGCTGACGAGAGCGCCCTTTGGCCCCACGTCGATCCTCGCCACGCCGGCGGCGATGCAGTTGCGCTTGACCTCGATGAGGGTGAGAAGGTTCTGCGTCGGCGGGGGCAGCGGCCCGAAGCGGTCGATCATCTCCGCCGCGAAGCTCTCGATCTCGCCTTGGTCCGCGAGGTCGTTGACACGGCGATAGAGGCTCATGCGCAGGTCGAGGTCCGGCACATAGTCTTCCGGGATCAGGATCGGCGCCTCGACATTGATTTGCGGCGAGAAGGCCTCGCGCGGCGCTTCGTCCTTCGGCCCCAGCCGGGCTTCGTTGATGGCGTCCTCCAGCATCGACTGGTACAGTTCGAAGCCCACCTCCTTGATGTGGCCCGACTGCTCGTCGCCGACCAGATTGCCCGCGCCGCGAATGTCGAGGTCATGGCTGGCGAGCTGGAAGCCGGCGCCGAGCGTGTCGAGGTTCGAGAGCACCTGAAGCCGCTTCTCCGCCGTTTCGGTGATGACCCGGTCGGGCGTGGTGGTCAGATAGGCATAGGCGCGCGTCTTCGACCGCCCGACCCGTCCGCGAAGCTGGTAGAGCTGCGCCAGTCCGAACCGGTCGGCGCGGTGGACGATCAGCGTGTTGGCGCTGGGAATATCCAGCCCGCTTTCGACGATGGTCGTCGACAGCAGCACGTCATATTTGCGGTCGTAGAAGGCGGACATGCGCTCTTCGACCTCGGTCGGGCTCATCTGGCCGTGCGCTGTGATCGCCTTGATCTCGGGCACCTGGACACGCAGATATTCCTCGATGTCGGAAAGGTCCGATACGCGCGGGACGACGAAATAGCTCTGACCGCCGCGATAATGCTCGCGAAGCAGCGCCTCGCGCAGGACCACGGGGTCCCAGGGCATGACATAGGTGCGTACCGCCAGCCGGTCGACCGGCGGGGTCTGGATCACCGACAGCTCGCGAAGCCCCGACATCGCCATTTGCAATGTGCGCGGGATTGGCGTGGCGGTGAGTGTCAGGACATGGACGTCGGTCTTGAGCTGCTTCAGCCGTTCCTTGTGGGTGACGCCGAACCGCTGTTCCTCGTCGACGATGACAAGGCCCAGCCGCTTGAACGCGACGCTCTTGGCCAGCAGTGCGTGCGTGCCGATGACAACGTCCAGCGTACCGTCGGCAAGCCCCTCCCTGACTGCGTTCGCCTCCGCTGCCGGAACGAGGCGCGAGAGGCGGCCGACCTTGAGCGGGAAGCCGCGAAAGCGTTCCTCGAAATTCAGATGGTGCTGGCGCGCGAGCAGCGTGGTGGGGCAGACGATCGCGACCTGCGCCCCGGCCATCGCCGCAACGAAGGCGGCACGCAGCGCGACCTCGGTCTTGCCGAAGCCGACGTCGCCGCAGACCAGCCGATCCATGGGCCGGCCCGCCGCCAGATCGTCGAGAACATCGGCAATGGCGCGGTCCTGATCGTCGGTTTCGTCATAGGGAAAGCGATCGACGAAGGCCGGATAGCCCGCACTGTCGGGTTCGAGCACCGCGCCGGGGCGAAGCGCGCGCTTGGCCGCCGTGGCCAGAAGCTCACCCGCGATCTCGCGGATCCGCTCCTTCATCCGCGCCTTGCGACGCTGCCAGGCCTCTCCGCCCAGCTTGTCGAGCGCGATGCCCTCGCTCTCCGAGCCGTAGCGCGAGAGCACGTCGAGATTTTCGACGGGCACATAGAGCTTGTCGCCGCCGGCATATTCCAGCGCGACGCAATCGTGGGGCGCCTGGCCAACGGGAATGCTGGTCAGCCCCTCATAGCGGCCGATGCCGTGGTCGGCATGAACCACGAGGTCGCCGGGGGTGAGCGTCGACAGCTCGGCGAGGAAGGCGTCGGCGGACTTGCGACGCTTCGCACGGCGGACGAGCCGGTCGCCCAGCACGTCCTGCTCGGTCAGGAGCGCGATGTCCTTGGTCGAGAAACCGTGGTCGAGCGGCAGGACGATCAGCGCGACGGCCTTCGCGCTCTGACCCAGCGCTTCCTGCCAGCTCTCGGCAAGCGTGATCGACTTGACGCCATGGTCGCCGAGCAGGCCCGACAGCCGCTCTCTCGCGCCGTTAGAATAGCTCGCGATGATCCGCTTGCGCCCGACCGTCGCCTCGCGCGCCAGATGCTCGCCGAGCACCTGATAGACATTGGCGCTCTGGGCGCGTTCGGGGGCGAAGTCGCGTGCCGGATCGACCCCCAGGTCGACGACGCGGTCGCTGTCGGGCTCGTGGAACCCGCTGGTGGCGTGGATCGGCAGACTCTCGCGGGCGTCCTCCCACTCCGCGCGCCGCAGGTACAGCGAATCGGGTGCCAGCGGGCGATAGGCGCCCGGCTCGGCACTTGCGGCGCGGACACGATTGTCGTGGTAGTCGGCGATCGCCTCGAAGCGCTGCTCGACGGCTTGCGCGGCATTGCCGTCGGCGATCCACAGCTTCGCATCGGCCAGATGGTCGAACAGCGTGGCCAGCTTTTCTTCGAACAGCGGCAGCCAATGCTCCATCCCCGCGAGGCGGCGCCCTTCGCTGACCGCCTGGTAAAGCGGGTCGCCGGTCGCCGTCGCGCCGAACATCTCGCGATAGCGGCTGCGGAAGCGCTTGACGCTCTCCTCGTCGAGCAGCGTTTCCGAGGCCGGGAGCAGGGTGATGGCATCGACCGCTTCCACGGTGCGCTGGCTGTTGGGATCGAAACGGCGCAGCGTCTCGATCTCGTCGCCGAAGAAGTCGAGGCGAAGCGGACCCGCTTCGCCCGAGGGCCACAGATCGACGATACCGCCACGAACCGCGAACTCGCCCGCGTCGCGCACGGTGTCGGTGCGCAGATAGCCGTTGGCGGCAAGCAGCTTGATGAGCCGGTCGGTCTCGATCCGCTCCTTGGGCGCGAGCCGCGCGACAAGCTGCCGGATACGGAACGGAGTCAGCACCCTCTGGGTGATCGCGTTGGCGGCGGTCAGGACGAGCTGCGGCGCCGTCGCCTTCGCCTGGAGCGCGTACAGCCCCGCCAGCCGCTCGGACGCGGTGCGCAGGCTGGGCGAAGCGCGGTCATAAGGCAGGCAGTCCCAGGCCGGGATGCGGATGACCTCGATCTCCGGCGCGAAATAGGTCGCGGTGTCGGCTACCGCCTGCATCATCTGGGCGTCGGCGGCGATGAAGACTGCGCGGCCCGCTGCGCGCGTCAGATCGGCCAGCAGGACAGGCGCGAAACCGCCCGGCACTCCCGCAAGCGTGAGGGCGTGGCGGGCGCCGGTGATCTTGCTGATGATCGTCATGGGTTGGTGGGGATTTCTCGTTCGAAAGTCATATGTTCGCGGGACGGGTCGGCGTGGCCGCGCGGTGCCGAAAAGACGGTCAGTTCACCTGCACGTAATCAAGTCGCCGCAGCGCATCCATCATGGGCCCTTCCCAGTGCGGCGGCACGGCGATGGATCCCATCGCCCAGCCCATGATATCGACGTCAACTTCCTCGACCAGCCGCTCGAACCACTCGACCTCGGCTTCGTTCCAGCCAGCCGAATAGCGGTCGAAGAAGCCGCCGACGATATAGTCGGCTTCGCGCGTGCCCCGGTGCCATGCCCGAAAGCGCAGGCGGCGAAGGCGGTGATCGAGTGACATGGACTATCCTGACTGTTGGCCACGCGAGGGCTTTGCAATGACGTGGCTGCGACGTTAGACGGTGACGACGTTCACCATGTCCGTTCGTGTCGAGCGAAGTCGAGACACCCCGCGCGAACGGTTCTCGACTTCGCTCGAACCGAACGGAGGGCGAGCACGCCTTGCCACCACATTCCAGCAGCCATTAGCCATGCGCCCCGAACTTCTCAATCCGATGTTTGCCGAGGTGGCCGCGCTCAAGGGTGTGGGGCCGCAGGTCGAGAAAGCGCTGGGGCGTTTGTCGCTCGGGCGCGCGGTCGACCTTGCCTTTCATCTGCCGGTGACCTGGGTCGAGCGGCAGATGGTTGCGCGCCTCGACGACGCAGTGCCGGGGCGGATGGTCGGCGTGCCGCTGACCGCAACGGGCTACGCGTCGAGCGGATCGGCGCGCGCGCCCTTTCGCGTGACCTGCGTCGATGATGCGGGCGATGTCGTGCGGATCGTGTATTTCGGGGGTAACAGCGGCTGGCCGCGCAAGCTTTTCCCGCTGAACGAGCGTCGCTTCGTGTCGGGCCGCCTCGACCTTTACGGCGAGGAACGACAGATCGTTCATCCCGACCATGTGCTCGAGATTGCCGAGGCGGCGAGCGTTCCCCCGCGCGAGCCGGTCTATGGCCTGACCGAGGGGCTGAATAACGGGCGCATGCGCGAACTCGTGGCGCAGGCGCTGGTCCGTGCGCCCGACCTCCCTGAGTGGATCGAACCGGGGCTGAAGGCGGCGCGGGGCTGGCCGGACTGGCACGAGGCATTGCTCGCGGTGCATGCCGATCCGGCGGCGGCGAAGGCGCGCGAGCGATTGGCCTATGACGAGCTGTTCGCCGGGCAGCTCGCGCTGATGCTGCTCCGCGCGTCGGGGCGGCGACGGCGCGGCGTGCCGTTGCAGGGGGACGGGCGGTTGCGCGACTCGCTGCGCCTGCCCTTCGCGCCGACCGGGGCGCAGCGCCGCGCGGTGGAGGAGATCACCGGGGACATGGCGCAGAGCCTGCCGATGCTCCGGCTCCTGCAGGGCGATGTCGGCAGCGGCAAGACTCTGGTCGCGGCCATGGCGCTGCTGGCGGCGGTGGAAGCGGGCGCGCAGGGCGCGTTCCTCGCACCCACCGAGATATTGGCGCGCCAGCATTTCGCGTCGCTCCAGGCGTTGCTGGCTGGATTGCCGGTCAATGTCGCGGTGCTGACCGGCCGCGATACGGGCCGCGCGCGCGAGTCGACCTTGATGGGTCTGGCCGACGGCAGCATCGACATTCTCGTCGGCACGCATGCCATCTTTCAGGAGGCGGTCGCCTATCGCAATCTGGGACTGGCGGTGATCGACGAGCAGCACCGCTTCGGCGTGGCGCAGCGGATGATGCTGACCGCCAAGGCGGAGCGCGCGCCACATCTGCTGGTCATGACCGCGACGCCGATCCCGCGCACGCTGACGCTTACCCACTATGGCGAGATGGACGTCAGCCGACTCGACGAAATGCCGCCGGGCCGCCAGCCGATCGAGACGAGCGTGATCGCCTCCACCCGGCTGGCGGAGGTGGTCGACGGGATCGGCCGGCATATCGACGGAGGCGGGCAAGCCTATTGGGTGTGCCCGCTGGTCGATGAGAGCGAGGTGATCGACCGTTCGTCGGCGGAACAGCGCGCCGCGGCGCTGCGGCAACGGTTCGGCGGACGGGTCGGACTGATCCACGGGCAAATGAAGGGCCCCGAAAAGGATGCCGTGATGGCCGCCTTTCAGGCCGGGCAGCTATCGCTGCTCGTCGCCACGACGGTGATCGAGGTTGGCGTCGATGTGCCCAATGCCACGCTGATCGTGATCGAGGACGCCGATCTCTTCGGGCTGGCGCAGCTCCACCAGCTGCGGGGCCGGGTCGGCCGGGGCGGTGGCCTCTCGCGCTGTCTGCTGATCTGGAACGCCGGTGAGGACGGCCAGCGCCGCCTGTCGGAAACGGCGCGCGCGCGGCTGGCGCTGATGCGTGCGACGACCGACGGTTTTCTGATCGCCGAGGAGGATTTGCGGCTGCGTGGCGCGGGCGAGCTGCTCGGCACGCGCCAGTCGGGAGAGGAACGTTTCCGGCTGGCCTCACCCGAGCAGATCGGCGCGCTGATCGACGCCGCGCGCGACGATGCCCGCCTCTTGATCGACCGCGACGGCGGCCTCGACTCGCCAAGGGGGCGGGCGGCACGCCATTGCCTCTATCTGTTCGAAAGAGGCGAGGCGGCCGCCCTGCTGCACAGCGGATAGACCCGACCCGCGTGCATATGGGGAATTCCGGTCGCTCGGGTCAGCGATCGCTTCTTATGGCCGTCAGTAGCCGCGAATAGGTGTCGGCGGGAATCTGGCGGGTGAGACAGGCACCGAAATGCCCTGCGGTGCACCAGACGATATCCGCGTCCAACTGTCCCACGACCGGCAACGTGACCCGGATGCGCGTGTCCTCCGCGAACTCGCGCGGGCATCCGGCGCTGAATCCGATCGGGGAAAGATCGAGTAGCCGGATTTCGACGCCGGCACCACCGTTCCAGTTGACGGTCGTCGGCCAGCTCACCGGATCCCGGGGAAACCGGCGACGTTCCACGCCCAGCCATTTGGCCTTTTTCCATTCCGTCATCAGCATTTTCGCGATCCCTTGTGCCGCTGGAGACCTGCCGGTTTTAGCTTGGGCTAGTTGCCAACCGCTAAACGCTGGGAGTATAAACTATTCAAATTGGATGGAAAAATGACGGAAAGCCGTGCTCTCTGAAATGAATTTCATCCGTTTCGGATGATCATCGACAGGCACCCGGCCGTGCCTCCGGGTTCAGCTGCGCCAACAGCTGCGCATAGACGTGCGGGTCGATCGCTCGGGCGAACTCGACGCCCATCCGGTCGAGCTTCGCCCAGGCGATTCGTCCGGCCGTCGGGCCGAGGATCGGGAGGCGGAGCGTGACGGCTTCATCGGGCGCGGCGGTCGCGGCGCAGCGGACCATGCAGCCCAGCGGCGAAATGTTGACGAGATGGGCGTATAGCACGCCCGATGCCAGGCGGATCTGGCAGTGAAAATCGACATCGTCACGCGGTGCACGCCGTCCCTCAAGGGGCTGAAAAGCAAGCGACATCTGGGCACTCCCCTCGTTTTTCACGAAGGTCCCATGGCCGCGTCAACCGGAAATGAAGCGATGTGCTTTACGCGCGGGTTACCGAGTGCGGAGCGCGCTCAGCGCGGCAACAGCATGGCATGGCGCTTCTTGCCCAGGCTGAGCTTGGTCTCGGCGCCTGCCAGATCGATTTCGTACTGCGCGTCGGTGACGGCCACGTCGTTGAGCCGAACCGCGCCCTCGGCGATCTTGCGCCGCGCCTCGCCCTTGGATGCGGCAAGCCCCGACGCGGTGAGTGCATCGACCAGCGCGATCCGGCCGCCCGCGACATCGACCTGCGGCAGGCCGGCACCGCCCGCGCCTTCCTCGAACGTGCGGCGTGCCGTTTCAGCGGACTGCCGCGCCGCCTCCTCGCCATGCGCCATGGTGGTGCAGGCGTCGGCCAGCACTTTCTTCGCATCGTTGATCTCTGCGCCGCCGAGCGCCTCCAGCCGGGCGATCTCGTCCAGCGGCAGGTCGGTGAACAGGCGCAGGAAGCGGCCGACATCGGCGTCCTGCGTGTTCCGCCAGAACTGCCAATAGTCGTAGGCGCTCAGCGCGTCCTCGTTGAGCCACACCGCGCCGCGCGCGGTCTTGCCCATCTTGCCGCCGTCGGCGGTGGTGATCAGCGGGCTGGTGAGTCCGAACAGTTCCGCGCCATCGACCCGGCGGCCCAGCTCGACACCGTTGATGATGTTGCCCCACTGGTCCGACCCGCCCATTTGCAGGCGGCAGCCGAACCGGCGCGACAGCTCCAGAAAGTCATAGGCCTGGAGGATCATGTAGTTGAACTCGAGGAAGCTCAGCGACTGCTCGCGGTCGAGCCGGAGCTTGACCGAATCGAAGCTCAGCATCCGGTTGATCGAGAAATGCTGGCCGATGTCGCGAAGGAAGGGGACATATTCGAGCCTGTCGAGCCATTCGGAATTGTCGACCATGATCGCGTCGGACGGGCCATCGCCGAATGTCAGGAAGCGGTCGAAGACCCGGCGGATCGACGCGACATTGGCGGCGATCACATCCGCCGTCATCAGCTTGCGCGCTTCGTCCTTAAAGCTGGGGTCGCCGATCTTGCCGGTTCCGCCGCCCATCACGACGATCGGCTTGTGCCCCGTCTGTTGCATGCGCCGGAGCATCATGATCTGGACGAGGCTGCCGACATGGAGCGAAGGCGCCGTGGGGTCGAAGCCGATATAGCCGGGCACCACCTGACGCTGGGCAATTCCGTCCAGCGCATCGTCGGTGAGCTGGTAGATATAACCGCGAGAATGCAGTAGATGCAGAAGTTCGGATGAGTAGTGCCCCATGCGCGGCGCGCGTAGCATGGCGCTGCCGCCTCCGACAATATCGATGTTTGGCGGGGGATTGTTCCTATGCAGCGCGATCTGATCCCGCACCCGGCAGAGGGTGCATCCATTATCGCTTCGCTCCGCGTGCGGGCGGTGCACGAGTCGCGCACGCGTCTCATGCTGGAGTTCGAGGTCGCGGAAGGTGCGGTGCCGCTTTTCGTGCCGCCGTTGACGGCACCCGATCGGGCCGACGGGCTGTGGACCACAACCTGTTTCGAGGCCTTCCTCAAGCGGCCGGGCGAGGATGCCTATGTCGAGCTGAACATCTCCCCCTCCCGACGCTGGGCAAGCTATGCCTTCGACAACTATCGCCAAGGCATGCGGGTGGCGGACGGGATCGTCATGGAGCGGTTCGACCTGCAGGCGGCCGACTCCATGATCCGCGTCTGCGCGACGTTCGAGCTGTCCGATGCGGTGCTGGACGGCGCGGATGAGCTGCTCGCCGGCTTTTCCGCCGTGATCGAGGGGATTGACCGCAGCGTCAGCCACTGGGCGCTCGCCCATCCGGCCGGTGCGCCCGATTTTCATGCAGGGGATTGCTTTGCAGCGGTTTTGAGGGCACCCGCTGAGGCATGATCGCTGGAATAGACCGGCTGCTGGCCGACCCTGAATTGCGAAGGCCGCTCGCCGGCCGCCGCGTGGCGCTGCTCGCTCATCCCGCATCGGTGACCGAAGGACTGGTCCATTCGCTCGATGCGCTTGCGTCGCTGGGCGATATCCGCCTGTCGGCGGCGTTCGGTCCGCAGCACGGGCTTCGCGGCGACAAGCAGGACAATATGATCGAGTCGCCCGATTTCGACGATCCGATCCACGGCATTCCGGTGTTCAGCCTTTATGGCGAGGTGCGTCGTCCGACCCCGGCGATGGTCGATAGCTTCGACGTGCTGCTTGTCGACCTGCACGACCTTGGCTGCCGCATCTACACCTTCGTCACGACGCTGCTCTATGTGATGGAGGCGGCGGCTGCAGCCGGGAAGGCGGTGTGGGTGCTCGACCGGCCCAATCCGATCGGCCGGCCCGTCGAGGGCACCACGCTCGTCGCGGGATGGGAGAGCTTTGTCGGCGCGGGGCCGATGCCGATGCGCCACGGTCTGACGCTCGGCGAAATGGGCCGATGGTTCATCGCGCGCTTTGGCCTCGACCTCGACTATCGCGTGATCGCGATGCAGGGGTGGGAGCCCGACTCAGCACCGGGGCATGGCTGGCCGACCGACCGGCTGTGGGTCAACCCCAGCCCGAATGCGCCCAATGTGGCGATGGCGCGCGCCTATCCCGGCACGGTGATGCTGGAGGGCACGACGCTCTCCGAAGGACGCGGGACGACGCGCCCCCTCGAACTGTTCGGAGCGCCCGACATCGACGCGCGCGCGGTGCGGGCCGAGATGGAACGCCTCGCGCCGCACTGGCTGGCCGGCTGCGCGCTTCGCGATTGCTGGTTCGAGCCGACCTTTCACAAGCATGTCGGCCAGCTCTGTTCGGGCCTTCACATCCATGCCGAGGGCCGCTTCTACGATCATGCGGGCTTCCGGCCCTGGCGGTTGCAGGCGCTGGCGTTCAAGGCGATCCGCTCGCTCTATCCCGACTATCCGCTGTGGCGGGATTTTCCTTATGAATATGCGTTCGGCAAGCTGCCGATCGATGTGATCAACGGCGGTCCCGCATTGCGCGAGTGGGTCGATGATGCCGGTGCGGCGCCGGGCGATCTCGACGCGCTGGCGACGGCCGACGAACAGGCGTGGACGGATGAACGCGAAGCCTGCCTGATCTACCGCGCCTGACCGTCAGCCGGCCCCGCCCAGCATGCGTTCGAGCGTCCGCTGCATATGCGCCAGTTCAACACGCATCGCCTGAATCTGCTGCACCGCCTGATCCGGCGAGACCCGGCGCGAACGCGGCTTTCGACTGAGCAGCCCGCGCAGCCACTCGCCGATTTGCAGGACGCCGTTCCGCCGGATCGCCAGCGATCGGTCGCGCGGGAGCGGCGCGATGTCGGCCTCCTGCACAGCGGATGGCGCGCTGTCAGGATCGCCGCTGGTGGAGGACAAGGTGCGGGATTGCACCGGGGTGCCGGTGCGACGCAGTTGCTTCGCTTGGGCGCGCCGCTCCTGACGGCGGACCTGTCGCGACAAGGCCACGGGCGCTGGAGATTCGACAAGCGGCTCGGAAAGGTCGGGGAGAGGAATGGCCCGCGCCACCTCCGGTTCGGCTTTCGGGCGGGTCTGGCTCGGTTGAGACGGCGGTCGTCGGGGCGGCAGGGTGGTGGCGGCCGATGCATGACCGTGGCCGTGGGACTGATGACGACGCGAACGACCGTTCTTCATGGGAACCCCCCTATGTCATTGTTGTGCCGCTGATTGTAGTCCGCCGTATCTCCTTTGATCGGGCGTCAGCTATGACACGACGGCGGCGTTGGGAGAATCGCAGCCGAAATGAAAATGCGATGAAATGCACCACTGGGCCGACGAGTGGAGCGGGGTGCGCGCGGGCGGTGCCGGTCAGAGCTTGCGGCTGAGCTCGCGCGTTGCCCGGTCGAGCCCGTCGAGCGTCAGCGGGTACATCCGCCCGTTCATCAGCCCACGGATCATCCGGTTCGACTGGTTATAGTCCCAGCTCCGCTCCGGCTCGGGGTTGATCCATGCCGCAGCCGGATAGGTGTTGGTCAGCCGCTGGAGCCACAGTGCCCCCGGCTCTTCGTTCATATGCTCGACCGAGCCGCCGGGGTGGGTGATTTCATAGGGGCTCATCGCCGCGTCACCCACGATGATCAGCTTGTAGTCGTGGCCATAGGTGTGGAGCACGTCCCAGGTCGGCGTCCGCTCGGCGAAGCGGCGGCGGTTGTCCTTCCAGAGCCCTTCATAGGGGCAGTTGTGGAAGTAGAAGAACTCCAGGTTCTTGAACTCGGTACGCGCGGCGGAAAACAGCTCCTCGCACAGGCGGACATGCGGGTCCATCGATCCGCCGACGTCGAACAGCAGCAGCAGCTTGACCGCATTGTGCCGTTCCGCGCGCATGCGGATGTCGAGCCAGCCCTGGCGCGCCGTGCCGGCGATCGTCGCGTCCAGGTCCAGTTCGTCGGCCGCGCCTTCACGCGCGAAACGGCGCAGGCGCTTCAGTGCGACCTTGATGTTGCGGGTGCCCAGCTCCCGCGTCGAGTCGAGATTGGCGAACTCGCGCTTTTCCCAGACCTTGATCGCGCGCTTGTGGCGCGACTCGCCTCCGATCCGCACCCCTTCGGGATTGTAGCCCGAATTGCCGAACGGGGATGTGCCACCGGTGCCGATCCACTTGTTCCCGCCCTGGTGACGCTCCTTCTGCTCCTCAAGCCGCTTACGCAGCGTATCCATGATCTCGTCCCAGTCCCCCAGCGACTTGATCTTCTCCATCTCCTCGGGGCTGAGATATTTCTCGGCTACGGCCTTCAGCCATTCCTCGGGCAGATCGACACCGTCCTGAGCGTAGCTTGTCTCCAGTCCGCGGAAGACCTTGGCGAACACCTGGTCGAACCGGTCGTAGAGCGACTCGTCCTTCACATAAATGGCGCGCGAGAGATAATAGAACTGCTCGGGCTCGCGCGGGATCGCGTCGGCATCAAGGGCCTCAAGCAGGAGCAGATGCTCCTTCACGCTGGCGGGAATACCGGCGGCGCGCAGTTCGTCGAGAAGATTGAGAAACATGATGTGCCCTCGCCCGGACGATCAGGAACCCGGCCCGCGCGGATGCCGGGGCAAGCGCGGGTCGAGCGGAGCCCAGGAGGGCGCGCTGTCCGCCCAGATGATCGCGGTAGGCGGCGCGATCTCCGGATCGTCGAGGGTGCCGGCCCGGACGCGCATCGGTAACCCCTTGGGCTCCACGGTGCGGCTGTACATCTGCGACCCGCATTTCGGGCAGAAACCGCGCTCGACGCTGTTGCCGCTGTCGGCGATCATGTCGAAGGTCGTGACCTCACCCTCGTAGCGCACGGCTTCTTCAGGGAAGAGGATATTGACCGTTGGCGATCCGCTCGCGATCCGCTGGCAGTCGCGGCACCAGCACATGCGCGCGCCAACAGGCTCGGCATCGATCGTGAAGCGGACCTGTCCGCACAGGCACTGGCCGCGATGAGTCATATGGCTTTCCTCGTCATGACGCGGCCGCAGGCGGCGGCGGGGGCTGGCCCGGCCAACGCTCCAGCGCCGGGTCGATGCAAGCCCAATCGGGCGCATTGTCGGTCCAGATCACCGTAACCGGGCGCAGACCATGCGGCTCGTCGAGTGCCCCGAAGCGCACCGCCATCATGTGCGGCCGCGCTGAACTCTGCGCGTAAATATGCGTGCCGCAGGACGGGCAGAAATGGAAAGTGAGGCTGTTACCGCTCGCGGCGGGCCAGCTCGACGATGCAATCTGTCCGTTGATCGTGACGTCGGCGGACAGGACCATGGCGTTGTGGGTGGGTCCGCCGCCGGCAATCTGGCGACATTGCCGGCACCAGCACTGGCGGGTGCCGACTGGCTCGCCGGCGATGACCAGCGTCACTGCCCCGCACAGGCAGCGGCCCGGATAGGGCGCGGGCATCAGCCGCCCCGACGCGACATGAACGCGAGCCGCTCGAACAGCATGATGTCCTGCTCGTTCTTGAGCAGCGCGCCGTGGAGCGGCGGGATTGCCTTGGCAGGGTCGCGCGACTGAAGAACGTCGAGCGGCATGTCTTCTGCCAGCAGCAGCTTGAGCCAGTCGAGTAGCTCCGACGTCGATGGCTTTTTCTTGAGCCCCGGCACGTCGCGTACCTGGTAGAAGACCTCCAGCGCCTTGCTCACCAGCACCTTCTGGATGCCGGGGAAATGGACGTCGATGATCGCCCGCATCGTGTCGTGGTCGGGGAACTTGATATAGTGGAAGAAGCAGCGCCGCAGGAAGGCGTCGGGCAGGTCTTTCTCGTTGTTCGAGGTGATGACGACGATCGGCCGTTCGCGCGCCGCCACCGTCTCCCCCGTCTCATAGACGTGGAAGCTCATGCGATCGAGT
>CAZJCT010000004.1:0-63088 GCA_964544675.1 uncultured Sphingobium sp.
CCACGTCGGCCAGGCTGATGATGCCGCGCGCAACCGCCAGCGCGGCGATGCCGCCCCATCCGGCGGGCAGGCCCACCAGCGGCTCGGGCTGGAACAGCGCCATCGACAAGCCTGTCAGGACCACGCCGCTCAGGCACTTGCCGATCTGCCCCTGCCAGCCCGCCATCTCCTGATCGCCCCACATGCGCCGCGCGAGAATCAGCATCAGCGGCAGGACGAGGCCGACCGGAACCCCCAGCAGCCACAGCAGGAAATCGGCGGCATAGGCACCGGGCGAGCCCATGATGTTCTCGGGCGGGCTTTCCGCGACGGTGTTCATCGACCGGTCGCTGGGATGATAGCTGAGCAGCGCCAGCAGCGCGAAGACCGCCAGCGCGACCAGCATCGCCGCGCCGACCAGCGTGACGAGACGCAGGACGCTGCGCTTCAGCATGATGCGCCATTCGGGAGTCCGGCTGGACCCGGCCCGGCTTGCCATAGAAAATCCCCGGTTTATCGCTCGGCGTCGGCCACGGCGGACACCAAATGTTCCCTTCTGGCACAATCGCCTGTCGGCGAGTCCGCGTCAAGACCGCGCGGGCAGGCAGGATGGTTCGCGCAGAGGCGCGGAGATATCGTGCTGCGCCGCAGGCGCCTTGATGAATCCACGCGTTGCGCGGGCGGCACGGTAGATGATGGAGGGCGGCTTCGCCGCAGGGACAAGCCTGCTGGTCGCCACCAATCGCGGCACGCACGGGCGCAATGGGACGTATTCAGCTTGGTCGATCGCGCCTCGATCATCCGCGAGAATTTCGACGCATTGCGGGTGGCCGGGCAGACGGTAAAATTCGGGCTCGATACGATCCAGAAGAAATGCGGCTGGCAATCGACCGCCAAGGAGTTCAAGCGCCTCATCAAGACAATTGTCGAGCAGGAAGAGTTGCACCAGCATTTCCCCGACTATACGATCCGGCTTGACGAAGAGGCCGATCACCTGATCTTCACGCCGCGATCGGAGAAAGCCGCCGTGCCCCAGGACCCGCTATTTCCTCGTTATCTCCGACAATGCCTTGGAAAAGGCGCGCAAAGTTGCCCCCAGCTATGACGTGTACGCCCCCAAGGCGGACTATATCGCGTTTTGGGTAGCCCAAAGATATCAGTTAGCTATCGGATATCTTTTTATGGACTTAATAGCGCGACGTCGTTCAAATTCGCCATTTACAGAGCCCGCCCCAGCATTATTATTTGGGTGCGGATGGCGGGGGGGGGCATAAAGTGTTTAAAACTTGCACGAGCTGTGGAGGTTCTGGCAAAGGCGTTGGCATCCGGGAGCGGCAAGCTGACGGCTGGATTGGCACAACGAGCACGACTTGCAATAACTGCAACGGGTCGGGCAAAGTCTACGATGCTACAGCGGCCCGAATGCCACCTCCACCCCGGTCGCAGTCCACAGCAAAGGCAAAATCGAGGGGCACCAAGAGCGCGCCGCCCTCACCAAAACCGAGATCGGGAGCGGCCAATAGTGTGCCATCACCTAGCAATGGTCAAGCCCAGTCGATAGACGGGATCATTGCGCTTGCCGGCGCGGGCGGCGGTGCCTTCGCAATCCATTCGGTAACCCCGGATAATAGTTGGGCGATACTGATCGGTGCTGCGATTTCAGGCGTCCTTGCCTGGAAACTCCGGGGACCGATCAAAGTGGTCATTTTGCTTGCCATCATTGGCTTCATCATTTGGCTGATCGCGCAATCTCAAGGTTAATGGCATTGTTAATACCACTCGCGCGCATCATGCGCGCGCGGGACTTGGCTTTGCCAAGTGATTTGACCGATACCGAATGGGCGGTTCTGGAACCGTTTTTCCCGCCACCGCCGCATGTTGGTCGTCCTCGAACATTTGGTGTGTATCGATCCAGGTTGGGTCGACGCCTTGATGGGCGAGAATGTCTTAATTCATAGTCCAACAATACAATCAACTTTGGACAGGTCTCTCTGTACAATACTTCCTAATCTCCTTAATTCATTTTCATCCGATAATATCATCCGCTTTGCTTGCGCTATTTCTCTTTGAGCATTAGCAATTTCTGATTGACGATACCTCCCATCAACATCTTGCTGGGCCCGGAATAATTCTATTTTTTCATACGAAACTTTGACAATTTCTTTACTATTTCTTAATCTCATTTCAACATTTTTTCTCAAACTTTCCGTTGGCGCAGTCTTTATTGCACTAATTATCAAATCTAAACCACTATAATCTGACCGACAGAAAATAGTGACGTCATCATTGTAGGTTATGTACAAATTATTTCCTCGAGCTTCACTCGCAGCCCATATAAACGAAATAAATATTTTCTTTTTAGCACTATCGTTTATATAGTTAACATACTTATAAAGTAGATTTGCCGACCCTATTTCTCCATGAAACTCGATGGAAAAACTATTAATAGAATCAAATTCTCGTCTTCGCCTTGTAGCCGTTCCGTCATCATTCCGCATATTTATAAACATCGCATCTGTTCGCGTCCTGACGGGCACTGTTGTTCGTTTCACAGTAGATCGAGCGGTTGTTACCGTTTGAGCCTGAATACTGGTTGGAGCTGTCAGAGCAAACAAATTTAGGGCTGCAATAGCCGCCAGTGCCTTTGATCGAATCGATCGCGCGCCTCTTAAGGCCATCTCTAACACCCTGTGCCTACCCCCGGATCATCGGGGTAGTGTAATCCATCCTCATGTGTGAGCACAGAACCTATCGCTCGCGACCGTCCTCGCGCTGCCTGCTCAGCGCAACGTCCTGGTGCGATCGACCACCGTGAGCGCGCGTTCCTGCTGCTGTGCGGCGAGGTCGGGATCGACATGCGCCTCCACCGCCATCGGCCGGGGCTGGGTGCGCGCGGCCCAGACGCAGGCGGCGACGATCAGCGCCGCGCCCGCCAGCGTGCCCGCCGTCACCACCTCGCCGAAGATCAGCCAGCCGAACAGCATCGCCCACAGAAAGGCGGTATATTCGACCGGCAGCAGCACCTGCGCCTCGGCGCGCGCATAGGCCCACGCCATCGCCATGATCGACAGGTTGGCGCACAGCGTCGCGAGGACCAGAGCGGGGAGATGGCGTGCCTCCGGGATCGCCCCGGCGAACGGTGCGGCGGCGGCGAACATGGCGCCGGCGATGATGTTGAAGAAGGTCGCGACCTCCAGCGGCGACGCGCGCTGCGACAAGGGGCGCCCGACGACCAGACCCACCGCGTACAGCACCGCCGCCAGCAGGATCGCGCCATGGCTGGTCCAGTCGCCGCGCGCGGCCCCGCTCCCCTCCGGCTGGGTCAGCAGGATGACAAGCACCCCGCCGAACGCCAGCAGCGACGCGCCGATCGCGCTTCGCCCCACCCGTTCCTTGAGGAACAGCGCCGCCAGCCCGAGCGCGACCAGCGGCGAGATGAAGGTGAGCGCGATCCCCTCCGCCATCGGCACGCGCTTGAGCGCCCAGAAGAACAGGATGAGCGAAAAGGCGAAGGTCACGTTGCGGACAAGGTGAAGCGCCCAGACCCTCCGCGTCGGCCATTTTCCACCGCGCGCGAACCAGATCGGCAGCAGCACGACCAGCGACAGCATCGTTCGCCACAGCATCGCGTTATAGGCACCGATCTCCAGCGCCAGATGCTTCATCACCGCGTCCATCCCCGAAAAGATCGCGATGCCGCAGAGCGCGGCGGCAAACGGAAGGGCGACGCCCTGGGAGGGGGTGGATGGCATGGTGACAGATCGATCCGGCTGGGCTGCGTGCTATGAACGATCCCGGCCGCCGCCGCCATCCCCGTTCCGACGATCGGATGCTGAGGCGCTGCCGTCGCACCTGCGGGAGCCTTGGCGGCGTTCGGTCATTGGCACGATATCGGATCGATGATGGACCAACGATGATGGCCTGAAGCAGGAGCAGGAATGTGGCGAAGGAACTGAAAAAGGGCGACAAGGTCGAGTGGAACACCAGCCAGGGCGAGACCCACGGCACGGTCGAGAAGAAACAGACGTCCGACACGCACATCAAGAGCCACACGGTCAGCGCGTCGAAGGACGATCCGCAGTTCATCGTCAGGAGCGACAAGAGCGGCGCCAAGGCCGCGCACAAGCCCGGGGCGCTCAAGAAGACGGATTGATCGCTTTTCACGGGGTTTGCGCTATGACCACCGCCATGCCGCCGTTTCCCGTACCAGACCCTGCCGCGATCGATGCGTGGATCTTCGATCTCGACAACACGCTCTACCCGCCCGAGGCCGACCTCTTCGCGCTGATCGACATCCGCATGACCGGCTATATCGAGCGGCTGCTGGGATGCGGCTTCGACGAGGCGCGGGCGCTTCAGAAGGGCTGGTTCCATGAGCATGGCACGACGCTCGCGGGGCTGATGCATCATCACGCCATCGACCCGCGCGAGTTTCTCGACCATGTCCACGACATCGCGCTCGACCGGATCATGCCCGACGAGGAACTCAACGCCGCCATCGCGCTATTGCCGGGTCGGCGGCTGATCTACACCAACGGCGACGCCGACTATGCGCTGCGGGTGCTGGCGCGGCTGGGCCTTGCGGGACTGTTCGAGCATGTCCACGACATTCACGCCTGCGACTATGTCCCGAAACCCGACCCGATGGGCTATGCGGCGCTGGTCGCGAGCCACGGGGTCGACCCGACCCGCGCGATCTTCTTCGAGGACATGGCCCGCAATCTGAAACCCGCCAAGGCGCTGGGGATGACCACCGTCTGGGTCAACAATGGGTCGGAAGCGGGCGGCATGGGTTCACATCCCGATTTTATCGATTATGAGACGCCCGCGCTGACGCCGTTTCTGAAGGCGCTGCTGGGAGGTTGACCATGTCGCAAGAGCTCATCGCCACCATCGACGCCGCGTGGGAAGACCGCGCCTCCGTCTCCACCGCGACGCAAGGGCCGGTCCGGCAGGCGGTCGACCGCGCGCTCGCGATGCTCGACAGCGGCGAAGCACGCGTCGCCGAACCTGCGGGCATCACCGGCGAGGACTGGCAGGTCAACCAGTGGCTCAAGAAGGCGGTGCTGCTGTCCTTCCGCCTCAACGACAACGGCCTGATCGCCGGCGGCCCCGGCGGCACCCACTGGTGGGACAAGGTACCGAGCAAGTTCGCCGCATGGGGCGAGGCCGAATTCCGCGCCGCAGGTTTCCGCGCGGTGCCCGGCGCGATCGTGCGCCAGGGCAGCTTCATCGACAAGTCTGTGGTGCTGATGCCGAGCTTCACCAACATCGGCGCCTATGTGGGCGAAGGCACGATGGTCGATACCTGGGTCACGGTGGGAAGCTGCGCTCAGATCGGCCGCAACGTCCATCTGTCGGGCGGCGTCGGCATCGGCGGGGTGCTCGAGCCGCTTCAGGCGGACCCGGTGATCATCGAGGACGACTGCTTCATCGGTGCGCGCTCCGAAGTGGTCGAGGGTGTGCGCATCGGCAAGGGATCGGTGCTGTCGATGGGCGTCTTCATCGGCCAGTCGACCAAGATCGTCGACCGCACCACGGGCGAAGTCTTCATGGGGCATGTGCCGCCCTATTCGGTCGTCGTGCCCGGCTCCATGCCCGGCAAGCCCCTGCCCGACGGCACCCCCGGCCCCAGCCTCTATTGCGCCGTCATCGTCAAGCGCGTCGACGAGCAGACGCGGTCGAAGACGGGAATCAACGAGCTTCTGCGGGATTGATATCCCGACATGTGTCCCCGCGAAAGCGGCGACCCAGGGTTGCAGGAGAGGACGCTTGCGACTCTGGGTTCCCGCTTTCGCGGGAACACTGGGGCACTGATCTCACCGCCCCTTGCGGCCCCGTTCCTCCATCCGCCGAAGCCACTTGGCGCGGGTGTCGGCGCTGGCCTCGACCGTGCCGATGATGTCGCGCGTCACCGGTTTGAAGCCGACGAACCCCAGGATGTTGCGTTCCAGATTCCTGAGGCCGTGGGCGCGGTAGTAGAGCGTGTAGGCAAGCGCCGGCATGCCCATGGTCACCACGACATGCGCCGAGCGCCCCTTCAGGAGCTTCTCGGGAAAGCCCTTGTCGCGATAAGCGAGCGCGAAGCCGGGCCGCGCCATCTGTTCGAGCAAGCCCTTGAGCAGCGCAGGCATGTCGCCCAGCCACAAGGGAAACAGAATGACGACATGCTCCGCCCAGCGCATATCCTCCTGCGCGGCCGCAATGACCTCGGGCGGTTCGCCCTCCATCCAGTCGCGGGGCGAGCGCAGGATGGGGAAGTCGAGCCCACCCACATCGACGCGCCGCAGCTGGTGCCCGCCGCTTCGCGCGCCCGCGACATAGGCGTCGGCAAGGGCATGGATGAAGTGTGGCTCCGGATCGGGATGGCCGTCGATGACGAGCACTCTTCGCATGGGCGCCTCCGCCTCGGGATGCTCGCCATATCGGTCCGAAAAGTCCGCCGGTCATTGCGCTGAATCAAGCGGCCCGACCGTCAGCAGCGCCAAGGCCCTGTCGAACCGCTCAGCCCTGACGGCGACGAACGGGGCATCCCTCCCGCGGTCCGGTACCGGTGCCGCCGCCGCTCAGATCTCGCCGCCCGGCAGGCTCCCGCGTTCGGCGCGCTGCTGACGTGCGGCGCGCATCGCCTCGGCGACGTTCAGCAGCCCCGCCCCCGTTTCCGCATCGCGGCCGCGCGCGCCTAGGTCGGATGCCGATGCGAGCAGGATTCGCGCCGCCTGCTGCGCGGTCAGGTCAGGACGTCGCGCCATGACCAGCGACAGCGCGCCCGCGACGAACGGCACCGAAAAGGAGGTGCCGGAAACAAGATTGCAGGTCTCCTTCCCGCAATCGACCAGCAGATTCTCGCCCGGAGCCACCAGATAGCGCTCGGCGACCGTGCCAGCCCTGTTCGTCCAGCTCGCGGCCTCGCCGGCCATCGTGCTCGCGCCGACGATCAGCATCGCGTCGCGCAGGCGTGCATCGGCGGCGTAGCGCGCCGGCCAGGAGACTTCGCCGGCGCCGTCATTGCCCGCCGCGATGACGATCACCGCCCCGGCCTCCGCCGCGCGACGAAGCGCCGGCTCAACCGACTGCAGACGCTTCTCCCCCACGAGCGGAACGCCGATGATCCGCGCGCCTTGCGCGACCGCATAGTCGATCCCGCGCGCGAGATCGGTGGCATAGGCATAGCAATTGGTCCGGCACGAGCCATCGGCATCGATCCGCACCGACAGCAGCCGCGCGCCATAGGCGGCACCCAGCGTGCCTTCGCCGTCCAGCCGCGCGGCCAGGAGCGTCGCGGTCTGGCGTGCGTGGCTTTCGTCGCCCTCGCGGGTCTTGCGCACCTCCACCAGATCGGTGCTGGCGGGCGAGATGTCGGTGAACAGACCGACGGTGTCGACCGCCCCGCCCGCGTCGATCATCGCCACCGTGATTCCGGTGCCGTCGATCCCCGAGGCATAGGCGCGATCGGCGCGGATCGACGCCAGCCCCCAGCTCAGCCGATATTCGAGGCTCTTTTTCTTTGGTTTGGTGATCCGGCGCGACGCGGGCGGGCGCGTGTCCGCACCGCTTGCTGACGCTCCGGCCGGTGCGGCGGAAGCGCTGAACGCGACGGTCCCCGCAGCGATGGTCAGCGAGAGAAGGATGCCCGCCCAGGCAGGCGCGCGCGCGCGAATGGTCATCACGGTCGCAGACTCGCTCCACAGACCGGGAAGGTCAAGTCCACCGACCACGGGATTGTTTTTGGAGGGCCGCATCCCGTGTCCGGAAATCCGCGCTTTTCCAGCCGCGCCCGCGCCTCCGAAGCGGATGCAAACCACGCGCCATGACGTTGCCGGCTTATCAAGAAATCCGCTTTTTATCGGACTGCCCCATTTTTCGTGCATCCAAACGCCGAAGCCCGCGTTGTGCTTAACAATAAATCAAGCATTTGCAGGGGACTAGCTTTGGACCTTCGGCCCAGAACGAATCCCGCGCGCCGCCAGAACCTGGCGATGTCGCGGACGATGACACGCATCTCTTACGCCACCGCCATGCTGCTGCTCGGCGGAGCGGCGCACGCCCAGACCACGACGGTCGGACCAGGTGAATCGGCGAGCAATTCGGGCACCCTGTCATCGAACAGCAGGACCGAGCCGGTCGTGACGATGACCGGCGACAGCAGCTTCAGCAACAGCGGCACGGTGAGCGCCCGTTCCAACCGCAATGTCGCCATTTCCGGCGACGGCGGCGCACAGACTGTGACCTCCGACGGCGGCGACATCCGCGGTTCGGTGACGCTCGGCGGCGGTAACGACAGCTTCCTGTTCGCGAACGGAACGTTTGACGGTGCGTTCAGCGGCGGTGCGGGCGACGATACCGCGACGGTGCGAGGGCTTGACGAACAGGGCTTCGGCAAGGCCACGTTCCTGACGGGCAATGCGACGCTCGGCGGCAATGACACGCTGGTTCTCGATGGCTCGGATGTCAGTACGCGGCGCATCATCGCGGGCGGCTTCAACAACGTCACGCTCGTCAACGGCGCGACGCTGAAGATGAACTCGACGCTGGAACTGGCCGACGGCACGCTGACGATCGACCCGGACTCCAAGCTGTTCGCGGGCAATGACGTGCTGCCGGCGATCCAGGCCTCGCCCGGAGGGTCGCTGACGGTTGTCAATGCGGGTGGCATCAGCCTCCAGAACGGCGAAGACGTCGCGACGGACACGCTGACCATTCGCGGCGACTATGTCGGCCAGAACGGCTATCTCGCTCTCCACACGGTGCTCGGCCCCGACGGATCGGCGTCCGACCGGCTGATCATCGACGGCGGCGCGGTCAGCGGAACGACGCGAATCGATATCCAGAATGTCGGCGGCCTCGGCGCGCTGACCACGGGCGACGGGATCGAGGTGATCAGCGCGATCAACGGCGGCACCACCACGGCGCTGACGACCGGCGACGGCTTTGTCCTCGACGGCGGGCAAGTCGATGCGGGCGCGTTCGAATATCGCCTGTTCGCGTCCAATCAGGCGGGCACGAGCGAAAGCTGGTACCTGCGCAGCCAGGCATCGGACCAGACGGGCAATCCGGGCGATCCCGATCCCGAAGATCCGGGCTCGGACCCGACCGACGAACCGCCGGCCTATCGTCTCGAGGTTCCGCTGCTGGCCGCGCTGCCGGGAGGCCTCGCGATGGGCGACCTTGCCTTCCTCGGCACGCTCCATCGGCGCGTGGGTGACGATTTCGGCACGGTTGCCGATCGTTTCACCGTGCCCGGCCGAATCTGGGGCCGCGCCATTTACGAAGATGGCAAGACGCGACGCGGTGGCGATGCCCGGCCGGAGACCGACGGCCGCAGCTATGGCTTTCAGGTCGGCGTCGATCTGTTCGAGTTCGGATCGCCGCAGGGTCATCATAATGCCGGCGTCTACGGCGGCTATGTCGATAGCCGCTGGGACGTCACCGGCTTCGCCAGCGGGCTGGAAAACCAGTCCGTCGGACGGCTCAAGCCCAACACCACCTATGCCGGCTTCTACTGGACCTACATGGCCGACAGCGGCTTCTATTTCGACACGGTCGTCCAGCACAGCTGGTATGGCGGCGATGCCGACGTCCAGAACGGGAACCGCGCGACCATCGACGGAACCGGCGTCCTGGGGTCGTTCGAAGTGGGCTATGGCTTTGCCCTCACCCCCAACTGGACACTGGAGCCGCAGGTGCAGATCGTCGGCCAGGGCCTGTCGCTCGACGACCTGACCATCCCCAACGCGACGGTGTCGCAGCGGAGCAAGGGCCAGTTGACCGGCCGCGTCGGCGTGCGCGCCAAGGGCCGCTACGACATGGAAAGCGGCAGCATCCAGCCCTATGCGCGTGCCAATCTGTGGAAGGGCTTCAAGTCGACCGACGAGACGGTCTTCACCGGCCCGGCCGCCGGTTCGGTCACCGTGATCGAAACCCAGAACGCCTCGCTATGGGGTGATGCGGGCGCGGGCCTGACCTGGGCCTTCAACGACAACATGGCCATCTATGGCGAGGTCAACCATCGCTTCTCGCTCGACGACGATCAGGGCGTGAGAGGCAATTCCACCGGCGCATCGGTGGGCGTGAAGCTCAAGCTCTGAAGCGGACGGCGACCGGGCCAGCCATCGACCCGGTCGCCCCGCCCCCTCAAAACCGCCAGCCGAGGCTCGCCAGTGCGCGCAGCGTGCCGTCGGTCATGTCCTGCATCATGCCGACGCGGAAGCTGGACCGTTCGCTCTGCCGTGCATAGCCGGCGGTAAGCTGGACCCGGCGCTCGGCGCTCGACAGGTCGGCGCTGGTGCTGCTGTAAAGCAGCGACCGCGTCTCCAGATCATATCCCGATCCATAGGTCAGCCGCGCACGCCCGCTTTCGATGGTGAGCGGCTGCGCGACTCCGAAGCTCAGCACGCCGCCCAGCGCCGGGCCGCTCGCCTGAACGCCCGCGCGTGTTCCCACCAGCGCGGACGCGCCGGTGACGAGCGAGGCGGGGTCGATGTCGAGCCGGGTCAGCCCGACCGATCCATAAGCCTCGAGCGTCCAGCCGCCGGCAAGGCCAAAGCCCTGGTGCAGTTCCACCAGCATCGTGCGCGCGCCCCTGCCCAGCGACAGCGCGCCCGATGATTCCGCGCCCATCACTGCGCCCTTCTCCTCGATCCAGGAGGCGCGAATCGTGCTCCGCCCGCGCTTGAAGGACAGGGTGGCGGCATTCGCGCGCGACCCGCCCGACGTTCCCGTGGCGATCGCGATCCCCAGCTTGCCCGCCGCCATCTCGTGATCGACGGCGAGGCTGTTGCCCGCCTGCGGCGCATAAGCGAGGATGCCGTCGGCGAAGGGCGCGAGGCCCATGATGTCGTTCTGAAGCGAATCCTGCGCGTTGAGGCCCAGCCGGACCGCCGTCGCACCGAACCGGTAGCCCAGCTCGCCCGAGGTCAGCTGTCCATGCACGTCCTCGCCATCACGGCCCGCGCGATAGCTCGCATAGGCGATGTTCGCGCTGAAGCCGCCGAACGCCGCCTCGCGATAGCCGCCCTGCGCCATCTGTGCGAGCCGCCGCCGCAGCCAGAGCGACCGCCCCGCCTCGGGCTTGACCACCAGCCCCGCGACCGATCCGCTATAGTCGCGCCCATAGCGATCGAGCACCGTGACGTTCGACAGCGCCGTCTGGATCGACTCGCTGCCGATCACCTCGGGCAGCGCCATGACCGATTGTGCGACCGATGTCTGGGTCGCGCCGTTCGACAAAGTGGGGTTGACCGGGGACAACGCCGCCGCAGCGTCGATCAGTCCGGCGCCGAACGTCGCGTCCACGCCCGGCGCGCCGATGTCGCGCGCGGTGTCGATCACGACCTGCCCCGCCTGAACGCCCGTCAGCTGCGGCCATTTGCTGAGGATCGTGGCGGTCAGGCCGGTGACCTGCGCCGCCGCCGCGCTGGTGCCGGAGAAGTTCACGACCGATCCGTTGACGTTGGTGGTGACCAGCGTGCCGACGGCGGTGACGGTCCGGTCCGCCATATTGCCTGCCCTGTTCGAATAGCTGGCCAGCGTGTAGGCGGACTGCGCATCGGGATCGAGCGCAACGACGAACAGCCAGCCCGCGCGGTTGCCGGCATCGACATTGACCGCGTCGATCGGATTGGCACCGCCGCTGTTGCCCGCCGCGTTGACCAGCAGGCCCCCCGCGTTGCGATATTGCGTCATGGCGTTGCGCAGGTTGACGTTGAAGCCCTGCGACGCGAGCGAGCGGTTGATGACCTTGATCCCTGCGGTGGTCGCATAGTTCACGACTTCGGCGTCACGCGCGAGCGTTTCCTTCCCGGTGTCGTGATTATAGTCGGAGGCGCGAAGCACCGCGATCCTGGCATTGGGCGCAACGCCGACGGTGCCGCTGCCGTCCGCCCTGGCGGCGATAACGGCGGCGACGGCGGTACCATGCTCGGCCTGCGCGTCGCCCAGGCTGTCGCGCTTGGTCGTGCTGCCGCCACGAGTCTCGTATCCGAAGTCCTTCGACAGCGGCGAAATCTGGCCCTGGAAGGCCGACAGCGTGGTATTGACGCCATCGTCGAGCACGCCGACCGTCACGCCTTGGCCGGTCCAGCCATGATCGAGCGCGTAGAGCGCGTTGGTGAATTCATTGGCGACATAGTTGCGGCGGAACTCCGCCGTATCGTTGGCCGACCGCACGGGCTGGATGGTCTCCGGGGTAATTACCGCGCCAGCAGGCGGCGCCACGGGGGCCGCATAGCCGTTCGCGGGCGGGGTGGAGCCCGAACCGCCGGGTGGCGTTCCGGTCGATCCGTCGGGCGCCGAGCCGGAGCCGCTCGGCTGAGTCGCCGGCGGCGGCTGCGACCCGGCGGAGTTGGTCCCGCCACCGCCGCCGCCACCACAAGCGCTCAACGTCACCAAAGCCAGCAGACTCGCAGAGACAGGAAGACGTGCCATGAATAAGCCCTCGATTTCGCGAGGCTTTTGGTACGATCAAACCGACAATATAGAGTTAATCGCTGCCAACCAAATTAATATACGCCTGCGTAACGTTCATACATCTTGCCAAATGCTTGACGGCCAGGCTTCTTCAAGCACGCATGAACAGGGCCGGGACGCAGAGGATCACATGGCGATTGCTCGCGCCCGCCAGACAAGACGGTGCCGGCTTTCCGATCACGCGGCGCTACGTCCATAGCGCGGGGATCGACGAGCCGATGGTATAGCATGAGGGATCGCGCCGTGCGAACCAGCAGACCCTATGAACTACAGTCGAACAGGCGGGGCATGTTTCTCAATAGAGCCGGGCGGGACTGGCAGACAATTTGATGCATAGCGCGGAATCGCAGCGTACAATTTGTCCAATCCGAATTTCAGGTGTCGGCTTGTGACTGGATCACAGGGCGGTACCCGCCTTTTGCGCGCCCAGTTTCTCGAGGGTGCCGGGATCGACCAGCTTCGCGACCATCGGATGCAGCTTGAGCCCGCCTGCCTTTACGAGCTGGCGAAAATTGGCGATGACCGTAGCGGTCGCCTTTCGGTCAGGGGCGATCACGTCGAGCAGCCAGTGCGTGTCCCCCGATGTCCACTCATCGGCTTTCAGGCGGATCGGAAACGCCCCGGCCCCGATCTGCGCGCGAATTTTGGCATCGACCTCGTCCGATACGCTCGCCCAGATGGCAATGCCGACGACATCGTTGAGCGGATTGTCCTTGTCATCGCGCGCATGCGCGATCGCGACCCGGTCGTGGACCAGCGGATCGAGCAATATGTGCTGCAGATCCGCTATGCTCTGATGGCAATAACGCGGCATCGCGATCATCGACATGACCACGCTGCCAAAGCTTTCGCGCACCTGGCTGCGCATGGCGGCAAGCTTGCGGGCGACGTCGGGCGACAGCTTCGCGGATGGGGATTCGCCGTTCACCCTGCCGTCGATCCGGGCCGTTGCGTCTTCGTCTTGATCGCTTGCCATGCGCGTGGTTCCTGCCGCTGGAGGTGGACGCGCGGCCGATAGCACCGATCGCAAGCGAGGGAAACGGCTGCGTCTCTGTCGAAAGGGCGTCGTCGAGCCATTGTCTTGTGACCGACAAAACACTCAGGCAATGCGCAGTCATTCATCAAGGCTTGCGGTGCGGCAACGGGACCGTCTCGCACCGGGAGCAAGGGCACAGGAGGATTGATGCCAGAGCACATATGGTTAAGCAGTGCCAGGGCGGATTCGCGCCTCATCCTGATGGTCACGTCAGACATCTCTGCTGCCGACCCTGGCCGTGCGATCGAGGCGCAGCAGCTTAACGACAGCGGCAAGTCGGTGCCGCCGGATATGTGCCCCCAAATGATCTGGGGCGACACCGGTGAACCGACGATCGGATCATTGCCCGATTTATTCTATGCCAACGGCTACTGGGTCGTTTCGGCCGGAACGGCAGAGATACTGAGCCGCTTCGATCTGGGCGGCGGCGCGCTTTACCCGCTTGCGGGCGGGGTCGTGCAGGCCGATCGCATCACCCGCGTCCCCGGTGAGTATTTCGTCTGGATCTTCGGCAACGAGAAGCGGGCTTTTCTTGAACAGCATTCGCCCAAGGCGCGACCGATGGGCGGGTCGCCCACCCGCGACTGGTGCAAGATGCCCAGCGTCATGGAGGATGATGCGATCGCTGTCTCGACCGCCGCGCTCGCAGGACCGGACGTCTGGGTCGACCCGCAACTCTTCAAGTCGATTTTCGTCAGCGGGGCCGTTGGAGATGCCTTGGGGCCCAGGCTTCGCAAGGCGCTTCGTCTCTATCGCTGCCAGGTGATGTAGCAACCGGGCTATCGGGGGGGGGGGTAAATGCCTGTTTCCGGACGTTGAGCCGGCGTTCGGCGCGCCCTGTCACGGCCCTCACCTTGTCGCATGGCCGACACACGAATTTGGCATCAGCATCGGCAAGCACCGGGAATTCGGCAAGGCGGATCCATCTTGCGGGTGCAGACGGGGGACTTGTTCGGGTGCGAGGTACCGGTTGCTGTGGAAGGCCTCGGCACCATCAGGCGTATGCCGCTCAGACAGCTGGCGGTTGACGATGCAGGTGCCGCGCTGTTCTGTGATCGCTGCAATCACTATGTCAAAGGCAAGACAATGAACGACTATGTCTGGATCAGCCGGGCGCCATCCGATTCGACCCTCTCGGACGGCTTCATGAAGACCGACGTCGATGCCGAAAGCAACGACGCGATCCTCGCGCTTGCCCGCGTGGCGCAGGCAGGCGGCACCATCGATCCGGCTCAATTCCCTACCGAAGCATGGGGCGAGATGGGTGACTATCGTTCCCATCATTTTCCGGGTGCCTGGCCCGACCTGTTCTATTATGCCGGTTTCTGGATTTTGTCGGCTAGGTCTGCCGCGATCCTGCGTCAGTTCGATCTCGGTTCGGGGCACATCCTGCCTTTGCGCCTGTTCGAGCGGGATCATGCCACGCCCGTGCTGGGCGAATGGTTCATCTGGAACATTGGCAATCTCAAGCAGGCCCTGAGCCCCGAACAGTCCCGGAACCTCATCAAGGTCGGCGAAAGCAAGTGGATGAGCATCCAGCTTGGCGATCGCGATGTGAAATGCACTGCAAAAGCGCTTGAGGGTGCCGATGTCTGGTTTGACCCCGGTCTGCACGATATGTTGTTCCTGAGCGGGCCGCTGGGCGACAAGCTGCGGGCAGAGGGCTTGGCAACCGAGAAGGCGGGTTTTGGCGAGTTGATAAAGTGCGATGTCATCGAAGGTTGATTGACGATCGGGGGCAGGCAATGACTGAGTTGACTGACCTTCTGTTCTCGTTCGAGGCTGAGCATATCTTTGCCCAGTCTCTCTACAACGATTCGCAGAATCGTTTGCCAGTCGACCGGCCTGGAGATCTTCCTTGGCGCGAAATTGATTGCGGTCCCTATGACATGAATCCGGGACTGCTGGCCGAACGGGTCCTTTCGATTGCCCGGTTCATGGCGTCCAGCGGACCCGTATTCGCTGATGGGCATAGTTTCAGCTTTGGGCGGCCGGAAGTTGTCGACGCCCTTCTCGAAGATCGTTTTTCGCCTCTGGGAGGGGTGCATCGTCCCGTCTTCGGACTGCGGCTGATAGCGCAGGAGCGCAAGGCAGCATGAGCAGTATGCTTGCCACGGAATGGAAGTCGCCGCGCATCGCCGGGGAGGTGCCTGCCGGATATGACGGGCCGCTGTACTATCGGTATCTAACGGTCAAGCACGATCGCGGCCCGAGGGCGCTTCAGGAATATCTGACCTGGGAAAATCGCAAGATCAACGGCGTTCAATATGCCCAACGCTTCGCTTCGATGGACTCGATTTTTGGCGCCAAACTCGACTTTCCCGATATGTTCGACGCCGACGGAATGTTGAAGAAGGAATGGCGCGGGCCATTCAAGGCTAGAAAGAAGAGCAACTTCCCTAAGAAGGCATGGCGGGAATGCGATGGAGGCACCGTCGGCTTGGTTGGCGAGCGAGCCCGATCCATCATCGAGGAAATAGAGCCAGACACTCATCTGTTCGTGCCGATTGATCTCGAGCCGTCGGACAGTGAACCCAGAAGAGTTTACATCTTCAAGATCGGCCATGGCGGCAGGGGCGGATGGTGTGCTCTCACACCCGAATTCAATCCCTCTCAGAATTACTTCGCGCATATTCCGGAAAAAAGTACCACCAACTTTCTTCTTCTTGATCGACCAAAGGTCGCCGGCAAGCATCTTTTCCAGTGTGAGCTTGGGGGTGCTGTATTTTCCGAGGCGTTGGTCAGTCGTCTTGGCGACGTCTTGTGTGATGGGGTTGTTTTTGTTCCGGTTGGCGTCGGGAGGTAGTCGCCATGGGTCTCTACGACACTGCGCAGCCAGGTTTCGCCTCCAACGCCATGGCGGGATTAGGATTGCGGTGACAGTTTACTTAACCCCCCAAATAGCGAAATTCTTCGTTCGCCGCGAGTCCGCGTGTCGCCTCGCGATGAGGCGACGCACCGTCATGTTCGCGGCCCTCATGCCTGGCGTGTTCATGCTCGCAAGCTGCGGAGGCATATTCCCGGAGCGATTGCGGTATCGGATGACCGTGGAGGTCGACACGCCTGTAGGGGTGCGCACAGGCTCAACGGTCGGGGAATGGATCAGCTACGGCAATACGCCCTTTTTGCCAGGCGGCGAGAACGACGTCGTCGAACATGAGGGGGAGGCGCTGGCGGTCGATCTGCCTGGCGGGACGTTGTTCGTTTCGGTCTCCTCCAGCTGGACCTGGGGGCAAGCCTTGCGCTACGGGACCGTGTCGCCCGCCATCGATGTTTCCGCCGCCGCCGACTGGCCGCGCTCCATGGGCGCTCTCATGCGCAGCTTCCGCAATGCGAGCGCCGTCGCGAGCGTCACACCGACGCAGCTGCCATCCGCCGGCGAGCATCTGCCGGTCATGCTGCGATTCCGAAACATCGCGGATCCGTTCAGTGTCGAGCGCGTCGATCCGACCGCTCTGTCAGCCAGTTTTGGCCCGGGAACGCGGCTCCGCAAGATCAGCTTCGCTGCCACCGACGCTCCGGTCAGCCAGGGTATCCAACGCAGGTTGCCATGGCTTGTGCAGCCGGAGCGATATCGCAGCAATCCCGACAATCCATTCACCAACCGGCTGCCGGAAATAATCGACATTCTGCAAAGCGACCTGAGGAGATAGGCTCATGGATCGCGACCTATTGATGATGGTTCTTGCGCTGGACGCCTATAGCCGGTCGACGACCGACGGTGAAAGCGATGTCGGCCGTCGGGGATGCGACGGTCCAGAGCGTCGTCAAGGATGCGGGCCAGGGCTTCTATGCGGTCGCCTATACGCTCGGCAGCGAAACCATCATCAGCTACCGCGGCACCGACAACCCCAATCCTCTCTCTTCCGGAAGCGATTTCGGGTATGGCTGGAGCGTCGGGGTGGGGTTCAACGTCGGCCAGGCCCCCCTATCGATCCAGTTCCATGAAGCGCAACTGGGCGATCGCGAACGGGAGATCGTCAACCGCACGGTCGGGGGCATCCTATGGGGCGACTATGCCGCAGGCGTCAACGCCGAGGGCGAGCGTGCCGACGATGCCTCCGCCAACTCCGACCTGTTCTATTACCATCCCGACACGACGATCATGGATGCGCAGCATTATGATCTGTTGACCTTCTACGGGATCCCCATGACGGGCGGTGACGCGGCCGCCTCCATCGTCGGTCTCGCGCTGGAACTTCGAAAACGCCTGTTTCCGGACGTTGAGCCGGCGTTCGGCGCGCCCTGTCACGGCCCTCGCCTTGTCGCATGGCCGACACACGAATTTGGCATCAGCATCGGCAAGCACGGGGAATTCGGTAAGGCGGATCCATCTTGCGGGTGCAGACGGGGGCCTTTTACGGGTGCGAGATACCGGGAGCTGTGGAAGGCCTCGGCACCATCAGGCGTATGCCGCTCAGGCAGCTGGCGGTTGACGATGCAGGTGCCGCGCTGTTCTGTGATCGCTGCAATCACAATGTCAAAGGCAACACAATGAACGACTATGTCTGGATCAGCCGGGCGCCATCCGATTCGACCCTCTCGGACGGCTTCATGAAGACCAACATCAATGCTGAAAGCGACGAACCGATCCTCGAAGTCGCGCGCATCGCGCGGACAGGCGGGGTCGTTGATCCGGCACAGTTCCCGACCGAAGCGTGGGGCGAGATGGGGGAGTATCGTTCCCATCATTTCCCCGGTTGCTGGCCTGATCTGTTCTATTATTCGGGTTTCTGGATATTGTCCTCCAAATCGGCGGGAATTCTGCGTGAGTTCGATCTCGGTTTGGGGCACATCCTGCCCCTGAGCCTGTTCGAGAAGGACCACGCCACGCCCGTGCCGGGTGAGTGGTTCATCTGGAACATCGGCAATCTGAAGGAGGCCTTCCTTCCGGATCAGTCACAGAACCTCACTCCGGCAGGCCGTAACAAATGGTGGGCGATAAAGGCTGGGGATCACGATGTAAAATGCCCCCGGGACGCCATCATGGGGCCTGATGTCTGGCTGGACCAGCGGCTGCGTCACGTGTTGTTCCTGAGCGGGCCGCTGGGCGACAAGCTGCGGGCAGAGGGCTTGGCAACCGAGAAGGCCGGTTTTGGCGAGTTGATAAAGTGCGATGTCATCGAAGGTTGATTGATGATCGGGGCAGACCATGACTGAGTTGACCGACCTTCTGTTCTCGTTCGAGGCTGAGCATGTCTTTGCTCAGTCTCTCTACAACGATTCGCAGATTGCGGCCTTTCTTGAGAGTCATGGTTATGCCAAGCACATGCTTGGCAACCTCAAGGGCGTCTTCAGCAATAGAGAATCGGTTGATTTCATCCAGGACCTGCCAGAGGGCCACCCGTATCGCGCGCTTCTGCAGGACAGCCGATCTGGCTTCAGCACCAACTGGCATCGTGGTGGCCCGATCAGTACCGGAGCTGGCGGTTTCCAGATCGACAAGAATGAGTTTCTGCGCATCCAGATGTTGGACATCATGGACTCGGGGGCGACCCCGGAAGCGCAAAGGCTGGCGCTGGATAATCTGTTCGACTTCACGTCGCGCTGGGTCGAAGGCAAGATCACTGGGCCCGATGGCAAGCCTTTGCCGATCATGGGAGACAGAGATGGTCTGCTTGCGCAGATTACGGACATCTTCGTGTCCGGTGATCAGGCGGCTTTTGTCGAAGCGAATGATTTCGATGCGGATACCCTCTCCGCTGAAGCGCAAGCAGCGAAGAGCCGGGGCGAGATGCGGCGCGCGCTGCTGGACGACCCTGACCTCGGACTTCGCCAAGAATTCTCCTCGCAAAGTTCGCCGGAGGCGCGCGGAAGTCTGGCACGGGGATTGCTCAGCGCGACGCAGCTGCCCGAGCATGAGGGGGTCATCGACGACAAGGCCTATAATGACGCCGTCGAGGCCTTGGGCGACCAGCGAAGTCGTGGGGGCATCAACCAATCAGTAGTGCTCGCCAATCACGGCATAGGTATCAAGACCCAGGGCTGGGTCGGCTCCAATCCCGCCCTTTCTGAACAGGCGGCAATCGAGCATTCTGCTACATCGATAGCAGCCCGGGAGCAGCCGGGCGCAATCGACGATACCAAACTCGCCGAACGGATCGAGACACAGACCCAGACTTTCGCCAGTCTGCGCTCGCAGTTCGGCAATGCATCGGGAACCTTCGAAAGCATCGTCGGTCCCGATGCGGCCAGGGTCAGCGCGCGGTCGGTCAGCGTCCTTTCGACACAGAACGTCACGCTTGTCAGCACAGGTGGTGCCGTCGGTGGTGTCGGCCTTGGTGATGCGGTCGAATTTCTTAATGTCAGCTATGAGTCCATCAAGACGGGTTTCCAGACGGGAAACTGGAGCGACTTCGGCCGTAACGTGGTTGGCTTTGGCGCTTCGGCGGTGGTCTCGGCGGGCCTTGTTGCGGGATCGGTGCTGGCGGCTTCGGCTGTCGCGGGGCCCATCGGCGCGGCGGTCGTTGGGGGAGCCTGGGCCGTTTATGGTGTTTACGACGCGCTGTCGAACGGTTGGGAACTGGTCAACAAGATTGCCGCCGATGTGGGCCTGCGCGATGCCATCGAAGCGTCGGGTTTGACTGACGCCAGTGATCTGCACCAGAACGGCGTCGCCAATCAGATTCTCGTCAATGCTGTTCTTGGCCGCCTTGGTGCCCCGACGGTACCCGGCCTCGAACTGATGTACCAGATCGACGACCAGAATCTGGCACTCGCCGACAGCATCACCGGCACCGAAAAGGGCGAGCTGTTCTACGCTTATAACGGATCGAAGGCCGATGGTGGCCAGGGCAATGATGAAATCTATCATCATGGCTATGGCGAGGCGGCCGGGGGAGCCGGCAACGATGTCGTCATCGGCGTCGAAGGCAAGATCCTGGAGGCGGGCCAACCTCTCTATAGCTGGATGGACGACGCTGCAGAAGCGCGTCGGCAGGAAAACAATCGCATACGTTCCGAAAATGCAAGCCGCGCCGCGCAGGGGTTGCTTCCCCTGATAGAACTGCCCGAACTTCCCGACAGTCCGACCGCGCCCAGGGAGATTGCCCTTCGCCTCGATGGCGGTGAAGGGAATGACATCGTCCTCGCGATGTATGGCGGGGACAAGGTTTCGACGGCGGGCGGCCTTGGCCGCGACTGGATCTTCAACACGTCGCTTGGTGGCGAATTGTGGGGCGACTACGCCACCGGGGTCAGTCCCGAAGGCGAGCGCGCCGAGGACAGCTCGGCCAATTCGGACAATTTCTGGTACTTCCCCGATACCACCATCATGGATGCCCAGCATTACGACGTGCTGAAATATTTCGGCATCCCGCTGACGGGTGGCGATGCCGCCGCATCGATTGTCGGGCTCGCCCTCGGGCTCAGGACCGGCAATCTCCAGATCGCGTCAGGCGTCGTAGGCGCAGCGAACACAGCCGCCTTCGCCGCCGGGAACAAGATCTATTTCGACAATCTGGCCCCCTTCATCGTCTACACGATGGACGGCAGCGACCTGATTGCCGCCAGCCTGTTCGACGGCTTTTTCCGCGCGGTCGCGGGGGATGTCGACGTCTACCACGTCTCCGATGGCCAGGGCGGGCAATATGATGCGCAAGGCATCATGCGCATCAGGAATTTCGACTTCGTGTCGAGCTACTGGGGCTATGAGCTGTTCGATCTCGGCGTAGGGCTGGGCGAGAGCGGCAAGCCCGCGGGCACCATGAACATGGTGTTCAAGAAGGGCAATCCGCTCATCGGTTTTCTCCAGATCATCGCCGCGCTGCCGCCGATCGCCGGGTCGAGCGCCTTCGCGCTCCAGGCGCAGCTGCTGGCAACATTCGATTCGCTGCTGGTGATGTTCGCGGCGATGAGTCGCGCGGCCAAGGCGACCGGCTGGGCGGAGGGCAAGGACCCGCTCGTCATCGACCTCGACGGCGACGGTATCGAGACGGTCGCGCAAGCCGACAGCCGTGTCTATTTCGACGTCGACGGGGACCGCTTTGCCGAACATTCCGGCTGGATCAAGGGCGACGACGGCTTCCTCGTCGTCGACAGCAACCGCAACGGCACGATCGACGATGTGTCCGAGATGTTCGGCAATCGGTTCGAGGGCGGCTATGCCGAGCTTGCGGCCTATGACAGCAATGGCGATGGCAAGATCAGCGTCGCCGACCTGATGTGGTCCGAACTCAGGATCTGGCAGGACAGGGATCGGGACGGCGCAACGGATGCCGGTGAACTCAAGACCCTTGCCGAACTGGGTGTTCGCGAACTGAGTCTTGCGACTACCACCATTGACGTCATGACGCCGCAGCGCGCGCAGCTTCTGGCGTATGGCGATGTCGTCTTCGACAGCGGCCGCATCACGCGGATGTTCGAGACCATCCTCAATTCGAGCGATGTCGAGACACGCTTTGGCGGCGAAGCCGGCCTGGCGCCGTGGCAGACCTCGCTGCAGCTCAATTCCAGGGGCATGGGCTCGATCACCGATCTCATGGCGACGAATGATAGTGATTTGACATTAATGTGGAGGGCGGCGTGAGCGATGTAATTCAAAATATTGATAATACCTCACGGCGTACAACGGAGGCCTGCATGACTATCGAATATGATCCGACCTTGAAGCGCTCAACGCATCTCGAAAGCGGGCTCGCGGTTCAATGGCTTCGTGATGATCCTCCAATGGAGCGGCGATCGTTTTTCGTACTCGTGGTGGACGGAAAAGAGGTTCCATTTGAAGCCTCCTATGAGTTTGGACACAAAAAAATCGAGGCTGCTCACCCTGAGCTAAGTTTCATTGAGCAAGCGAAACTGGCTATGGCTCTTAGTGAGAAGAACTACCACGCCTCTAGTATCAAGGTGGCGTTCGATAGAACCGTATTTGTCGAGGTGTGGAGGGATCTTGTTTCGCAAGGTTACTCTACAACAAGAGTTTCGACCTATTATGTCGAAAATCCCGGAACGAATGAATGTAAGGAATGGAGTAGCCAGGGATGAGCTACGATCCGCTCCTTGATCATATCCGCGCATCAATCACCGAGGGTGGAGTTCTTACCAGAGAGGCCTTTGTATCCTTTTTGGCGGACGCGCTCGGCCAGGATGACAACTACTTTGGGTTTGATGAAGCAACAGGCACCGTAAGTCGGTCGTACTCCTCTACAATTTTCTATTCTGGGAACCTTGGGCCGGAGGCTGGCAGCGTATATACTGGAGAAGTTGCTCGTGATCTGGCGGATAGAAGTGACGGTCAGGTGCGTGTCTTGGATAACACCAAGATCGGCCGATTGCTCATTGACATCACGCAGAACAATGCCTTGGCGGATATCCCATTGGAAGGAAGCCTAGCCGACTTCGTAGGCGTGGCTAACGGTGAATTTGCGACAGCGTCTAGGCAATTTTCTGTTCTCACGGAAGGTAAAGTTGTCACGATAATAGGGAGGACGGCTTCACCCGAAGGTGTGCACGCCCAGATCGAGATCCCCGAGTTATTGCAGAATGACAAGATCACGGAGTTCAACGGAGAGGACGCGGCTGCCATCAAGGCTGCGCTCAGCGACGTTGCTGATGCGAGTGAAGCTGGACAGAACGCCTACTATTTGTCCAAGTTCCAGAATGACTTTGCATCAAAGGTATTTAATGACGGTTCCGAGCTTTACTGGGATAATCGGCCCAACGGGTTTACCGCTCGGGCATCTGTGACGTTCAGTCAGGATGCACTGGCTAGCGTAGGTCTTGAAGACGTAACAGGGCCAGCTTCAACCACTGGCTTTTCCAATCATTTGACTGCCGAAGCTTTCGATGACGAGATCGCATATATTCGAGCCAAAGGTATCTCGAACGAAGATCGTGTTCTCCGGAATATCAATAATTCGGAATCCTCCTATTTTCGCGACATGTTCTCCGAGGACAATGTCGTTCGATCTTATCGCAATAGCATTGTCGCTGATCAATACATGAGGCGGGCCGCAGAGGCGGCGCAGGATATCAATGTACCCGACTCCTCTCTCGGTGACGCATGGCGAAAATTCATGTCGGGTGCTGCAAATGCAGCTTCTGGCGTGGAAGAGAAATCGCGAGCGGTTTTGGACGGGCTTGCTCGCTGGCAAAAATCCTTCGCCGACGCATTCCCGGACTACTTCGACGGTCTTCCCGATAATCTGACCAAGTTGGGTAAGACGGTATTTGGATACTATAGGCAGGCATGGGACGATACCGCAGGACTACTCCGGTATGAGGGAAACGCGGCCAGATACGCTACCAAATTGACAGCTTCGGCTGCAGGCGTCTTGCTGGGTGTTCTTGACGGCGTAGCGGAGTACAAAAAGGCAGGCGGGTTCAACGAGAAATTCTTCACCTGGGCCGCGACCACTGCCGCTGTTGCTGCCGTGGCAATTCCAGTAACCGGCGCTTTGGCCAGTGCGGCTATCGCTGCATCGCCGGTATGGGGAACTGTGGGAGTGATGGCCGTAGCGGCCGGTGGTTTCTACTTCGGCGTCCGATCCGTCGCCCAGAATCTCGTGGAAGCCTACGCTGACGAGCCTGATTCGTTCCTGTTCAAATCTGCCACCACGGTCCTGGATTACATGAAGACCTTCGAGGGGCAGGCAGCATCGATTCTCGAAGGTGCCACGAGCTACTTCGCCTCCGCAGTTCAGGCCCTGGAGCTTGGCGGCGGTGTTGACAATATTCAGGTGGATAGCCTTGAGCTCGTTGGAGCGAATGCTGCGAGCTACACCTATAATGCTGACAATGTCTGGCTTTGGGGCCAGGACAATGCCGTTATCATCGGCGGTGAGAAGAACGACTGGCTGTTCCATAGCGGTTACGGCGACGCCTTTGGTGATAAGGGTGACGATGTCTTGGTCGGCCTGTTCTCCAGCATTCTCAAAGCTGGAGACCGAATTGGGCAACCCCCGGCCGCAGGTCAGCAAGATCTTCGACCGATCGCTCAGTCGGATCTTCAACTTACGCTCGACGGCGGCATCGGCAACGACTGGGTAATCGCTGCTGGCGGCGAGCGCGCGATCACCGCTGGCGGCCTGGGTCGCGACTGGATCTTCAACACGTCGCTTGGTGGCGAATTGTGGGGCGACTACGCCACCGGGGTCAGTCCCGAAGGCGAGCGCGCCGAGGACAGCTCGGCCAATTCGGACAATTTCTGGTACTTCCCCGATACCACCATCATGGATGCCCAGCATTACGACGTGCTGAAATATTTCGGCATCCCGCTGACGGGTGGCGATGCCGCCGCATCGATTGTCGGGCTCGCCCTCGGGCTCAGGACCGGCAATCTCCAGATCGCGTCAGGCGTCGTAGGCGCAGCGAACACAGCCGCCTTCGCCGCCGGGAACAAGATCTATTTCGACAATCTGGCCCCCTTCATCGTCTACACGATGGACGGCAGCGACCTGATTGCCGCCAGCCTGTTCGACGGCTTTTTCCGCGCGGTCGCGGGGGATGTCGACGTCTACCACGTCTCCGATGGCCAGGGCGGGCAATATGATGCGCAAGGCATCATGCGCATCAGGAATTTCGACTTCGTGTCGAGCTACTGGGGCTATGAGCTGTTCGATCTCGGCGTAGGGCTGGGCGAGAGCGGCAAGCCCGCGGGCACCATGAACATGGTGTTCAAGAAGGGCAATCCGCTCATCGGTTTTCTCCAGATCATCGCCGCGCTGCCGCCGATCGCCGGGTCGAGCGCCTTCGCGCTCCAGGCGCAGCTGCTGGCAACATTCGATTCGCTGCTGGTGATGTTCGCGGCGATGAGTCGCGCGGCCAAGGCGACCGGCTGGGCGGAGGGCAAGGACCCGCTCGTCATCGACCTCGACGGCGACGGTATCGAGACGGTCGCGCAAGCCGACAGCCGTGTCTATTTCGACGTCGACGGAGACCGCTTTGCCGAGCATTCCGGCTGGATCAAGGGCGACGATGGCTTCCTCGTGCGCGACCTCAACGGCAATGGCCGCATCGACGACATTGGCGAGATGTTCGGCGCGCGCTTCGGCGGGGGCTTTGCCGATCTCGGCGCGAATGACAGCGACGGCGACGGCGCGATCACGGCCGCCGATCTGGTCTGGTCGAGCCTGCGGATCTGGCAGGATCACGACCAGGACGGAATCACCGACGCGGGCGAGCTGAAGTCGCTCGACGCGCTGGGCATCGTCTCGATCTCGCTCACGTCCGATCCGCTCGACACCACGACCCCGCAAGGCACGCAGCTCGTTGGCCGCTCCACCGTGACCTTTGCGAGCGGTGCCGTCACCCGCGCGTTCGAAGCGCTCCTGCCCGCGAGCGACATCGACACGCGCTATGCGCTCGAAAGCGGGCGCCCGGACTGGCAAGGCGATCTTGCCCTGGACAGCAAGGGCTTCGGATCGGTCACCGACCTTCGCGTCGCCATGGCGAACGACATCGGTTTCGGCGAACTGGTCGCCACCCGCGCCGCCGCGATGACCGCGCCCAGGCTCAGGACGCTCGTGGCTCAGGTGGGCGACGTGCTGGGGGCGTGGGGCTCGACGATGGAAACCAGCCGGGAGCTGACCCCGGTGCTGGTCGGCACCGATGCCGGCGGCAGGACGGTGCTTCTCGACCGCGGCGTCTATGTCGAGGATGCGGGCGGCGGCTATTGGACGCTCGCCTCGGGCGCCGCGGTGCTGGACGGCAACGGCCAGCCGATCGCGCGGGCGACGATGGAGGACATTCTCGCCATGGGCGGGGAATGGCGGCTCGAGCAGAGCTGGTCGCCGCAGACCCGCGCTGAGCCGGTCGGGCATCGCGCGGCCGCCCCCTATCTGATGGCGGTGGTCGATGGCCGGGCGGCCATCCTCGACCATGGCATCCGGAATGCGGACGGCAGCTGGCGGCTCGCGTCGGGCCGGGCGATTGTCGATGCCGAGGGCAATGCGATCGCCGCGCCGACGCTCGCCGATATCCTCGCTCAGGCCCATCCCACGGGTCAGGAATGGCGGCAGGAAAGCTTCGGCTTCAACCCGCTGCTCGGGTTGCCGGTCGAGCAGATCGGCGTACGCTTCGCCGACGGCATCTGCGTCGACTATACGGTGCTCGTCACTGATCGCGACGGCAGCTTCTATGTCTGGGCGCGCAATCTCGACCGGGCGCTCGAACTACAGGCGAAGACCGGCGACTATCGCGAGTTCAACCTGCGCAACTACGAGATCGATTTCGCGACGCTGGACGAGGTCAATTCGACCGACGATTCGGCGTTCCGCGTCGAGCTGCTGACGCCAGAGCAGTTCAATTTCGCCAACGGCCTTGCCGGCATCGACTTTCACGCCGAGATGCTGACCGCCATCGCCGACGACGTCACAGGCCACCTCAGCTACAAGGTCATCGCGGGTCCGGATTCAGGCACGCCCGGCCAGCCCTATCAGTCGGTTATCACGCCGATGATCGAACTCATCGGCGTCGCGATGGGCGAGTATATCACCGTCAGCCGCCGCACCGCGGTTCGCCTCGCGCTCGGTGGCGGGCTCAAGGACTTCGCGCGCGGCATCGCCTATGACGTCTCGCGCAACGGCTATCGCGCGACCAACGACCGCGAGCTGGCGCCGCTGTTCGAGGCGATCTTCGCCGGCGCGCCCGCGACCAACGACAATGACGCGGCGTTCGACTATCTCGCCGACTGGAACGAGATCCTCTGGCAGATCTATCCCGAATATCAGATGCGTCGCGACGGTAACCTGTTCGGCGCGACGGTCGGCATCGATCAGGCCTATATCTTCCAGATGCTGCTGCCGGCGTTCGAGAATGTCGGTGTTCCGCTCGACATCTTTGCGGTCGCCAATGCGCTGTCAGTCGATGAGACGCGCATCCGCGTCCACGCCACCGGCGATGCGACGCTGAACGGAACGTCCGGCGTCGATTATATCTACATGACCAGCGGCGACCAGACCGTCGATGGCGGCTTTGGCCAGGATTATTATTTCGTCGGCAAGGCCAATGGCCATGATCTCGTCAAGGACATTGACGCGGGCGACACCGACGAACTGCGCGTCACCGCATGGAAATCGACGGAGGTCAGGGCGATCCGTGACGGGCAGGACTTGATCCTCCAGTTCGGCGACGACACCCATGGCGTCCGCATCCAGAACCAGTTCCTGGGCGAGCTCAACGACTATCTGAGCAACGGTACGCAGCTCCAGTCGGGCGTCGATACGATCGTGTTCGCCGACGGCATCATCTGGGACCGCACGCGCATGTCGCTCGAAGTGGTCGACAGGGAGCGCGCGGCAGGCCATTTCAACGACCCCCATATCGGTTCGGGCTCCTCGGACATTCTCTGGGGCGGCAAGGGCAATGACTATCTGTCGGGCGGCGCCGGCGGCGACTTCTATGTGTTCGAGCGCGGCGACGGCCAGGACGTCATCGACGACCTCGGAACCTTCTCGTTCGGTCCGGTCAAGGCAGGGCTCGACTGGCTGCGCTTCAATGGCGACATTTCGGCCGACGACCTGAAGCTGATCCGTGACGGCGACAGCGCCAATCTCAGGATCGTCGTCCTCGACGCGGACGGCAACGAGACCAGCGACACCATCGAGATCGTCGAGCAATTCGGCGGCATGCGGCTCAACCTCGGCGTCTTTTCGGACGCGCTGGGCGGCAATGCCGGGCTGGACTATGTCGCGCCCAACCTCATCGAGAAGTTCATCTTCGAGGACGGCACCAGCCTTGATGCGGCCGAGATCATGGCGCGCGTTCTGGAGAATGCAAAGACCGCTGGTGACGACGCGATCTACGGCTTCATCAACGACAACCGGATCGACGGCGGCGCAGGCGACGATTATCTCACCGGCAAGGAAGGCTTCGACACCTATGTCTTCGGCCGCAACTATGGCCGGGATGTCGTCGAGGATGCCGACTATTCCTCGTCGCTGTTCGGCCCCAAGCTCGATGCGCTGACCTTTGTCGACGACTTGCGCTGGACCGATTTCGACTTCCTGCGCGAGGGGGCTTCGGACACGCTGACGCTCCAGGTCACGGGCACGACCGATCAGCTCATCCTCAAGGAGTATCTCAAGGAGATACTTCTCGTCGGCTACATCAACCTCGTCGAGTCGATCACATTTGCCGATGGCACGCAATGGTCGTACCTCAAGCTGCTCCAGCATTTTGTCGACACCGCCAGGACGGCGGGCGACGATCACATCTACGGGTTCGAAGGCATTGCCGACCACATCGACGGCGGTGCGGGCAATGATGTGCTCGAAGGGCTCAGCGGCGACGATCGCTATGTCCATGCGGCGGGCTATGGCAACGACATCATCCTCGACAGCGACGGCAGCGACAGCGTCGCGTTCCAGGGACTGGCATCGACTGACGTCGTCTTCTCGCGCACGGCGCTCGACCTCATCGTCACCATCGTGGCGACCGGCGAGACGCTGACCCTCAGCAACCAGTATGTCCGCGACGCCGGACAGCATTTCGCGGTCGAATATTTCGAGTTCAGCGACCGGACCGTCAACTATACCGACGTCAATCCCGAGGACATCGACCTTGTCGGCACCAATGGCAACGACGCCATCGCCGGGTCCGATTTCGGCGAGCTGATCGACGGGCGCGGCGGCGACGACACGCTGACCGGCGGCGACGGCGGCGACCGCTACCGGTTCGACGTCGGCTATGGCGACGATGTCATCATCGACAAGCGCAAGCGCGCCTATTGGCCCGACCGGCGCGGAGTCCATGTCGCGGTCGATGATGTCATTGAATTCGGCGCCGGCATCACCCGCGACACCATCGTCTTCACGCGCAGCGGCAACGACCTCGTCATCACCATCCTGTCCGACCAGGGCATCGCCTTTCCGGACTCGCTGCGTATCCGCGACCAGTTCGCCAGCGTCGAGAGCGCGGTCGAAAAGTTCAAGTTTTACGACGGCACCACCTTCACGCTGCGCGATATCGAGCAGCTTCTGTCGATCGAGGGCGGCAATTCCGCGGACAACGTCATCACCGGCCAGCTGGGCCAGCCCAATGTGCTCGACGGACGTCAGGGCGACGACACGCTCATCGGCGGCAATCAGGCGGACATCTATGCGTTCAGCGCGGGCTATGATCTCGACAGCATTGTCGAGCGGCCGGACAGCGCGAACGTCATCGACAGGGTCGTGTTTGGCGAGTCGGTGACGCGCGACGATGTCCGCTTCCGCCGCCAGGGCAACAACCTCATCGTCGATCTCGGCAACGGCAGCGATGCGCTGACCATCGTTGGCGGCCTGGCCGGTACGCGGGTCGAACGGTTCGAGTTCGCCGACGGCTCGGCGCTGCTGCTCGACGCGGCCACCGCGTTCACGCAGGATGACGGCACCGTCGTCACCCTGCCGTCGGTCCTCGACCGGCTGCTGAGCGGCACCGACGGCGACGACGATCTGGTCGGCTTCGACAACCGCAACGACATATTGGCGGGAGGCGCGGGTTCGGACGCGCTGGCCGGCGGCGGCGGCAATGACAGCTACCGGTTCGGCTTCGGCGATGGAAGCGACAGCGTTTCCGACAGCGGCGGCATCGACCGGATCGTCTTCGGCAGCGGCATCACGCAGGACCGGGTGACCTTCGCCAATGCCAATGGCGACCTGCTGATCACGCTGGCGACGGGTACCGACAAGCTCGTCGTGCTGGGCGGATACCGGACGAGCCCCGTCGAGAGCTTCGTGTTCGACGACGGTACCAGCCTCACCATCGAGGAGGTGCGCACCGCGCTGCTTGCCAGCGCGTCGGACGCGAGCCAGGATGTCATCGACCTGCGCGACTATGGCGCCAATGCGCTGGTATCGGCAGGTCGCGGCGACGACCGCATCCTCATGGCCAATGGCAGCCGGCTCGACATCCGTGCGGGCGATGGGCTCGACCGGGTCGAGATGCCCTCGGGCGTCACCAGCGCGACGGTGCGCTTCACCGATCTCAACGCGACCGATGCCAGGGTCCGCCTGGTCGCGCTCGACAGCAACGATCTGATCATCAGCTTCCCGGCCAGCGGCAATCAGGTGACGGTGGCGGGCGCGCTCGGCACCGGCCTGACGCCCGCTTTCGAGTTCGCCGACGGCACGGTCTGGGACAAGGCGGCGCTGGTCCAGCGCGCCATCGACGACCAGTCGAGCGACCGTTCCGACACCATCTTCGGCAGCGCGCTGGCCGATGCCGTTAGCGGCGGGCGCGGCGACGATCAGATTCGCGGCGGCGCGGGCAATGACAGCTATGTGTTCGTCATCGGCGACGGGCGCGACGTGATCGACGACGCGAGCGGCTATGACTCGCTGCTCATCAACGGCTATGCGCCCGACGAGATGCGCGTCGCGCGCACCGCGCCCGACCGGCAGGAACTCGTCCTCACGCTGGGCGATGCGGGCGATCAGCTGGTGCTGCGTTATGACGGCAGCCTCAACGGCGTCGATCTTGTCGAGTTCGGCAACGGTACGAGCTTCAGCCGCGACGCATTGTTCGCGCTCGCCGACGCGTCCGGCCGCAATGGCAACGACCGGCTCACCGGCACCAGCGCCGCCGAAACGCTTGCGGGTGGACGGGGCGACGACACGCTCATCGGCAACGGCGGTGCCGACAGCTACCTCTTCAACCCCGGCGACGGCAATGACCGTATCGAGCCTGGCAATAATGTTGACGGTTCGGCAGTCCTGCGCTTCGGTGCCGGCATCGCGCTGGAGGATGTCAGCGCCAGGCGCGACCTTGACGGCAATCTCGTCCTGACGATTGCGGGAACCGCCGACCGGGTGACGCTCGTCGATCCGGCGAACGATCCCGATGCCGTGGTCGGCACGGTTGTTTTCGCTGACGGCCGCAGCAGGAGCTTTGCCGCCTATGCGCTCGAAGCCGGCGCGACCGGTGGCGACGATCATATCGTCGTACCCTCGCCAAAGGCCGCGAACGGCAGCTGGATCGGCGCGGAAATCTACGGTGCCGGCGGCAACGACACGCTGGAGGGCGGGCGCGGTGCCGACGTCCTGACGGGTGGGCAGGGCAACGACCTCCTCCAGGGCCAGGACGGCGCGGACAGCTATTATTTCGAAGCGGGTGACGGCGCGGACGTCATCATCGACAAGGGGGCGGCCGCCGATGGTGCCGACCGCCTGCGCTTTGCCCCCGGCATCACTGCGGCCGATGTGGCAGTCCGGTTCGCCGGCGGCAACGACGTCGCCCTTGTCATCGGTGCCAATGGCGACCGCGTGGTACTGCGCGATTTCCTCGCCGCCAGCCCCAACGGGCAGGATCTCTCGATCGAGGAGGTCGCCTTCTCCAACGGTGTCGTCTGGACGCTTGACGATCTTTATGAGCGGCTGGCCACGGGCACGGCGCGCGACGACAGCATCGGCTTCACGAATGTCGGCGACGTACCGCTCACGATCAGCGGCGGTGAGGGCGACGATGTCCTGGCCGGCGGCATCGGCGACACGACCTATGCCTTCGCGGCAGGGGACGGGCGCGACACCATCACCGAAGTCGATGCAAGCGGCTCCTTCGACATATTGGAACTTGGCAACGGTCTGGCCCGTGGTGCGATGGTCGTGACCCGCTCGGGCAACGACCTTGTCCTGCGGTTCGCGGGCACAGACGACAGCGTCACGATCCAGCGCGCCGCGCTCGCCAATCTTTCGCCGGTCGATCGCGTGCATTTCGCCGACGGGCAGATCGTCGATGCGGCAACGCTGCGCTCTCTGGTGGTGGATGACGCAACGGCCAGGAACCTGCTGCACCCGCCGGTGGCCGGGGATCCGTTCGCCGGTCCGCTGTTCGCAGGCGGCGGCACCGGAGGCGGCGGCAGCGGTGGCACGTCGCCCATCGGTCTGGCCGTGCATCAATCCCAGTCGCTGCCGGTCACCGGCCTCGCCCTCGCCGGAACCGCGAGCGCCGTCGGGAATGGCGAATACAGCCTGACACCCGCCACCAGCAACAGGGTTGGGGCGATCTGGGGCACGATCGATCTCGCCCATGACGTCACCTGGACAGTGCAGTTCTATTTCGGTGCCAGCGACAGCGGTGCCGACGGAGTGTCCTTCGGCCTGCAAAATACGAGCGCGACCGCGCTGTCGAGCAGCGGCGGCCTCGGCCTCGGCACGCTGGTCGCCAATTCGCTCGGCATCTCCTTCGACACGTGGAAAAACGGCAATCAGCCCAGCAGCGATTTCACCAAGATCGTGCTCAACGGCGCGATCGACGATACCGTGTTTTCGCCTTATCGCTCGCTGGCCAATATCGAGAACGGCCAGTGGCACGATGCCGTCATCCAGTGGAATGCCGCGTCATCGACCTTGTCCTACAGCCTCGACGGCACGGCGATCGACAGCAAATTTTATGACGCCGTCGGCCTTCTGTTCGGAGGCGACAGCCTGGTCTGGTATGGCTTTGGCGGTGCGACCGGCGGTGTCGGCAACGACCAGCGCGTACGCATCCTGTCGGTCGAGACCGAGACGCAAAGCGGTGCCGCGGATGTCGGCAATGTCCGCCAGATCGGCTCCGGCCTTCACCAGCGCGATCTGATCGGCACGGCAGCGCAGAATGTCTACACCATCTTTGTGCCGTTGGAGCGTTGGGGCGATGGCGTCGATGCGATCGTCAACTTCACGCCAGGCGCGACTGGCGACAGCCTCGACATCGCGCTGGCCGAGGGACTCTCGGGTGACATCGTCGCGATCCAGTCGGGGGCCGACACGCTCGTCTATTTCGTCGAGAGCGGCACGAACAGGCTCGCCGACGCGCGCCTGCTCGTGCGCCTCGACGCGGTTCCGGCGGCCTCGCTCGTCGCGGAGAATTTCGCGGGCGCGCCCTATGTCCTCGCGCTCGGCGGAACCATCGACGGCACGTCGTCCGCCGATGTGCTGATGGGCAGCTGGGCGGCCGACAGCATCTATGGACGCGACGGCACCGACCGGCTGACCGGCGGCGGCGGCAACGACTATCTGGTCGGCGGCAGCGACAATGACGTCTACCTCTTCAGCCGCGGCAGCGGGCAGGACTTCGTCCGCGACGTCAACACCGTCTATACCTTCTATTCGGGCGGCGCGAACGACGTCATCGAGTTCGCTGCCGGCATCACCCTGTCCGATCTCATCGTCGAGCAGAGCGCCGACGGCGTCAACCTCATCCTGCGCATCGCCGGGACCAGCGACAGCATCACGATCGAGAATCAGCTGACCGACGGCAATTTCCGCGTCGAGACCGTCCGCTTCGCAGACGGCACGACGCTGGACTTCGACACGCTGGTCGCACTCTCGACGCCGTCAACAGGCGCGGATCAGACGCTGTATGGCAGTTACAATGCGGAGATACTCGATGGTGGGGCAGGTAATGACTCGCTTTACGGTCGCGACGGCACCGACCGGCTGACCGGCGGCAGCGGCAACGACTATCTCGTCGGCGGCAGCGACAACGACGTCTACCTCATCAATCGCGGCGACGGCCAGGATATCGTCCGCGACGTCAACACCGCCTATACCTTCTATTCGGGCGGTGCGAACGACGTCATCGCGTTCGGGGCAGGCATCACCCTCTCCGACCTGATCGTCGAACAGAGCGCCAACGGTGCCGATCTCATCCTGAAGATCGCCGGGACCAGCGACAGCGTGACGGTCCAGAACCAGCTCACCGACGGCAATTTCCGGCTTGAGACGGTGCGCTTCGCCGATGGCACCACGCTCGGCTATGCCGACCTGGTGGAGCGGTCGCTTCCCGCGACTGCCGCCGATCAGACGCTGTACGGCAGCTATGAGGGCGATACCGTCGATGGCGGCGCGGGCAATGACAGCGCCTACGGCCGCGACGGCACCGACCGGCTCACCGGCGGTACCGGCAACGACTATCTGGTCGGCGGCAGCGACAACGATGTCTATGTCTTCCGCCGCGGCGACGGCCAGGACATCGTCCGCGATGTCAACACGAGCTACACCTTCTACTCGGGCGGCGCCAACGACGTGATCGAGTTCGGGGCCGGGATCGCACTGGCGGATCTCCGTTTCTGGACGTCGGGGGCCGACATCATCATCACGCTGGATGGCACCGACGATCGCATCGTCATCCAGAGCGGCCTGAACGACGGCAACTTCCGTATCGAGACGCTGCGGTTCGCCGATGGTTCGAGCATCGCCTATGCCGACTATATTGCGTTCCTGAACGATGGCGCGCTGCCCGGCGTCACTCAGGTTGCGATCGCGGTCAACGCCTATGTCGGGACCAGCGGCGACGACACGATCAGCCCGCCATCGGCCAACGGCGCGGCCGAACTGCGCGGTGGCGCGGGCAATGACAGTCTCTATGGCACCAATGCGGCGGACGTCCTGATCGGCGGATCGGGGGACGATTTGCTCTATGGCGGCAGCGGCGGCGACATCTACCGCTTCTCGGCAGGGTTCGGTCAGGACGATCTTTCGGACTCGCTCCAGTCGGGCGTCCAGAACATCGTCGAGTTCGACGGCACGCTTTCGCGGGCCGACCTGATCGTTGTCGACAACAGCGACGCCGGACGGTTCGAGCTGCGCTTCGTCGGCAGCGACGATCGACTGTCCTTCTCGTCCTATAATGGCGGGCCGATCAGCACGGTGCGCTTCGCCGACAGCACGGTGCTGACTGCGGCCGACCTGCTGGCCATGGCCATCCCGATCGCCGACACTGAGACCGTGATCGAGGGCCTGGGCGGCGACATGGTGCTCGTCGGCACCAACGGTCCCGACCGCCTCTATGGCGGCAATGGCAATGACAAGCTGTCGGGCGGAGACGGCGACGACGAGATCGATGGCGCCGACGGCCATGATCTGCTCGACGGCGGCGCGGGCAACGACGCTGTCTATGCCGGCGACGGCGACGATATCATCACCGGCGGTGCCGGCAACGACTATATGGACGGCGACCTTGGCGCGAACATCTACCGCTTCTCGCGCGGATTCGGCAGGGATTCGATCTGGGCGCCGGCCGACTATGATGATGCGACCGAAAGCGTCCTCCCGGCCAATGACTGGATCGAGTTCGATGCCACGATCGTGCCGGCCGACGTCCTGGTCCTGATCGACGACAACCGCGCGAATGAGGGTGGGCTGAACCTCGTGCTTCGTATCGTCGGCAGCGACGACCGGATCGATGTGTGGAACGGCCTGGACAGCGACAGTGGTATCGCCGGGGTTCGCTTTGCCGACGGCACCGAATGGACGATCGGCGATCTGACCGCGCGCGTGGCGGGGCCTGCGTGGAATGACATCCCATTCCCGTTGAACGATCCTTCGACCCTCGCTGGCGGCAATGGCAACGACTCCCTCAATGGCGGGACGGCCAGCGACGTCCTGTCCGGCGGCATCGGTTCCGACGCGCTTTATGGTGGCGACAGCGACGACATCCTCGAAGGCGGCGCGGGGCAGGATACTCTGTCGGGAGATGCGGGCAACGACACCTACCGCTTTGCGAGCGGCTGGGGCCGGGACGTCATCGAGTGGGAAAATACCGACGAAATCAATGTCATCGCGTTCGACGCAGGTATCGCGCCCACGGACATCCACGTCAGCACCAATTATGATGGCGTCGATCTCTTCATCAGCCGGGTGGGCAGCGACGATCTGATCATCGTCTATGGCGGTGCCGGTTACACCGATGTCGACGGCGATTTGAGGGGGCCGATCAGCGAGATCCATTTCGACTATGGAACGATCTGGACGGCCGCCGATCTCGAGGCCCTGGTCTGGCCGTTCAGCTACGTCGAGGACATTGGCGATGACGATGACAACACGCTTTTCGGCTCTGATTACTTCCCCGGCTATATCGAAGGCGGAGCAGGAGGGGATTTCGTCTATGGCGGTGCTGGCGACGAACTGATCTACGGCGGTGACGGCATTGATCAGCTGGAAGGCAATGCCGGCAACGACCTGATGTTCGGCGACAACGACGGTGACTCGCTTTATGGCGGCGCCGGTTCCGACAGTCTTTATGGCGGAGCCCATGGAGATCAGCTCGCGGGTGGCGCTGGTTCCGACTGGCTTGAAGGAGGCGACGGGGCGGACAGCTACGAGTTCTCGTCAGGCTTTGGCGACGATATCATCGTGAACTGGGACTATGATCCCTACGGGTTTGAGAGCGATTTCATTTATTTCGCGGGCATCTCGACCAGCGATGTCACCGTCCTTACCGGAAATTACGCCGACGAATATATATTGAACTTCGCGAATGGCGACAGCATCACCATGTTCGGCTGGGGACCGAACGATCTGATCGGATTCTATCCCGTTGATGGCGGGCCAACCGTCGTCTGGTCGCAGGCCGATCTCGACGCGGTCGCAGCGCAGGGGGCCAATCTCGTTCTGTTCGCGCCCGGCAGCTGGCTCGGGACGGATGGCGACGATCGCATCAATCCGTTCGGACTGGAGGGCAGCCCGCTATTCCACGGTGGTGCCGGCAACGACGAGATCCGCGGTACGAACGCCGATGATGTTATCGACGGCGGCACCGGCAGCGACACTCTGAGCGGCGGCAGCGGCGTCGATATCTACCGCTTCTCGGCGGGCTTTGGCGCGGACGTCATCGATGAGGCCGGCGACGAGGCCAGCATCATCATGTTCGACGGGACGATCGCCGCAAGCGACGTCAGCTTCGATTATGACGATGGCAGCTATACCTATAACAACCCGTTGCGGCTGAAAATCGCCGGAACCGGCGACGTCGTCTATCTGAGCTTCGGCGCGCCTTCGTCCGGCGAGGGGGGAACGCCGGTCGCCGACTATGAGGTCCGTTTCGCCGACGGCACGGTCTGGACCGCCGAAGATGTCCGGTCGATGGCCGTCGGCCTGCCGGTCAGCTTTCCGGCCCAGAGCCTCGTGCTGACTGGCGGCGCAGCCGACGATAGCATCGTTGGAGCGGGCGGCGACGATCAACTCGACGGGGGCACCGGCAACGACCGGATCAATGGCGACGACGGCGACGACATACTGACCGGTGGATCGGGCAACGATCAACTCTATGGCGGGACGGGTGTCGATACCTATCGCTTTGCGTCGGGTTTCGGTCAGGACATCCTGACGAACTGGAACCTTGACGGCGACATCATCGAGTTCGCGCAAGGCATCACGCCCGGCCAGCTTGTGGTCAATCACAGCAACAGCGAAGTCGGCTATGCCGACCTGATCCTGCGCCTGTCGGGAACCGACGACCGCATCACCATTGCGGAGGGCATGGCGGACGGCACCATCGCCGAGGTTCGCTTCGCCGACGGCACTGTCCTGACCGGGGCCGAGCTGATTGCATTGGCGACCTATGATTCCGGCACCTACATCAATACGCCATCGTCGGGCGTGACGCTGGCCGGCACGGCGGGCGACGACAGCCTGACGGGCTCGGCGGGCGACGATGTGCTGATCGGCGACAGCGCCTTTGTTCTGACGCCCACTGGCGCCAATCTGATCGTCAACGGCAGCTTCGAGGCGCTTGACGGGGCGACCATCCAACCCTGGGGCTACGACCAGGCCCTGCTGCCGGGCTGGACCAAGGCGAACACGGGCCAGGCGAACCTCGTCGCTTCGGGTTGGGCGCCCGACGGCGGCACGCTGGCGAGCGACGGTGCCTTTTATCTCGACCTCAACGACAATGGGGCCGCGGGCAGCAATATCGACATCAGCCAGACCGTCGCCGGCCTGGCTGCGGGTGCGCAATATCTGCTGCGCTTTGATTACTCGGCGCGCGGCGGTTCGGGCGATGCGTTCGAAGTCTACTGGAACGGCGCACTGCTCGGCACCTATTCGACCAATTTCGGCGTTGTGATGGGCACGGTCTCGCAGCGGGTCACGGCGGCCGGTGCAAGCAACGCCCTGCGGTTCCGCAGCATCGGCTCGCTCGACGGCAAAGGCGCCTATCTCGACAATGTGCGGCTGACGACCTTCGCCGAGACTCCGGGCAGCAGCGACGGGCGCGATACGCTCTCCGGCCTTGCCGGAAACGATCAGCTGTATGGCGGCGGCGGCGACGATACGCTCTCGGGTGGTGACGGCAATGACCTGCTGATCGGCGAAGCGGGCAATGACGCGCTGACCGGCGGCAACGGCAATGACGATATGGCCGGCGGCGCGGGCGACGACAGTCTGACCGGCGGATCGGGCAACGACGTCTATCGCTTCGCGCCCGGCGACGGGCAGGACCGGATCGTCGAGAGCAGCGGCACCGACCGGATCGAACTCGGCGCGGGGATTACGGCGGCCGATGTGCGCTTCATCCGCACGGGCGGCGGCGACCTCGTGCTGCGTTTGGCGGACACGGACGACCGGCTCACGATCGCCGGCATGTTCAACGCGACCGGCAATGCGATCGAGGAGGTCCGCTTTGCCGACGGCAGCACGATGGACAGTGCGGCCATCCTCGCCGCGACGCTGGCGGGAACCGATCGACCCGACACGCTGGTCGGCGGCGCGCAGGGCGAAACGATCGACGGCGGCTCCGGCGACGACGCGATCACGGGCAATGACGGTGCCGATCAGCTGTTCGGTGGCGCGGGCAGCGACACGATCACCGGTGGCAATGGCAATGATGTCCTGGCCGGCGGGTCGGGCGAAGACCTGCTCGTCGGCGGCGCAGGCGACGATCGCTTCGCGTTCGAAGCGGGCGACGATCAGGACCGAATCCAGGAGAGCGGCGGCGTCGATACGCTGGCCTTCGGTCCGGGAATCGCGCCGGGCGATGTGACGGTCACGCGTTCGGGAACGACGTTGATCCTCGCTTTCGCCAATGGCGACCGGGTCACGCTCGACGCGGTGCTGAGCGCAACTGGCGGCATCGAAACGGTGACGTTCGATGACGGCACCGTCTGGACGGCGGCCGATCTGCTGGCGCGGGCGACGGCGGGCACCCCGGGCAATGACAGCTACACCGGCACCGACGCCCCCGAGACGCTGGCGGGCGGCGGCGGCAGCGACGTGCTCGACGGTGCCGCGGGCAATGACAGCCTCGACGGCGGCGCGGGTGACGACAGCCTCCTTGGCGGCAACGGTGACGACCGGCTCGCAGGCGGCACGGGCGACGACCTGCTGGTTGGCGCAGAGGGCGCGGACATTTACCTCTTCGCTGCCGGCGACGGCGACGATCGCATCGAGGACCGGGGCGACAGTGCCGCCGACATCCTGCGAATCAGCGGCTATACGAGCGACCGGATCCGCTTCGCACGGATCGGCGACGATATGTCGATCCGCTTTGCCGACAGCGCCGACCATATCCTCGTCGTCGGCAGCTTCGCGGAAGGTCGCAACGGCGTCGAGACGGTCGAGATCGTCGACAGCGCGATCAGCCTCGACAGGGCGGCGATCCTGGGCCTGCTGGTGCCCGAAGTGCCGGTGGACGGCAGCTTCCTCACTGGCACCGCAGGCGACGACAGCCTGACCGGCGGGACGGGCAATGATTATCTTGCAGGCGGCGACGGGGCGGACCTGCTCGACGGCGGTGCGGGCGGCGACATGTTCGCGGGGATCGCCGACGACGCCTCGGTCGACAGCTTCACCGGCGGCGCGGGCCGCGATGTCTTCGCCTATCTGCCGACCGGCGCGGTCGATCCGCTGGTCGCGACCGACGTCATCACCGACTTTGCACCGGGCGCGGGCGGCGACGTCATACGCCTGTTCGAAGGCAGGCCCAATCCGTTCGAGGATGGCCGCGTCCGGCTCATTCAGGACGGTGCCGACACGCTTGTCCTGCTGCGCGACAGCGGCGGCAACGATGTGCCCGCGCTGCGCCTCGTCGGCGTGACCGCGAGCGATCTTGTCGCCGCCAATTTCGACGGTGTCTCGCCGAGCATCGACAATGCCGTCTATGTCGACGACGGCGACCAGGGTTCGGTGCTGACGGGATCGCCCGCCGGCGACCGCATTCTCGGTAATGGCGGCGATGACGGGATCGCGGGCTATGCCGGGGCCGACCGGCTCGCGGGCGGCGCGGGCAATGACAGCATCGACGGCGGGTTCGACAATGACCTGCTTGCCGGTGAGGCGGGCGACGATCTGATCGAGGGCGGGCGCGGCGACGACATTCTCTCCGGCGGGGCCGGTGACGACAGTCTCTACGGCGACAGCGCCACCGAGTCGGGCAACGGCAAGGACGTGTTCGCGGGCGGGACGGGCGACGACCGGCTGTTCGGCGGCGCGGGCGACGACGTCTATCGCTTCGCGCGCGGCGACGGGCGAGACACCATCATCGACGTCGGCGGCGCTGACAGGATCGTCTTTGCCGCTGGCATCGGCACCGGCGATGTCTCGGTCGTGGCGGCGGGCGCTCTGGGGATTGAGTTGCGGATCGCGGGCAATGGCGGGCGGCTGCGCCTCGACAACGCGCTCGTGTCGGGAGGCGGGGTCGAGACGGTTGCGTTTGCCGACGGCACGCTCTGGACCTGGGCGGATCTGCTCGCCCGTGCGACGGCGGGCACTGCGGACGACGATGTGCTGCGCGTTGTGCGGCCATCCGCATTGGCGAGCGGCGGCGATCTGATCGTCAATGGTGGCTTCGAGGCGATCAATCCGTCCTACATCACCGGCTATCCGAGCTGGGGCCTGACGCTGAGCCAGGTTGCCGGATGGCGCGATGCCGGGAACCAGACGTTCGAGCTGTTCGCCGACAGCGCCCATGGCGGCTACTGGCTCGATCTCGAGGAATATAATGCCCATATGGACATCAGCCAGACCGTCGGCGGTCTGACGGCGGGCGAAACCTATCTCCTCCAGTTCGACTATGCGCATCGCGCCACCGCGCCGACGAACAGCTTCGATGTGCTGTGGAACGGCCAGGTTGTTCAGTCCTTCTCCGCGCGGAACAGCGATTTCCAGACTGCGGCGTTCCTCCTGACCGCTCAGGGCGGTAACAATGTGCTGCGCTTTCGCTCGACCGGCGCGAACAGCCCGGACGGGGTTTCGCTCGACAATGTCACGTTGCAGGCGGCGGCTGGTTTCGTGCCTTCGGGCGGCACGCTGGACGGCCTTGGCGGCAACGACGATCTGACCGGGTCGAGCTTTGCCGACACGCTCATCGGCGGCACCGGCGACGATGTGCTGAGCGGCGGGCTTGGCAACGACATCTATCACTTCGCGCGTGGCGACGGGCAGGACCTGATCAACGACGTGGACGGCGCGAACCGCATCGTCTTCGCCGCGGGCATCGCGCCCGCAGACGTCCGCGTCGTTGCCGGCGGCGAGACGCTGGTGATCGAGATCATCGGGACCGGCGATCGCATCGACCTGGGCGTCGTGCCGTCGCTGGCGCTCGCGATCGAGGTGGCCTTCGCCGACGGCACCCTTTGGACTCCGGCCGATCTCGTCGCGATGGCACTGGCTACCACGCCAGGCGACGATCGCATTCGTGGCACGGCAGCCAGCGACAGCGTCAATGGCGGGGCCGGCGACGACCGCCTGCTGCTCGGCGACGGCGACGATCACCTGCGCGGCGGCACCGGAGTCGACCGGCTCGAGGGCGGTGCGGGCAACGACAGCTACCACTTCGCACCGGGCGACGGTGCCGACGTGATTTCGGACAGCGCCGGCAGCGACGACGTGCTGGAGTTCGGCGCAGGCTTCACCCCCGACATGATCCGGGTGCGCCAGAATACGGACGGCTCGCAGTTCACCTTCTTCGCCGGGGCGGGCGAGGACAGGATCACCATCGAAAACGCGCTGACCACCGGCCGGGTCGAGCATGTGCGCTTCAGCGACGGCACCGAGTGGAGCTTTGCCGAGATTCTCGCGCGCGCTGCCAGCGTCGGGGACGACGTTCTGCACGGCGACGCGAGCGACAATGTGCTCGCGGGCGGGATCGGCGACGATTCGCTGATCGGCGAGGGCGGCAACGACGTCTATCGCTTTGCGCGCGGCGACGGGCGCGACACGATCCGCGACAACAGCTCCAGCAACGCCGACCGGCTCGAAATCACGGGCTATGCCGACGACGCGCTCAGCTTCAGCAGGCGCGGCGTCGGCAGCAGCGACGTGGTCGTCCGCTTTGCGGGCACCAATGACGAGATCGTCCTGCTCAACGCCCTCGCCGGCAGCCAGGGCATCGAGACGATCCTGCTGACCGACAGCGCCGTCAGCCTGACCGTCGCCGACATCAGCGCGCGGCTGCTTGCGGCGATCTCGACCGGCGGCGACGATATCATCGACGGCACGGCCGGCAGCGACAGCATCACCGGCGGTGCGGGCGACGACCTGGTCGCGGGCGAAGGCGCCGACGACGTCTACATCTACCGCAGGGGCGACGGCGACGACCGGATCGACGCCTTTGGCACCGGCCATGACACTGTCCGTCTGCCCGACCTCAATGTCGCCGATATCGCCAAGGCAGTGCGCGCGGGGCCCGACAGTTTCGATCTCGTCATCAGTTTCACCGGCGGCACCGACCGGCTGGTACTGCGCGATGCGCTCACCAACGGCAACAGCGGTTCGAACACGCTGGTCATCGAGTTCGCCGACGGCACCCTTTGGGATCGCGACGCGATGCGCGCTCGCGCGCTGGCCGACATCGCGACCGGCGGCAACGACGCGGTCTACGGCTTCGACGGCAATGACAGCCTGACAGGCGGGGCGGGCGACGACAACCTGGCGGGCGGTGCGGGCTCCGATGCCTACGCCTTTGCGCGCGGCAACGGCCATGACGTCGTCCAGGACAGCGGCACCAGCGGCACCGACACGGTCGTCATCAGCGGCCTTGTCTCCACCGAAGTCTCGGTCGAGCGCCAGTTCCGGGGCAGCGAGACGGTCATCCTGCGCTTCTCCTCCTCGGCCGACGACAGCCTGACGGTCGTGAACGCGCTGGCGGGCGACGGCACCGGCATCGAAAGCTACAGCTTCGCCGACGGCGTCACCTGGACCCGCGGCGATCTCCTCACACTCCTCGACAACCACGCGCCGGTCGCCAATGCCGACGGCTTCTATTCGGTGACGACCGGCCAGCCGCTGCTGCTGCGCGCCAGCGATCTCGTCCGCAACGACTTCGATTCGGACGACGACCCGCTGTCGATCTTCTCGGTCGATGGCGGCGAGCATGGCATGGCGGTTTTCAACGCCAGTGGCGACATCGTCTATACCGCGACCGGCGGCTATCACGGCGCGACCGATATGCACTATGTGCTGTCCGACGGTCGCGGCGGCTTTGCCACGGGCACGGTGGCATTGCGCGTGCGGCCGGTGGCGACGGCGATCGACGACACCGACTTCACCGTCGCCGAGGACGATTATCTCACCATCCGTGTCGAGCGGTTGCTCTCCAACGATCTCGATGGCGACAGGATGATCGTGGGGCAGGTCTATGGCGCGGTAGGCGGCATTGCCTCGCTCGCCAGCGACGGCACCATCGGCTTCACGCCCAACGCCAATTTCACCGGCCTGGCGAGCTTCACCTACGTCGCCAACACGCCTGAGGGCGGCCGTGCCGAGGCCAAGGTCTCAATCAATGTCACCCCGGTCAACGACGCGCCGGTGGCGCGCAACGACAGCGGCTATGTCACCGACGAAGGCGTGAGCTTCGCGATCGATCCGGCCGCGCTGCTGCGCAACGACAGCGATATTGATGGCGACCGGCTGACGCTCGGTTCGGTCCTGTCGAGCATCAACATACAGGTAGAGATCGATGCCGACGGGCTGATCCAGGTCCGCCCGGCCGACTATTTCTTCGGCACCGGCTATTTCGACTATGAGGTACGCGATCTCGCCGGCGCGACGTCGACTGCGCGGGTCAGCATCACCGTCCATCCGGTCAACGATCCGCCGGAGGCGCATGACGACCGCTTCACCACCAACCAGGCAGGCGATCCGTTGCTGGAGGACAATCCGGTCATCCTCTCGACCGCCCAGCTTATCGCCAACGATATCGAGCATGACGGCGATGCGATCCGCATAACTGCCGTGTCGAAAAGTCATGGCGGTCGGGCGACCTTGCTCGAAAACGCCACGGTGCTGTTCGAGCCCCACGCCAATTTCAACGGCGACGCCTGGTTCGACTATACGATCACCGACGATCAGGGCGGCTATTCGACCGCGCGTGCTACGCTCGTCTATCAGCCGGTCAACGACCGGCCCGCAGCCAGGGACGACAGCTACACCGACGAAGCGTTCTACTTCCTGCGCGGGACGCAGAACGTGGCGCTCGCCATTCCGATCATCGAGCTTCTGAAGAACGACTCCGATCCGGAAGGCTTCGCCGTCACCTTCGAGCAGGCGCGCGACGCGATCAACGGCGACATTACCATCGCCGATGGACGGATCACCTTCACGCCAGATGCCGGCTATTGGGGCGAGGCAAGCTTCGCCTATACGATCACCGACCCCGAAGGCGCGGTCGATGGCGGCATCGTCACCCTCTATTTCGACGCCACGGGCGGCGCGCCGCCGGTCGCCACCGACGACACCATCTTCGTGTTCGAGGATGTGCCGACCGTCATCCCGATCGTCGCGTTGCTCGGCAACGACTATGATATCGACGGCAGCCCGCTGGAGTTCCTCAACTGGTCGCTGAAGCACGGCGTCAACGGAACACTCGAATATAATGCCGACGGCGACCTGCTGTTCACGCCCGACGCCAACGCGACCGTATCGGGCGGTTTCCGCTACACGATCACGGACAATATCGACGGCAACGCCTCGGCGGACGTGCGCATTTCCATCATCGCGTCCAACGATGATCCGACCGTTGTCGACGACAGCGGCTTCGTCACCCCGCTCGACATCCCGCTCGTCATCCGCGTCGCCGATCTGGTCTTCAACGACTTCGATATCGAGCAGGTTGATCGCGACGGCGACGGCGTGGCCGATGTCGATCTCGACGAGCCCGATCGCCCCCGTCCCGCCTTCGACGCGATCCTGGGCGTATGGGATCCGGCCGCTCTGGCGCAGGGCCAGCGCGTCTCGGCCGGCACGGCGAGCATCGTCAGCTTCGGCGGCGAGCAGTTTGTGGTCGTTCGCTTCGCAGCGGGCTTCACCGGCAATGTCAGTATCGAATACCGGATCAGGGACGCAGGCGGGCTGACCGACACCGGCTTCGCCCTCGCCAGCGTCCAGAGCAGCTATTCAGGTACCCTGATCGGCACCGGCAAGGTCGACTATGTCGAGGGTGGCGCGCTTGCCGACAGCATCCGCACCGGCGGCAGCGCCGACTCGATCCTCGGCCTCGGCGGCGACGACCAGATCGAGGCCGGTGACGGCAACGACGTCATAGATGCGGGCAGCGGCAACGACCGGATCGACGGCGGGCTGGGTGCCGATGTGATCAACGGCGGCAGCGGGCGCGACGTGATCAGCTTCGCGCTGTCTGCGGTCGCCGTGCGCGCCGACCTGGAGGCGCGCGTCGGCCAGGGCGGCCATGCCGAGGGCGATGTCTATGCCGGCATCGAGGATCTCGTCGGCAGCGACTGGTCGGACGAACTGGCCGGCGCCAATCAGGCCAACAGCCTCATTGGCGGTGCCGGCAACGATGTGCTGATCGGCCGGGGCGGCACCGATACGCTCGACGGTGGCACGGGCAACGACCTGCTCGACGGCGGCGCGGGCGCGGACAGGCTTGACGGCGGCGACGGCATCGACACTGCGACATGGTTCTCGGTCGACGGGACCAGCCCGGCGGGCGTCACCGTCTCGCTGCTCGACGGTCGGGGCCTTGGCGGAGACGCACAGGGCGACCGGCTCTCCGGAATCGAAAATCTCGTCGGTACCGACCTTGCCGACAGTCTGACCGGCGATGCGGGCGCCAACCTGCTCAATGGCGGGCGCGGCGACGACGTGCTCGACGGCGGTCAGGGCGACGATATCCTCGTCGGCGGGCGCGGTGCCGACATGCTGATCGGCGGCGACGGCATCGACATCGCCGACTACAGCCTGTCGGTCCAGGGGATCACCATCGATCTCGCCGACGGCCTGGCGGGCACCGGCGATGCGCAGGGCGATACGCTCACCGGCGTGGAGATCGTCCAGGGCAGCTATCATGACGACGCGATCTGGGGCGACGACGGCGCCAACCGCCTGAGGGGTCGCCTGGGTGCCGACTATCTGGACGGTCGCGGCGGCTATGACATCGCCGACTATTCGACGAGTGATGAGGCGGTCTCGATCGATCTCGGCACCGGCCAGGGCACGGGCGGCGACGCCGAGGGCGACGAGCTTGTCAACATCGAGCAGGTGACGGGCTCGATCTTCGCCGACACGCTGACCGGCGGTGCCGGAGACGACAGCTTCGACGGCGGCCATGGTGACGACAGCATCGCCGGCGGTGCCGGGTCCGACCGCTACATCTTCGGCTTCAACAGCGACGCGGACAGCATCGCCGACGCTGGCGATGTGGCTGGCGTTGACCGGATCGTGATGCTGCCGACCACCCTGCCCAAGCATGTCTCGCTGGTCCGGGACCGCGACGATCTTCTCGTCGAGCTGGAAAATGACGGCGGGTTCCTGACGGACAGCGCGCGCGTGGTGGGCCACTTCCTCGGCAACGGAACCGGCATCGAGTTCATCGACTTCGCCGACGGCACCAGCTGGGATCGCACGCGCATCGAGGCGCTCACCAGAGCGGGTCGCCTCAACGCTGCGGATGACATCTACCGTCTCGGCATCGAGGACGTGCCGGCGGTGATCAACCCCGCGACGCTGATCGCCAACGACATATCGGCGGGCTATGACGGCGCGCTGACGCTCGTTTCGGTGAGCAATGCCGTCAATGGCAGCGTGCGCATCAACGCGAGCGGCAATATCGTCTTCACCGGCGCGCAGCACTACAATGGCGACGCATTTTTCGACTATACGGTACGCGACGATTTCGGCCGCGAATCCACGGCACGGGTCGAGGTCAATCTGGCTCCGGTCAACGATGCGCCGGTGGGCGTCGACGATGCCCTGATCACCGGCTCTGAGGACACGATCCTGCGGATCCGCATCGATAACCTTCTCGCCAACGACTATGATGTCGATGGAGACAAGGCGTTCGAGCCGCTCACCATCGTCAGCGCCCGGCCGCTGAGGGACGTCGAGGGCAATGACCTGTATCCCTACTGGGACCGCCGGGACTATGAGGGGCCGGCGACCAACCTGACCTGGAAGATCGACGGCCAGTATATCGAGTTCAAGCCGCTTCCCGACCATTTCGGCTTCGCGGGCTTCGAATATGTGCTCGCCGACAGTGCAGGCGCGACATCGACAGCCAAGGTCGAAGTCTATCTGAACCCGGTCAACGACGCGCCGCGCCTCGCACGGCAGGAACGGCAGGTCAGGCTGGAGACGACGTCGGCCATCACCATCGCCGACCTCATGGCCAGCGTCTACGACATCGAAGGCGACGCGGTGAGCTTCGTCGGCCTGCATCCGGGTGCCGATGCGAACCCGGCCGACAATGGCAGCATCGTCTGGGACGATGCCGCGCAGGCATTCCTGTACACGCCCGAAGCGATCGGCCCCGGCCATATCGACTTCGAGGTGATCGACGCGCTGGGTGCGAGCGCGACGCTTTCCTATGTGCTCAAGATCCGTCCGCTCAACGACCGGCCGGTCGCGCGCGACGACCATGGCCTGCAGACGCTGGAGGACACCGTCCTCGTCATCGATCCGGCGCGCCTCTTCGCCAACGACAGCGACGAGAATGGCGACACGATCACGCTGGAAAGCGTGGCGCGCTTTGCCGACAACGGCAAGGTCCGCATCCGCGACGACGGGATGATCGAATTCAGTCCCCGTCCCGACTATAACGGCGCTGCCGCCTTCGACTATACGATCAGCGACGGCCGTGGCGGTACCGCGACGGCGCGTGCCCACATCACCATCCTGCCGCGCAACGACGCGCCAGTGCTGCGCGACGATCTCGTCACCGGGCTGGAGGATGCGCCGCTTTATGTGATCCCGGCCGAAGCCTTCGGCAACGATCTCGACCTTCAGGGCGATGTCATCTTCTACCACGCCAGCAGCATTCTCGGCGTGTTCGACCAGCGTTATCTGTCGGCGAGCTATACGGTCGAGGCGCTGTCGCCCAACAACGAGCCGCTGCCCGACTGGCTCTATTTCGATGCCGCGACCATGACATTCGCCGGCGTGCCGCCCGTGGACACCGAGGCGGTCGAAGTGGCGCTGTTCCTCCGCGACCCGGCCAATGGCGCGGTCCATGTCCATCGCCTGACCATCGAGGGCGACCAGTTCGGCGCGCTCGCGGGCGGCCTGTCGTTCGCGGCCGAGGTGATGAGCGGCTACATCGTGCGCCAGCCCTTCGCCGAGACTCATGAGTTCGGAGCGGAGTCTTTCGCCGACGGAACGAGCGTCGTCCTGACGCTGGGCGACGGCAGCGCCGCTCCGGCCTGGCTCAGCTTCGACCCGGCCACCCGCCTGTTCAGCGGCACGCCGCCCCAGGGCGCGGCCTTGCCGTTCGACGTCGTGCTCCATTTCACCTGGCGCGATCCGGCCGACGCCAACGCCGCGCCGGTGATCTTCGACGACATCGTGACATTGGCGCCCGTGGACTTCGCCGACGGTACGGCGAGCGTCGTCTATGACAGCCACCTCGCGCTGTTCGCCCTGGGCGACGGGCAGTTCTCGGCGGGTCTGGCGAGCGGGCGCGCGCTGCCCGAATGGCTCGCCTTCGACGCGGCCAGCCGGACGCTCGCGCTCACCGACTTCGCGCCCGAAGCGGGCGATGCGGTGGCGAGGGTGCAGGTCATCTTCACCCCCGCTGCCGAAACGCTGCCGGAAGATGTGTTCGACGCGGCAAAGCGCGGCTTCACGCTCGAGTTCCTCATCGACCCGGCACTGGCCATCGACGCGCAACTGGCCCGGATCAACGCGCTGCTCGCGGGAGATCCCTATTTCGCTGCGCAGGGTCTCTTCGCGCTGGACCTCGACGGGGCGACCGGCATCGCCGCGACGCGCGAGAGCCGTGCACCGCTGCCGTCCTGGCTCGCTTTCGATCCCGATACGCTGAGCTTCGCGGGGACCCCGCCGCCGAGCTTCGTCGGCGTCGTTCCGGCGCGCATCGACATCGTCGGCGATGGCACGCGCCTGCCCAGCTTCGCGGTGCTGACCGAGGTGGCGGTCGATCCGACCTATCATCTCGACACCGATCATCTCGGCGGGTTCCTAAGCCGGACAGCGGCCGCGCGCCTCGATCTCTCCACGCCTGTCGACTTCAACGGCACGGTGGCGATCCGCTACAGCGCGGCGGATGAAAAGGGTGCGGTATCGTCCAGCCCCGCGACGATCCTGTTCAACGTCAATCCGACCCGCGAACAGGCCGTGGCCGGTCGTGACACCCAGACGGTGCGCGAGGCGGAATCGGTGAGCTTCCTCGTCGCCGACCTGCTTGCCAACGACCGCGATGACGACGGCGACCGCCTCCGCATCACGGGCATCGGCTCGACCGACAACGGCACGCTCGACATCGCGCTAGCCAGCGTCACGCTCGACGCGCCCGCCCTGCCGGCGCTTGACGGCGCGATCTGGACGGCGACTCTCGCCGACGGGAACGCGCTGCCCGACTGGATGGTGCTCGACGGCGCGACCGGACGGATCGTCGCCACGGTGCCGATCGAGATCCGGGCGACCTACGGCATCGTCTGGACCCGCACGCTGGGCGGCGCGAGCCAGAGCGCCGGCGCGGGCCACTTCCTCGACGGTCATGGCGCCAGCATCACCTACACGCCCAATGCCGGCTATTCGGGACAGGACGGCTTCCAGTACATTCTGACCGACGATCATGAGGGCAGCGTCACCGGTGCGGTCGACATCACCGTCACCTCGCGCTTCGACCCGCCCGCCGCCGTGACCGACCGTTTCGACGGCACGGAGGACACGGTCCTCATCCTGACCCCGGACCAGCTGCTCGCCAACGACAGCGATGTGGACGGCGATGCGATCCGGTTCCTCGATGTGCTGAACCCGGTCAACGGGACGGTGACGTTCGACGGGACGACGATCCGCTTCACGCCGACCGCCAACTGGGATGGCATTGCGGGCTTCGACTATTCGGTGACCGACGATGTCGACGGGATCAGCACGGGCCATGTCGAGATCAACGTCCGCTCGACCAACCGCGCGCCGGTGATCGGGGCGGATGTGTTCGGCACGGTCGAAGACGTGCCGTTCGTCTTTACCGCCGCGCAGCTGCTCGCCAACGACAGCGACCCCGATGGCGATGCAATCCGCTTCGTCTCGCTGTCGACCGACGCGGCGGACGGCCGCATCCTTCGCTTGCCCGACGGCCGCTACCAGTTCGTCCCTGACGAGAATGTCACCGGACCGGTCAGCTTCTTCTACACGATCACCGACGGTCGCCGGACAACGACACGCGGCTTCACCTTTGACATCGCCGCCGTCAACGACGCGCCGGTCGCCAATCCGGACGGCCTGTATCTGGCCGATCAGGACCAGCCGCTGGTCATCAGCCTTGCCGACCTGATCGCCAACGACCGCGACGTGGAGGGCGACAGCTTCCGGATCGTCGATGTGTTCGACGGCGACAATGGCAGCGTCTCGATGGTTGGCGACACGGCCGTCTTCGTCGGACGGCCGGGCTATTACGGCAATGCCGCCTTCCATTATCGCGTGACCGATCAGCATGGCGCCGACCGCGTCGGCACCGTCTCGATCATCGTGAAGCCCGAGTTCGAGCTGCCGATCGCCGTCTCCGACCGCGGCTTCGAGCTGCTCGAGGATACGAGCATCGTGATCAGCGAGGCGGCGCTCCTCGCCAACGACTATGTGCCCGAAGGCACCACGCCCGTCTTCCTTGGCCTCAGCGGCGCGAACGGCGTGGTGGAGAGCCTGGGCGGCGGCCTGTGGCGGTTCACCCCCGACGCCGATTATTTCGGCACAACGACGCTGAGCTACGCGATCACCAACGAGTCGGGTTTTGCCATCCCCACCACGGTCAGCGTCACGGTCCTTCAGGTCAACGACGCGCCGGTCGCGGCGGCGGACAGCCTCGATATGGTCGAGGACACCGCCCTCACGCTCTTCACGACCCAGATCCTCGCCAACGACCATGATGTCGATCGGCAGGCGATGGTCCTCAGCCGTATCGTCGGCAGCCAGGGCGTCAGCGTGATCGACAACGGCATCGGCCAGATCGTCATCACGCCCGATGCCGACGCCAACGGCGAAGCCTGGTTCGACTATGAGATCGTCGATTCGACCGGCGCGACATCGACCGCGCGCGTCGCGATCACCATCGCAGCGGTGAACGACGCGCCGGTGATCCGGGCGCTCCCGGTCATCACCGGGATCGAGGATATGGCGTTCCGCTACACGCTCCCGGTGGATAGCTTCAGCGATCCGGACGGCGATGCGCTCATCGTCGAGCTGCGCGGAGCCAGCGGCACCGCGCTGCCGGGCTGGCTCCGTTTCGACCGGGCGACACGCACCATCTCGGGCCAGCCGCCTGCGGACTTCAACGGCGGGATCGAACTGGAGCTCGCCGCATCCGACGGCGCTGTCGAGACTGTGCGCGCGCTGGTCGTTTCCATCGCGCCGGTGGACGATGCGCCGGTCGCGGCCGAGAACCGCTACGCCATCGTCGCCGGTCAGCCGCTCACCGTCCGCGCGACGGACCTGCTGTTCAACGATTACGATGCCGACGGGCATGTGCCCGCGTTCAGCCGGATCGTGACGGCCAGCAACGTGACGGTCACCGACACCGGCGGCGGCGTCTTCGCGGTCAGCCTTGCCGCCGGGGCGACCGGCGATGCGTGGTTCGACTATGAGATCGTCGATCCCACCGGCCTTGTCGGTACGGGACGCGTCAATCTGCGCATCGGCGCGCCGGACACCCCGCCGAGCATCGCCGTCCCCGGTGACCAGATCGCGCGGAGGAGCACGGTCACTGCGATCGACGGGGTCAGCGTCGCCTATGGTGATGACGGCCTGCACCTGACCGTCACGGTGTCGGCGATCCTCGGCAGGCTCAGCGCCATCGGCGCGGGCGATGCGGTGGTCAGCGGGCAGGACTCGAGGCTGCTCGGCATCACCGGCACGCTCGCGTCGATCAACGCGACGCTCGCCAGCCTGACATACAGGAGCAACGCGCTGGGCGCGGACACCGTCACGCTGACAGTCAGCGACGGCACGTCCACGGCGAGCGCGAATATCGTTGAGACCGTGAGCGGGACCGCCAATCACACTCCCGTCGCCGAGCCGGGCTCGACCCTCGGCGGCGCGGTGACCGAGCGCGCGCTGACCACGGGCAGCAAGGCACTCGACAGCGCGAACGGCGCAATCCTGTTCAGCGATGCGGAACTGGGCGACCGCCACAGCCTGACGGCGCTGAACGTGTCGGCGACCGGCGTCGTTGCCGGGCTGCCATCCGCCGCGACCATGCTGGCCTGGCTGAAGGGCGGCACTGTGGTCGAACAGGCGGGCACCGCGCCGGGCTCGGCAGGATGGACCTTCGCCGCGCCCGACCGCAGCTTCGACTATCTCGCCGCCGGGCAGGTGGCGACGCTCACCTATACGGTGGCGCTCAAGGACAATCTCGGCGCCAGCATCGACGAGACGGTCGTCGTCACCATTACCGGCAGCAATGACGCCCCGGTGATCGCCACCGGCACTGTCGCCAAGGCAACGATCACCGGCCGTCCCACCCTGCCCGACGTCACTACGCCCGACGTTGCGACCGGCGCGATCCGCTTCACCGACGCCGATCATGCCGACACGCATGGCGCCAGCATTGCCGGTGTCGGCGCGACCGGCGTCACGACGGGCCTGGCGGATGCCGCGACCATGCTCGGCTGGCTCAGCCTTGGCACGCTGACCGAGCCTTCGGGTACCACCGCCGGCACCCTCGGCTGGACCTTCTCCGCACCCGACAGCCAGTTCAACTATCTGTCGGCGGGCGAGACGGTGACGCTGAACTATGCGGTGGCCATCGCCGACGGCCAGGGCGGCAGCGCCAGCCAGACCGTCTCAATCACGGTCAAGGGCGTCAATTACGCGCCGTCTGCGGCCAACCTCGACGGCTATGTCACGGACAACTGGACGCCGCTCACTATCAACGGTGCCGATCTGCTCGCCGCTGCGCGCGACCCCAATCCGGGCGACACGCTCTCGATTTCCGCCGTCAGCGGGGCGGTCGGCGGCAGCGTTCAGCTCGTCGGGGGGGATATCGTCTTCACCCCCAGGGCGACGGCGATCGGTCCCGCTTCCTTCACCTACAAGATCGCTGATGGCCGTGGCGGCTTCGGTTCGGCGACGCTCACCCTCTCGACGGTGCTGCACAGCATCACCGGCGCGGCGGGCCAGACGATCACCGGTGGCGCGCTTCCGGCTCGCCTTGATGGCAGCGCGGGCAACATGACGCTGCTGGCCGGCCCGGCCGGTGACACACTGGTTGGCGGACCGGGAGACAATCTCCATGGCGGCATCCGTTCCGACACCTTCGTCTTCCAGAACGGCTTCGGCTTCCAGACGATCCACGACTTCACCGCGAGTGGCAGCCGGAAGGACGTGCTCCAGTTCGAGGGCGGCGTGTTTGACGACTGGGCGCATCTGCTGGGGGCGACGCGGCAGCAGGGCAGCGATCTCGTCATCACGCTGGACAGCAGCAATGAATTGCTGCTCAGGAATGTCGCGCTGTCCAGTTTCACCGCGGACGACGCGCGCTTTGTCTGAGGTGTGATGGCGCAGGACCGTTCGCGATTTCAGTGCCGTCGGCTGCTGCCGCTGCTTGGCCTTGCGCTCGTGCCTGGCATGGCATCGGCGGGGGCGGTCGTGCGCTCGCATTTCGATGCGGGTGGCTGGCGGCTCACTGTCGCCGAGGAGCGGTTCAGTGCCGCGGTTCGCTGCACGCTGCATCTGCGGAACGGCCGTGCGCGCTATCGCCCCGGCGCGGTCGGCTTTCGCTTTACCCGTCAGGCGAGCGTGGCCGGTGCGGTCATCCGGCTCGATGATGGTCCGCCGATCGCGTATCGCGACCTCCTGCCCGAACTGGCGCGGCATAATGTCGCGACTGGCGGGGAGGATGTCGTCTGGGTGCCGGTCAACCGGCTGGAGGGCGTGCACCATCTGTGGATCGCGCCGCAATTCGGTGCCCCGCCCCGGCATTTCCTGCTGGACGGTCTGGGCGAGGCGCTGGCCCATGCGCGGCACCGGGGATGCGTTGGCGAGGAACAGTTCGGTTGACGATGCTGCGCCGGGCGGTCCGCCTCGCCCCGATATTCCTGCTGTGTCCGTGGCCGACGCTGCTTTCGGCGGCAATGGTCCCGCCTTCGCCACAGGCCGCGGCGAAGGCGGCCGGGCGCGTTCACGAAACCTATCCCGCGCCTACCATCCCGTTCGATGAAGCGGTCGCCGAGCCCGAGCCCGACGACAGCCTCGCCGCCGCACTTGCGGATGCCTACGCGACCAATCCGGTGCTCAACGCGCGGCGCTACGATCTGCGCGGCATCGACGATGCGCTGGGCCTTGCGCTCGCCGACACGCGCGCCACGGCGCGGGTCGAGGTGACGACCGGCTACGCCTTCACCGATCCGGGTCTTGCGACTGTGGCGCGGCTGGGGCGCGCGGGCAATGATCGCCGGGACGATCTCGGCGCCCAGATCATCGTCGATCAGCCGCTTTCGACCGGGGGGCGCGCCACTGCGGGCATTGCCGCGGCACGCGGCGACATACTGGCAGGGCGGGAGGCCCTGCGCGCGGGCGAGGGCGACCTGCTCCTCTCCCTCATCACCGCCTGCGCGGACCTTCAGCGCGACCGCCGCACGCTGGCGATCCGCGAGCAGACCGAAAACACGCTCGCCGCCATGCTCGACGAGGTGATCGCGCGGCGCGATGCGGGCGAACTCACCCGCACCGACATCGCGCAGGCGCAGACCCAGCTCGAAACCGCGCGGACCGTCGCCAATGCGGCGCGCGCGCAGGTCGAGCAGAGCCGTGCCAGCTTCACGGCGCTGGTCGGGCGACAGCCGGGCCTATTGGCCACGTTGCCGCCGATGCCGCTGGTGCCGGCGAGCCTCGACGAGGCCTTCGAAACCGCGGTCATGATGAACCCCGATCTCGCGCAGACGGTCGAGACGGAGAAGGCCAGCCGCGCACGGATTGCGGCGGCGCGCGCGGTGGGCAGACCCACCGTCGCGCTGCGTGGCACCGCGGGCACGACCGCACCGGTCTCCGCCGTCCGCGCGCATGATCAGGATCTGAGCTGGTCGGGCCGTGCGACGCTGACCATTCCCCTGCTCAACGGGGGGCGGGTCGCGGCGGGGGTCGATCAGGCGCTGGACCGCAACAGCGCCGACCGCTTCCGTGTCGAGGCGGCGCGCCGCCAGATGGTGCAGAACATCGTCGGTGCCTGGAATCAGCTGGTCGCGGCGGACCGCAACCGCAGCGTTCAGGAGGCGCAGATCAAGGCGGCGCGCATCTTTTACGAGGGGACCTTCACCGAATATCGTGCCGGGCTGCGCTCGACCTTCGACGTGCTCTTTGCCCAGAACAGCCTGCGCGACGCGCAGGTTGCGCTGCTGTCCTCGGAACATGACGGCTATGTCGCGCGGGCAGGCCTGCTACGGCACATCGGGCAACTGGAGATAGCGAAGATCATGACCGGCAACAGGCTCCACGATCCGGTGCGCCACACGGAGACGGCCGAGCGCCGCGCGCAAGACCTGCTGGACGGCACGGTGCGCACGATCGATCGTCTCGTGACGCCGGATGCCCGGCCCCAGCCGCTCGAACGGCCGCCGCTCCCGGCCACACCCCCGCCGCTTGGAGCCGCGTCCGTCGAGCCGGCCAGCCGCGACTGGAGCGGCGAAAACCCGTCGATGCCGCGTCCCGATACCAGCGGCGCGCCCGTTTCGGATCGCCGCTGATGGCCGACATCTCCCCTGCCGCCGAGCTGGAAGCGCCGCTGGATGACAGCGGTCTCATCGCCTTCGCGACGCTGCTGGCGATGCATCGCATCGCGGTCGATCCGGTGCAGTTGCGCCACGAACTCGGCCATTATCGGCCCGTCGACGCGGATGACCTGAAGCGACTCGCCAAACGGCAGGAGGAGGTCCGCGCCAAGTCGGTGCGCACGCGCTTCGACCGCCTGCCCAACACGCCGCTGCCCGCGCTCGCCAACGGCCCCGACGGCTGGTTCATCATTGGCCGCGTCGCCAGTGGCGAGGCGCTGATCCAGCCGGTCCGGCGAAGCATCGACGGCGTACAGGCGCAGGTGATGAAAGTCGGGCGCGAGGCGCTTGACGCGATGTGGTCGGGCGAATTGCTGCTCGTCACCACCCGCGAAGGGATCGGGGGCACCAGCCGCGCCTTCGACGTCAGCTGGTTCATCCCGCAGATCGTCAAATATCGCCGCCTGATCGGCGAGGTTCTGCTGGTGACGCTGTGCATCAACCTGCTCGGGCTTGCGTCGCCCCTGTTCTTCCAGAACGTCATCGACAAGGTGCTGGTGCACAATACGCTCGATACGCTGACCATCCTCGTCATCGGCTTCGGCGCGGTGAGCCTGTGGGAGACGGCGTTCGGCTGGCTGCGAACGCGGCTCTATTCGGAAACGAGCCAGAAGATCGACGTCGAGCTTGGCGCCAAGCTGTTCCGCCACCTGCTGGCGCTGCCGCTCGGCTATTTCGAGGCGCGGCGGGTGGGCGATATCACGATGCGCGTCCGCCAGCTGGAGACCATCCGCGAGTTCCTGACGAACGCCTCGCTGACGGTTCTGGTCGATCCCCTGTTCACCGTCGTGTTCCTCGTGGTGATGTGGTTCTACAGCTCGCAGCTGTTTCTCATCACGATCCTGACCATCCCCTGCTATTTCGCGGTGGCGATCTTCATCACCGGGCCGCTGCGCGCGCGTATCGAGGAAAAGTTCGAACGCGGCGCGGCCAATAACGCCCTGCTCGTCGAAAGCGTGGGCGGCATCCAGACGGTGAAGGCCGGCGCGGTCGAGCCGCAGTGGCAGGATCGCTGGGAGCGCCAGCTCGCAGGCTACAGCATGGCAAGCCAGAAGGTCATCAACCTCGGCAACACCGGCAGCCAGCTCATCCAGCTCATCTCCAAGATCAACATGGCGCTCATCCTCTATTTCGGTGCCAGGGCGGTGATTGCGCAGGACCTGACCGTAGGCGGCCTCGTCGCCTTCAACATGTTCGCGCAGCGCGTGTCCGGCCCCGTCATCCGCATGGCGCAGCTCTGGCAGGACTTTCAGCAGGTGCGCATTGCCATCGAACGACTGGGCGACGTGCTCAACCAGCCGATGGAGCCGGGTGCGGGCAGCCGGGTCGCACTGCCCGCGATCCGGGGGCATGTGGCGTTCGAGGATGTCCGCTTCCGCTACGGGCTCGACGGGCCGATGACGATCGACGGCGTGACGCTCGACATTCCGCCGGGCTCCACACTCGGCATCGTCGGCTCCTCGGGGTCGGGAAAGTCGACCCTCACCAAGCTGCTCCAGCGCATGTACGTCCCCGCGTCCGGCCGGGTGCTGATCGACGGTGTCGATGTGGCGCAGATCGACCCGGCATGGCTCCGGCGGCAGGTCGGCGTGGTGCTTCAGGAAAATCTGCTGTTCAACCGATCGATCCGCGAGAATATCGCGCTGGCCAATCCTGCCATGCCGCTTGAGCAGGTGATCCATGCCGCGACCCTGGCCGGCGCGCATGAGTTCATCGTTCGCTTGCCGCAGGGCTATGACACGCCCGTCGAGGAGCGCGGCACCAACCTCTCCGGCGGCCAGCGACAGCGGATCGCCATCGCCCGCGCCCTGGTGACCCAGCCCCGCATCCTGATCCTCGACGAGGCGACCTCTGCGCTCGATGCGGAGAGCGAGGAGATCATCCAGACCAATCTCAAGGCCATGACCGCAGGTCGCACCGTGCTCATCATCGCGCATCGCCTGTCGGCGGTGCGACCCTGTGACAGCATCATCGTGCTGGAGGCGGGGCGGCTGGTCGAGCGCGGCAATCATGCCGAACTGCTCGCCGCCAATGGCCGCTATGCCGACCTGCACCGGCGCCAGGCGGGGCTGGGTCGCGGAGACGGCACATGAGCGGCTGGGGGCATCATTGGCGGGTCGTCAGGGACGCGCTGGCCGCAGACAGGGAGCGCCGCCGGACTGCCCTCCGCTCAACCGACACCGACTTCCTGCCTGCCGCGCTCGAAGTGATCGAGCGGCCGGTCAGTCCGACATGGCGGATCGTGACCTGGCTGCTGGTCAGCGTGTTTGTCGTCGCGCTCGCCTGGTCGATCCTGGGACGGGTCGATATCGTCGCCTCGGCGCCCGGCACGCTCATCCCGACGGGCAAGGTCAAGCTCATCCAGTCGCCTGACGCCGGCGTGGTGCGCGCCATCCATGTGCGCGACGGCGACGTCGTGCGCAAAGGCCAGCCGCTCATCGATCTCGATCCCACCTTGTCGGGCGCCGATCTCGCGCAGGCGGAGAAGGCGCTGGCGACGGCAGAGCTAGACGTAGCGCGCGGCCGGGCGCTGGCGGATGCGCTGGCCGGCAGGGGCATTCGCTTCGATCCGCCGCCGGGAACCTCCCCCGACGTGGTCGCCACGCAACGCCGCCTGATCGAGGCGCAACTTGCCGAGGTGGACGCGACCAGCGCCGGGCTTGCCGCCGCGCGCGCTTCCGCGCTTGCCGATGCGGCGGGCGCGCGGGCGCAGATCGCCAAGCTGGACGAAACGGTGCCGATCCTCGACCGGCAACTCGACAACATGCGCGGTCTCGACGCGCGCGGTTATGCGCCCGGGCTTCGCCTGCTCGAACTGCAGCGCCAGCGCCGACAGGAGGCGGGCGATCGCGACATCGCGCACACGCAGCAGGCGCGCGCGCTGGCGGAAGCGCGCAAGGCGGGCCAGCAGATCCTGCAAACACGCGAGCAGGCGCGCCACACCGTGCTCGCCGAACTGGCCAAGGCAGAGGCGGACGCCATCCTGCGCCGCGAGGAGGTCACGAAGGCGCGACAGAAGAACCGGTTCCAGCGGCTCCTGGCGCCCGCCGACGGGACCATCCAGCAGGTACAGGTTCACACCATCGGCGGCGTGGTCGAGGCGGCCAAGCCGCTGATGACGCTGGTCCCGGCGCACGACGGGATCGAGGTGGAGGCACGCGTTCTCAACAAGGACGTGGGTTTCATCCATGTCGGCCAGGGCGCGGCCGTGAAGCTGGAGGCCTTCCCGTTCACCCGCTACGGTGCCGTTCCCGGCCGCGTCGCCAGGATCAGTCGCGACGCGGTGCCCGACGAAAAGCTCGGGCAGGTCTATATGGCCACCATCCTGCTGGACCGCACGAACATCGTCGCCGACGGGCGGACCATGGCGCTCTCACCCGGGCTGTCGGCGACGGTCGACATAAAGACCGGGCGCAGGCGGATCATCTCCTATCTGCTGTCCCCCATCCAGACCAGGATCGAGCAGGCGGCGCGGGAGAAGTGATCGGCGCGCGGTTGCGCGCATCGCTGTCGTGGTGGACGCACCAACCCAGCCGCAATGCCGCTTCCAGCGTTGAAGTGAACGAATGACGTCTGTGGACGCCCTTTCGGACGCAAGCGCCAGATCGGGGTATAGCGCGCGTTCGATGTCACGATCAGCCGCACGACCATTGCGACTCCCCAAGTTGGTCCGAACAGCACGTACGCCATTCCCGGGACGAGAGAGTTTGTGGTTCGAGCTACAGTTCCGATCAACCTGATACTCCTCAGGTGATCAGTGAGATATGGGACTTTCTGGGCGCGATGATGCTCTCGACACCGACGTTCAAGGACAGGCCAAGGTTCCCCATCACTCGGTTGTTCTCCCGGGTGTGAATACCGCCGGAAAGGGTCGAAAATCCGCCTGGGCAGTAAAGGTATCTCCTTTAATATCAGATTCTCGCTTTGAAATTGCGAAGCGGGGGGAGAGCCATTGAAGTGGGCACCCGTCTGTTTTGGCGGAAGGCTTTTGCAGCTTTCGTTGGTTGCGGGGGCACGCAACACCCGATGCTTGCGTAATCCGTTTCTCCGGTTGAGCGAGGTATATATCCCGAAACTGGCGGCTTAAAATATATGTCGCTCACACTGCTTGCGGATACCGCCCTGCTCCAGTACCGGGCTCCCTTCAGGGGCCCGGCGCTGTGGCCAGACGAAAGGCTTGACGCTCACAACTTCACGCCGACGCTCGTCAGGAAGCTTTCCATGCGGTTGTCGACCTCGATCCCCGTCTCTGCCCACTCTGGGACCGACCGTAGCAGATTGTCGTGCCAGGCCATCAGATTCGGATAGTCCCGGAGGGGAGGCTTTGAACGATCGATCTGGGAGAAAGGCCCCGCAATATCGAAATCAGCTAAGGTCAGAGCTTGCCCAACCATGAACCTACGACCTTCGAGATGCTGGTCAAGCACCTTCGCTGCGGCACGAAACTTCTCCTCGGCGAACGCGATCACCGGTTCGTTCTTCGGTAGATCCATGACCGTCTTGGCGACCCGCTCATCGAAAAGTGTCGTTGCGAAGATCCGCCATTGCTCGCCTGACCAGAACATCCACTGAAGAACCTGAAAGCGATCATTGTCCGTAGTTCCGACCAACGGGGAGTTTGCCTTGCTCGCCAGATACAGATTGATCGCGGCCGCCTCATAGAGAATGAGATCGCCATCTTCCAGAACGGGCGTCAAACCGTGGGGATTGAGCCGTGATTTGAACTCGTCGGTCTGGCTTTCGCCTTTGAAAAGATCGACGTTCACGCGTTCAATCTCAATGCCCATGATCTTCGCGGCGGTGGTTACGCGACGTAAGCTGCCCGAGCCGGGATCGCCGTAAATCTTAATCGCCATTGCTATTCCCTTTCGGTCGCACCCCGTCCTCGGGTGGTCGAATGCTATTTCGGGCATTCCCAAGCCGAATGATATTGACCTTATAGGAATATCATCTATTCTCTATCGGAATGATTCGAATTGCGTCAAACCTGCGGGTTAATCAACAAACTCAATCGACACCGGGTCGGGATAAAAGGCGAGACAGCCGGCGATGGCGCCAACAGCTTCAAAGGGTGTTTCGTAAGTCCACACGCTGTTCAACCCCGCATCTCCGAGAACCGGTATGCTGTAATAGTTTGCTTGGCCCTTGTACGGACAATAAGTGGTGTGCTGCGAGCGCTCCAACAGCGACACATCGACGTCGCACCGCGGTATATATTGCACGGGCGGATACGATGATTCGACAAGGGTCAAGGCGTGCTTCGTCTTCGCGATGTAAAGCGATGCTGCTTTGACGACAACCATGAGTGGACATTTGTTGATAGTAATGGGATGATTTCCATCGGGAATCAACACTCTTGATTTGGGCATATAAGTCTCCGTTGGACCGCAAATTTACATCATCTAAGCAACAAGCAGGATTGGAAACAGCTATGCCTGCTATTCTCGTTCGGAACATGAATGACTGATAAGCTAGATGCGATGCGCATGTTCGTGCGCGTCGTCGAAAGCGGAAGCTTTTCCCGGGCAGCGCGAGACCTAAACGTCAGCCAGCCGACGGTTAGCAAACAGCTCGCTGCGCTTGAAGCGCGGCTAAGAACAAAGCTCCTCATGAGAAATTCACGTACCCTTGCCGTGACGCCGGCGGGACAGGATTACTACGAGGCCACCGTCCGTATCCTTCAGGACCTCGACTCCGCTGAAGAGAGGATCCTTGAAGGGCAGTCGGTCCCGTCGGGCCTGGTCCGCGTGACCGTCTCGCCAGCCTTCGGAAGGATGTTCGTCATTCCCCGGCTCTTGAGTTTCAGGGACCGTTTTCCGGACGTTGCAATCGAGATGGAAGTTTCCGGGCGGCACGTTGACCTTATTGAAGAGGGAATCGACGTCGCCATCCGCATCGGGCGCCTTTCGGATTCAGCGCTCATCTCCCGGCGTATCGGCGAAATGCAAATGATAACTCTCGCCTCCGCCGACTATCTTGCCCGGCACGGCACGCCAAGAACGTTGGACGAACTGCGCAGCCACCAGCGTATCAGTTATGTCTACCAGGGCGATGTCATAGGGTGGGGTTTCAACGTAGACGGCGAGCAGGTCACGGTCGACGGCATGGGACCGTTCCGCACCAATGACGCCGAGCATGTCCGTGGGGCAGTCCTCGCGGGTCTCGGTATTGCTCATCACGCAAGCTGGTTGTTCACGGATGTGCTGGCCTCGGGTGAGGTCGTACGCATTCTGGACCAGTATGCGCCGCCGCCCTTCCCCATCAACGCGGTTACTGCCGCTGGCCGACGCATGCCTTCCCGAGTGCGGCTGTTCATCGATTTTCTCGCTACGATGTGTGCGGAGGAGGCGGATTTAAGGGTCAGCTAGGGCCAGGGTGACGGCGAGCGAGCCCACCCCGCAGACCAGCCAGCCCTTTTTCCTCTCAACAATGCGGGGCTATGCGCTGAATTCAGAGAGCGCTAGCTTGCGAAGGCCCCGCGACCTCAACCCGCACTGTCCCCACAAAAGCTCTGAATTCGTTTCCGAGAATCTGTGGGATCGTCCCATCATAGGCGCCAGCAAAAAGTGTCTTTCCGTCGTCACCGCCGAGCACGCACGAGAACGCAATATGGCCCGGCAAAGAGATGATATCCGTAATCTCCCCACTGCGTGCAAGACGAACAAACTCGCCGGTTTCAAAGCTGGATATCCAAATTCCATCTTCGATATTGGTGACACGCCTCGAAGAGGAGACCCGGATCGGCAAAGGCGGGACCCTGGCGG